>NZ_CAXBCJ010000004.1:0-395497 GCF_963974565.1 uncultured Imperialibacter sp. | reverse complement strand
ATTCAACAACAAGTCAATTAAATTCAGAAACTCATGAAAAGAACTATCATTTTAAGCGCAATGCTCGTAGCAGCTATGAGCACAGCGACATTGGCAGAAGGCAATGGAGACAAGTCATCCAAAGCCGCTCTCATTCCTTCACAAGTTGAAGGCAGGTATAACCTGATCTACGCCGACGCCACTCCAGGCATCGTCAAAGTAAAAATACTTGACGAAGCGGGGCATGTACTCCGGGTAGATCGCATAGACAACAAAAGAGGCTTTAAGCGCCCATATAATATGAAAGATCTCGGCCCTGGCACTTATCAGATAGTAGTGTCCGACAAAGATGGCGAATTTACTCTCATGGCCAGGGTGCAAGAGCTTGAAGAGATGGGCGTTAACCAACTAGGTGGCAGCAAATACCAGTTGGTGTATAAAGACCCGAAGAGTCATGGTGCCACTATAGGCATATTTGACCAAACCGGTGAACTGGTACATAGCGAAAGCATCACTTTCAATAAGGGCTTCAGCAAAGTATTCGACCTTTCAGGCATCAGCTCTAAAGGCTTTACGTTCGAAGTCTCTTCCAGCAACAGCTCCAAGAGGGTATCGATGTAACATTTTCTAAAAATTTAGTTTAATAGTTGTTTGGAGAAAGTCCCGCTAGTCTCAAGCGGGATTTTTTAGATGACAAAGTTTTACAACAATCCATTGAAAGCCAGGGTCAATTTCTTTGAAAAAAAGAAAAACGCATAGATATTGCTCGTCCTGGGTGAGAAAAATGAACATCTGGTATGTTCGTGAACCGTAAACAGATCACCTGATGCATAGCGCTAGATACATTTCGACTATTTGCCTTCTGCTATTTTCTGCTTCAGTTTTTTCGCAAGGAAGAAACATGCAAAAAGTGGTATCGCTTCGAGGCAGCTGGAAATTTCATATTGGTGACAACATGGACTGGGCAAAGCCCAAATACGATGACAGCCAGTGGGAAACTATCTATGCGCCGTCGGAATGGGAGTCGGAAGGCTTCAACGGCTATGATGGCTACGCCTGGTATAGAAAGAAATTCGATGGCAGCGAAGTAGCCAAATTCAACAATATTTACCTCAACCTTGGCTATATCGACGATGTTGATCAGGTATTTGTCAATGGCCATCTTATCGGTTTTTTTGGTAGCTTCCCTCCTCAATTCAGTACCGCCTACAATGCCAAGCGATGGTATTACATTCCTTCAGAATTCCTGAACCTGAATGGAGAGAATGTCATTTCAGTCCGGATATTTGACACCATCCACAGCGGCGGCATTGTCAGCGGTGACATCGGTCTTTTTGCGTCGTGGAGCTCGCTCGATCAGGGAATGAGGCTGGAGGGAGTATGGAAGTTTGCAGAAGGCTATGAGTCTCAATGGAAGCTCGCCAACTTTGACGATAAAAAATGGGGGGTGATTATGGTACCCGGCTTCCTGCACACCAAAGGCAAAAAACACTGGGAAAGCACCTTCTACTATCGCAAGCACTTCAAAATGGATGCTAAGCTGAAGAACAAGCCACTGGTGCTCCTGCTTGGTAAAATCGACGACTTCGATAAGGTGTACCTGAATGGAAAGCTAATTGGCGCAACAAACGACGGCAGGCCCCTGGGTCAGTCGCACTCATGGGAAACCTACCGGGACTACCCCATCCCCCCTGAGCTTATCAACTGGGAGGGCGAGAATGTTATTTCGGTAGAAGTTACTGACATTGGTGGCAACGCTGGCATCTACGAAGGCCCGGTGGGCATCTTCCCGGCGGAGATCATTGATAAGTTTCTGAGATAGCGCCGATTGCGCAAGGCAGACATCGAAATCGTGCGAAGCCGCCCCCACCCCCCTCTCCGTGTGTTAAAACTTTTTCCTAATTTCATAGCAACCAATGCTCGTTGCTATGAAATTCAAATACATCTTCCTGCTCCTCGTCTTCTCATGCTCTGTTGCGACAGCACAGCCGAAGGTTGCCGATCTTGATAAATACATCGCCAAAGCGCAGAAAGACTGGAATGTACCAGGCATTGCAGTAGCTATCGTTAAAGATGGCAAAGTGGTGCTTTCCAAAGGCTACGGAGTAAAGGAAGCAGGCGGCAAAGAGGCGGTGGACAGCGAAACTCTGTTCGCCATCGCCTCCAATACCAAGGCGTTTGTGGCAACGGCCATCGGGCAACTAGTTGCAGAAGGCAAGCTCAACTGGGACGATAAAGTGATTGACCACCTCCCCTACTTTGAATTGTACGACGACTATACCACCCGGCATGCTACGGTAGAAGACCTGCTTTGCCACAGGCTGGGCCTCGGTACATTCAGCGGTGACCTGATGTGGTACAAGGCCAACTTATCCGCCGAAGATGTGGTAAAGAAGGTGAAATATGTGCCCCAGGCTTATGAGTTTCGTAACGGATACGGCTACTCCAACCTCATGTTCATCGCAGCTGGCGAGGTCATCAGAAGCGCTTCAGGTCTACCATGGGATGGGTACGTGAGAAAGCAAATCATAGCACCATTGGGCATGAATCGCACTGTAACATCCACCGATGATTTAGAAGCCAAAGACAACTATGCTTCCCCACATAAACCTGATGCTGTCGGCAACAACGAGCCCATTCCGTGGGTAAACTGGGACAACATGGGCGCTGCCGGTGGCATCATTTCCAGCGCCGACGACATGGCCAAATGGACCATCATGAACCTGAATGGCGGCAAAACAAGCCAAAAAACCATCATCGCTAAAGAACAGCAAAACAGGCTCTGGACGCCGCACAATAATTTCGTTGTGTCGGAGCAGGCCAGAGCAGCCACACCAGGGAAACATTTTTCCGGCTATGGCCTTGGCTATGGTGTGAGCGATTACTATGGCAAACAATTGGTAGCCCACAGCGGCGGCTACGACGGCATGTACTCCTATATGATGATGGTACCCGATGAAAACCTCGGGGTGGTGGTGCTCACCAACAGCATGAAAGGGATTGCCTCTCCACTGTGTTACTACATCATCAACCAGTACATCAAGGCAGAAACAAAAGACTTTTCAGCAGAGGCTTTGGCACGAAACAACAACAACAAGAGCCATTACGACGACATAGCACAAAGAAGGCAAGCAAGGGTGAGCGGTACAAAACCCAGCCTGTCGCTTGAAAAATATGCTGGCACCTACTGGGCAGGCATGCATGGCAATGTGGTAGTGGTAAAACAGGACGATAAACTCTGGTTTTATATGGAGGACAATCCGGGCTTAACAGCCGACCTGGTGCACTGGCACTACGACACCTGGGAGATCAAATGGCGGGAGCCACAAGCCTGGTTTGACTTCGGCACCCTCCAGTTCAAAATCGACAACAACATGAAAGTAACCGGCCTGCACTTCGACGTACCCAACGGCGACATCTTCTTTGACGAGGTGGATTTGGTAAACACTAAAAAATGAAGCCAGTAAAATGTGCAGAAAGTGTAAAATACCGCCCACCAATCCCTATTGGTTCTACTTACTATCAGGCGTTTGCCTCGCTTGATCCGCTGATGACCCACCGCCGTGAAAAATTGGTATCTTTCCGCACCGGCACTATTCTTAAACTGAAACAAAAGCTGATCGTCGGCAGCCTGCGAATGCAGACTAGTCGGAGTCAGCAGCCTTGCCAATCACAAAAAAAACACATCCCCTATGAAGGACGACAAGCTTGCAGTACTCATTGACGCAGACAATGTGCCTTATGCACACATCAAAGAAATGCTCGACGAAATTGCCAAATACGGCAATCCCACCATCAAGCGTATTTATGCCGACTGGACAAAACCCACGGTATCGGGATGGAAAAATGTATTACTCGAGAATGCCATCACTCCCATCCAGCAGTACAGCTATACACAGGGCAAGAATTCAAGCGACAGCGCCCTGATCATTGATGCCATGGATTTGCTTTACTCTAAAAGAGTCGACGGATTTTGCATTGTGTCCAGCGACAGCGACTTTACACGCCTCGCCACACGTTTGCGGGAAGCAGGCATGTTTGTCATTGGCATTGGGGAGAAGAAAACACCCCGCCCATTCATCACGGCGTGTGACAAATTCATCTACATCGAAATATTGAAGAAGGAGCAGGCAATTGAATCACATGAAAAGCCCAATCAAAAGAGTCAACGAAAAGCTCAGCCTTCGTCGGTCAGCAAAGTAGATAAGGAGCTAATAAAAGTGATTAAGGAAAGCGTGGATGAAATTTCTGACGATGACGGCTGGGCTTTCCTGGGCTCGCTGGGAAGTTACCTGATCAAGAAAAAGACAGATTTTGACCCCAGGAATTATGGGTTTTCAAAGCTATCTCCCCTTATCAAAAGCACGAATGCCTTCATCATTGAAGCCAGAGAATCAGGCGAGAAAAACATCAAGCATATTTATTTGAAAAATAAGTAATTGCCTATTGAGGTAACTCAACCCCTCGGCATCCAACTGGGTGAATCAGCCCGAGGAAGCTTCATCGATCAACAGTGAGGCTCAAGACAGTTAACCAGTTTGAGTATTATTACGTTAAACCACTGAAGTCACTTTGGATGAAAATAGGGCATCATCCACCATTACAAAGTATTGGCTGATTAGCTAGAATGATTTAACTTGTGTTATAAAAATAAATGATGGCAGCCTTAACGCTATATACAAAACTCGAGACGCTACCCCCCGATTTAAAGAAGGAGGCTTCCGATTTTATAGACTTTCTAATTCAGAAAAAATCAAAAAAAGAGAAGGGAAAAAGCCACAAGCCTGTATTTGGAAGTCTCAAAGGTAAAATAAAGCTCTCAGAAGACTTTGACGCTCCTTTGGACGTGTTCAATGATTACATGTAATGAGTCATTTGTTGGACACTCATGCATTCCTTTGGTTTTTGGGTGGAGACGACCAACTTTCAACAACTGCCCGCACTACCATTGAGGATTCTGCCACAAAAAAATTCGTTAGCATTGCTTCAATCTGGGAGATTGCAATTAAGATAAGCCTTGGGAAACTAACTTTGGGCATACCTCTTTCAAATCTGAAAGAAGAAATTATAAAGAACAGCTTTGAAATTCTACCACTTGACTTCGACCACCTCATCGGCTTGTCAACATTGGAAAACCACCACAAAGACCCATTTGACAGGGTTATCATCGCTCAGGGTATTTCAGAAAACCTTAAAGTGATATCCAAGGATCCTAACTTCCGTTTATATAGTAGAATTGAGGTGATTTGGTGAGCAAAGCTGATAAAGGCCTTCATAGAAAGTGTGGATGAAATCTCCGACGACAGCGGCTTGGCCTTTCTAGGCTCGCTGGGCAATTACTTGATCAAGAAAAAGACGGACTTTGATCCCAGGAACTATAAGTATTCAAAACTGTCTTCTCTTATCAAAAGCACTAAAGCTTTCGACATCAAAAAAAGAGAGTCAGGCAAGAAAAACATCAGACCTATTTATTTACGAAATAAATCAAGTACGCTTACCAATGAAAATAGAACACATCGCCGTTTGGACGACAAAGCTTGAAGAGCTAAAAGACTTTTACACCACCTACTTCGCCGCCACAGCTAGCGAAAAATACCACAACCCCACCAAGCAATTCACTTCTTACTTCCTTACTTTTGACTCAGGCGCCAGGCTCGAAATCATGGCCAGGCCAGAGGTAGAACAGCACCCCGGAGATGCCTATAGAAAAGGGCTGATACACTGGGCCATGAGTGTCGGCTCGAAGGAAAAGGTGGATCAACTCACTGAGCAGCTAAGAAAAGACGGCTTTGAGATTATTGGCGAGCCACGAACAACGGGCGATGGCTATTATGAAAGCGTGGTAGCCGACCCTGATGGCAATTTGGTTGAGATTACGACTTGAGTAGGGTGTAAAAACCAGCCAGAAAGGAAGTTTTTTAGCAGTGCTCTAGAAAAGAATGCACTGTAGATTAATTTAGCGGTGCCATGCAACGGTAAACACACACCAGAGTCCTTAGCACAAAAAAGTTCGAATGACCAAGACGTTAACTGCCCTTGCGCTGGTGATCACACTCAACCTATCGGCTCAGTCAAAAAAAGAGCACTTACAGGAAAATCGTTATGACTTACTGACTAACGAATTCAATTTTCCACAAGCAGACTTCAAAATCATAGGCTTCGGGGCCTACCACGGCAGCGCAAAGACAGAAATCACTGAAATAGCCTTGCTTCAGTCGTTCACAAAAACCGGCAGCATCAGCTACTACCTGCCCGAAACCGATTTCGCCATTGCCCATTATTTCAACAGCTACCTGGCCTCAGGTGACACGGTTTTACTGAAGGATTTGGTCACTCATTACGGCGTGAGGGTGCCGCAGGACAAAACGGTGGAAACCTACAACAAGTGGACAGCGCTAAAGCAGCTCAACGACCAACTCCCGGCAGAAGACAAACTGACCGTGGTAGGTATTGATTTGATAGTGACCTACAAATACACCTGCAAGCTCCTGCTCGAACTCATCGATCGACAGGTTGTTGAAAGCCCTGCTTTGGATCGGGTAGCTAACATGCTGGAGGCCGACACCACCGACTATTCGCCCTATTATGACAGTGACTCAAAAGCCATCCTCAGAGCATTTGTGGCAACTTATGAAGCAACTCCGGATGATTTCAGCAAGGGCATCAACGATCCATTCATATTTGACCACTTGATCCGCAATCTGAAAGTGACTTTTGAGGTTTTCTCGTCGAAGAGGGGAGAAACGATCTACGACAACTATGTCGGGCTAAGCGATTTGTACGACTTCAAAAACAAACCACAATTCGCTCGCTTTGGCTTCTTTCACCTGGAGAAAGACAGAGAAGGCGAGAAAGGAAATGCGTCATTCTTCACCATGCTCATCGAAAACGGCATTTACGCAAGGGAAGAAGTCATTTCCATTATAGGCTACCTTACCAAAAGCCGGGTGCTTTGGGAGGTGGAATACGATGACAAAGGATACAAAACCCATATAACTGAAGGAGGATTTTGCATTGGCGACTACAGGAAGGAATACTTTCTGGGAATAAAAAACCTCAAGAAAACCCGGATATCCGACATCACACTGTTCAAGCTCAATGGCCAGGGTACTCCCTACGCCAACGGCATACCCGACTTGATCGAAGTGGTGATGAAGGATGAGGCATCGAACGGCGACGACGTAAAGGGAAAGTCGACCACAGCGTTCATCGACTATGCTGTGCTGATTTCAAACTCAAAAGCCAGCACGCCTATTGAGAAAATGAAATAAAACCACACCCACATTAGGTGATGAATGTCAGTTCTTTTGCTGACGTCCGTACGTTCCTGCGTTTTCATCAAAGTGTACCTTGGACAAACAAAAAGAGGCACCAGCCTCATTCAACATTTGTTTCCAAAACACACTCCTATGAGAAAGATAATACTCATGGTCATTGTCGCAACGGCGATGGTGGCCTGCAACCAACCCGACAATTCCTCCACCTCATCGTCAAAACCTTCAAGCGCAGTCGACCAGCGAGTCGATAGCCTGATGGCGTTGATGACCCTGGAAGAAAAAATAGGGCAAATGAATCAGTACAATGGCTTCTGGGACGTAACGGGCCCTGTGCCCGCCGAAGGCGATGCCGCCATGAAATACGAGAACCTCAGAAAAGGCCTCGTCGGCTCGATGCTAAACGTGCGTGGCGTGGCTGAAGTGAGGAAAGTACAGAAGATAGCGGTGGAGGAAACCCGGCTGGGTATTCCCCTCATCATCGGCTTCGACATGATCCATGGCTACAAAACCATGAGCCCCATACCGCTGGCCGAGGCGGCGAGCTGGGACTTAGCGGCCATCGAAAAAGCGGCCCACATCGGCGCCGTAGAGGCAGCGGCAGCTGGAATAAGCTGGACCTTTGCCCCCATGGTGGACATTGGCCGGGACGCCCGCTGGGGCCGGGTGATGGAAGGTGCAGGCGAAGACCCCTACCTCGGCAGCAAAATAGCGGTGGCACGGGTCAATGGCTTCCAGGGCAATAACCTGGCCGATCCGCTAACGATAGCGGCGTGCGTTAAGCACTTTGCCGGTTACGGCTTTTCCGAAAGTGGCCGTGACTACAACACCGTTGACATTGGCACCTCCACACTCTACAACATGGTGCTTCCCCCATTCAAGGCGGCTTCCGATGCAGGGGCACGCACTTTCATGAATGCGTTCAACGTACTCAATGGCATTCCCGCCACTGGCAACAGCCTGCTCCAGAGAGACATCCTCAAAGGCAAGTGGGGCTTCGAGGGCTTTGTTGTCTCCGACTGGGGCTCTATAGGTGAAATGATCGTTCATGGCTATGCTGCCAATGGCTCCGAGGCCGCCAGACTGGCTGCGCTGGCTGGTTCAGATATGGACATGGAGTCGTACCTGTACGTCAAAGAACTGAAAGGGCTGGTTGACGCTGGCAAAGTAGACGTGGCACTGATCAATGACGCTGCGAGGAGAATACTGAAAGTGAAATTTGAGCTAGGGCTTTTTGATGACCCTTACCGCTACTGCGACGAGCAAAGAGAGAAAGACCTGACCGGCCACCCCGACCACGTGTCGGGCGTGTTGGACATGGCGAAAAAGTCCGTCGTGCTGCTCAAAAATGATGGCAACTTACTGCCGCTAAAAAAGACTGGTCAGAAAATCGCCGTGATTGGTGCACTGGCCACAGACAAAGACAGCCCCATTGGCAGCTGGAGGGGCGGCGCCGATGCCAACACGGCAGTGTCGGTATGGGAAGGCCTGCAGCAATATGTCGGCAACCAGTACAACTACAGCAAAGGCGCTGACCTTGTGACAGAGCCTGCGACCTTTCTGATGGAAGTGAAAATCAACGAAACTAACAAAAGCGGATTCCAGGCAGCAGTACAGGCTGCTAAAAACTCCGATGTGGTTGTCATTGTATTGGGCGAGAATGGCTTTCAATCGGGCGAAGGCCGCAGCCGCACTGATATTACCCTGCCGGGAGTGCAAACCGAACTACTGGAAGCTGTTGCAAAAGCAAACAAAAACGTGGTGCTCGTTACCATGAGCGGCCGTCCTCTCGACCTCAGCAGGGAGTCTAAATTAGTGCCCTCACTTGTACAGGCCTGGCATTTAGGCAGCCAAAGTGGCAATGCTATAGCACAGGTGATTTACGGCGACTACAACCCCAGCGGAAAGCTGCCCATGTCTTTCCCCCGCAGTGTTGGCCAGGTACCCATTTACTACAACCACAAGCGTACCGGCCGACCCAATGACGCTGGCAATGGCATCGTGTTCTGGTCGCACTACTCCGATGAGGCCAATGACCCGCTTTATCCATTCGGTTATGGCCTGAGCTATGCCGACTTCGACTATGCCGACTTACAAGTAAGCCAGCCCGAAAAGGGTAAGGTGGTCGTTAATTTAAAGGTAACCAACACCAGCCAGCTAGATGGAGAAGAGGTAGTACAGCTTTACCTCCATGACATTGCTGCCAGCGTTACCCGACCGGTGAAAGAGCTGAAAGGGTTTGAAAAACTGATGATCAAGGCTGGAGAAAGCAAACAGATTAGCTTTACGCTGGGAGAGGCGGAATTAGGCTTCTATGACAATGAAGGTAACTTCATTGTGGAACCAGGAGAATATGAAATAACAGTGGGTGGAAGCTCCGTCGGTGGACTTTCCACAAGGTTCACTGAGAAGTAAATGGTCACGATTCCGTCATAATGGGCCGGGATGCTTTGTTCAGGAAAGGTGTCCCGGCTTCTATTTTTTAGGTCGCTGCGATTTTTATACGGCCGGAGAGAAACTATTTAACTCTACTGAAAGGAGTAGCCAATAAATAATACCTATCTTTCAGGGTATCATTTATTAAAAAGGCAGTTGGCTAATAGTCGCCACCGCTCAACCCCATCTATCAACTCAAATGCCTGTTCAACTACTCATTACCATCGGTGTTATTATTGTCGGCCTCTGGCTGCTCTTATACATCTTCCCTATTAGTCTGTGGATTACAGCGCAGTTTTCGGGTGTCAGAGTTAATCTGATGACGCTTGTTTTTATGAGATTCCGCAAGGTGCCGCCGGGGCTAATCGTCAAATCGATGATATTGGCTGCAAAAGCTGGCATTCCCGATATTTCCGTCGAAATGCTGGAAACGCACTACCTGGCCAAAGGCAACCTGGTCGCTGTTATCAAGGCGTTGATCATGGCCGACAAAGCCAACCTCAAACTTGATTTTAAGCAAGCTACTGCCATTGACCTGGCTGGTAGAGACGTGTTGGATGCGGTAAAGGTATCTGTAACGCCTTATATGGTGCTTGTGCCTGCCATCACAGCTGTGTCAATGGATGGCATTCAGCTCATTGCTGTTGCCCGTGTTACAGTGCGAAGCAACCTGCAGCAGCTTGTGGGTGGTGCTGGTGAAGAAACCATCAAAGCAAGAGTGGCCCAGGGAATCATCTCAAGAATTGGTATGGCCACCAGCTATAAGTTCATTCTTGAAAACCCCGAAAGCATATCCAGACAGGTGCTGGAAAATGGCCTTGACGCTGGTACAGCCTTTCAAATCCTTTCAATCGATATTGCCGACATCGATATTGGACAAAACATTGGTTCCATGCTGCAAATCGACCAGGCTTCTGCCGACCTGAGCATTGCCAAGGCCAAAGCTGAAGAGCGCAGGGCCATGGCCGTCGCCAACGAGCAGGAAATGATTGCCCGTATTCAGGAAGCACGTGCTAAAGTGATTCTGGCGGAAGCACAAATTCCGGCAGCCCTTTCAGGAGCATTTAGAACAGGTAATTTGGTGGCGGGCATCGACTTTAAGAAAGACCAGCCAGCAAAGAAACCAGCAGCGGCCAAGAAGTAATAAGAGCAACTAAATCGTCGGTATCACCTTCGGGAAACACTACCAGAGGGGAGATCGATACCATAGTTACGTCTTTCTGGCAATGATCAATGTATGCCCAGAGTCTCCCTCAGGGATGTATTTTGTTTCTTCTATTGTGAACCCTGCTGAAGAAAACCATTTGATGTAGGTGTTGCTATCCGCATGGCTCCAGTACATGGTTGTGCCGGCAACAATCCAGTCTTTTTCTATACCAGTCCAGGCCTTCGCTCCTACTATTGCTAAAACACATCCCCCAGCTTGCAACCAAATATACATTGCTTCAATCAGCGCAGGTTGCTGCTCAATGGGCACGTGAATGAGAGAGTACAAGGCCACAATACCGGCGAACTCCCCCGTCTGTAAAAACAGTTTTGTCATATCTGCTACTTCAAAAGTACCTTCCGGAACATTGGCACGGGCCAGTGCCACTTGCGCTGGCGAAATTTCAACTCCCAGGTACCGGTGACGCTGACTTAAAAACCGGGCAACTGGAAGACCATCTCCACAGCCCAGTTCCAGGATCTTATCATCGGCCTTCAAGTATTGAACAAAGCTATTCAGCCACGGTTCATAACTAGCTTCATGAGATGCGGCGAAATGTATTCTATAGTCCGAAGAAAGTTTATCATAACCCTCTCTAACAATCTCTTTTGGATCTGTCATTGTTTTACTATCTGGCCTTTCCTTTCCCGGCGATCACTCAATAGCTCCCCTGCAAAATATTGCGAAAGATGGTGTTACGAAAGGCTAGTCACTTTGTCAATCTCACAGCCATTTTCCCGGCTATAAAACCCATCGGAATATAGGCAACCACCATATCCAAAACCGCAAACCAGATAGGGCCTGGCAGCATGAAGGCATTTGTGATGCCACCCGCCAGAAAGAAAACACCAATGCCTACAGAAAATTTCATCTTGTTGTTGGCAGCAATGAGACCGGCCAGCATTGCTCCTGCCAATGTTCCCAAAGCATGGGCTAAAAATGGCATAATGAAATGCCTTGGCTCGAATAAATGCAGCGAGGCTTGTAGCCCTTCCATGGTCGTTACGTCGGCACCTTCAGGAGGAGGTATAACAAACCCGCTGATCATCACAATGCCCATATTCACGATACTGCCAATTACAACACCGATGACAACTGATATAATGTTTTTAAGGATCGGATTCATGGTAATCAGGTTAGCGTTTCAAATTCATCATCAATGGCTACATCAATTTACTTTAAATCATTAGAGATAAAAAGAGACAAAGGTTGAGCAACATTGCCCAGAACAACATACCCTTCCAAAACCGGTCGCAATGGTGCCTTCAGGGACTCCATTGGGGGAGTTAATGCAACGCTTGTAGCACTTAGAAATGAAAAAAGAGGCGAAGGCCTCTTTTTTCATCACCACTGTGTTTCAATATTTTAAGCTCTTCAGGTAGGCAATGCTTTGAGGCACTTGCAGCATTGGATTGAGGCTCTCATCTTCAATGAACATGTGCTTGATGCCTATTTTGTTAGCTTCCCTGAGTATTCCCGGAATGTCGAGTTCTCCTTGTCCAAGAGTTACGTCATTCTCCTGACCCGTACCACCTGTCAAGTCTTTCGGCGTGCCTTTTTTCAGGTCTTTTACGTGCAGCAGTCTCCAGCGGTCGCCGTATTTCTTCAGGAGCTTCACCGGATCTCCACCACCAAAATGCGTCCACATAATGTCCATTTCGAAAGACACGTACTCAGGGTTAGTGTTCTCAATGATATAGTTCATCAGCGTGCCTTTTCCGTAAGGTTGAAACTCATAGCCATGCACGTGGTAGCAGAAAGTAAGGCCATTTTCTTTCAACACTTTGCCTGCTCTGTTAAAATCCTCCGCTGCCTTTTGGGCATTCTCGAGGTTAAATTCAGCCCTTTTGTGGGGGATCCAGGCGCACATCACAAACTTGGCGCCCAGGGCTTTGGCGTTGTCGGCTACGGCCTGAGGGTCTTTCACCAGTTGCTCATAGCCCGTGCCAGTGCCGGGAATGCTGATGCCCCTCGCTTCACACAATTTTCTGTACTCTTCGCCTGTCATGCCAGCAGGCGCTCCGCCTTCCAGCTCGGTAAAGCCCAGCGAGGCAATGGTGTCCAGAGTAGCCTCTACTCCCTTAGGGAAGCTCTTGCGGAACGTGTAGGCCTGCACGCCCAGCGGTGCGGTGTACAACGGATCGCCCTTTTTCTGGGCTTGCGTTGGGTGCGGCAGTTGCCAGGCGACAAAAAGAATAATGAAAGCTATCAGGTGTTTTTTCATTTTAAGTGTATTTACTATTCGTTTTCAATTCCATAAATGTGATGCCACCACCTGATATTACGTCTACCGCTCAAGAATCTCAGCCTTCGACTTGCTCCATTAATTCATCGGGCGATATGACACGGTGTGGGCACCACCCGTGCACACCACATGCTACAAATTCAGTTTGTTCAATTCATCTACTGCATGGTTAGCGGCACGGGCCGTCAGCATCATGAAGGTAAGTGTTGGGTTTTGCGTTCCCGTGGAAGTCATGCAAGCGCCGTCTGACACGAACACATTTTTACAGGCATGAAGCTGGTTCCACTCGTTGAGGAGTGACGTTTTAGGGTCTCTTCCCATGCGCACGCCGCCCACTTCGTGGATATCCGAGCCGGGAAGCGAATGGCTGTCATTCACTCTCACATTGATAAAGCCGGCCTTTTCGAACATTTCCTGCTGCTGCTCCAGGTAATCCTGCACCATTTTGTCGTCGTTTTCCTGCCACTCCACAGACACAATGAGCTGAGGAATGCCATATTTGTCCTTCATGTCCCGGCTCAGTCGCACGTGGTTGCTTTCAACAGGCACCGTTTCTCCCATCATCCAGCTGCTGATGTTCCAGTTGCCATATTCCCTGTCCAGCAGGTTGTCTCTCAGCTCATCGCCAATCATGCTGGTGTCGGAGCGCTGCCCCCTGCCCCCGCCAATGCCTATGGCATAGCCACGCAGGAAGTCGGTTTCTTGCTTGTGCACGTTTCTGAATCGTGGAATATAGGAGTGATCAGGGTTGCGCCCGTCGGTGCGTTTGTCCTGGAAGCCTTCGTACTCAGCATTGCCTTTGCCCCGGTAATTATGCCAGGCTATGTACTTGCCCATGATGCCGTTGTCGTTGCCGAGTCCCATGGGGAACCTCGACGACGTGGAGTTCAGCAGAATGGCGTTGCTGTTCAGCGTGGACGCATTCACAAAGATAATGCGGGCATAAAACTCTATGATGTCCTTCGATTCAGCGTCGATCACACGCACACCGGTGGCCTTGCCTTTCGCATCATCATAAATAACCGAGTGCACCACGGCGTTGGGCCTCATGGTCATATTGCCCGTTTTCATGGCCCAGGGAATAGTGGAAGCGTTGCTACTGAAGTAGCCTCCGTAAATGCAGCCCCTGTTGCACATGGTTTGGTTTTGGCACTTGCCTCTGCCCTGATCGATATGGATTTGCTGAGGGTCGGTGAGATGAGCACACCGCCCCTGGATCATCACCCTGTCGCTATAGTTTTTCTTAATGCTTTCCTGAAAGTATTGCTCTATGCAGCTTTGCTCAAAAGCCGGCATTACCTCGCTGTCGGGCAGCACCGCCAGGCCATCCCTATTGCCCGAAACACCTGCAAATTTCTCCACGTAGGTATACCATTCCTCCACGTCTTTGTACCTGATGGGCCAGTCTACCGCAAAACCATCCCGGGCCGGGCCTTCATAGTCATAGTCGCTCCAGCGTTGGGTTTGCCGGGCCCACAGCAGTGATTTGCCGCCTACATGGTATCCCCTGAACCAGCGGAAAGGCTTTTCCTGAATAAAGGGCTGCTCATCCTCCTTCAGCGCAAACGGCAGCGATGATTCTCTGAGGAACCGTGCATTGCCGTAACCTACTCGCTTCTCAATGGGCACACTATCACGGAATTCGAAGTCCCATGGGGCTTTGGAAGCTGTGGGATAGTCCTTGATATGTTTTACGTCCCGGCCTCTTTCAAGCACCAGTGTCTTCAATCCTTTTTCACACAGCTCTTTGGCAGCCCAGCCTCCGCTGGCTCCTGAGCCAATCACAATGGCGTCGTAGGTACGTTTATCTTTAGAATCTTGTAACATAACTGTTGGTTAAATCACAAATCGCAAGCATCAAAATTCAATTAAGCACCAAAGGTCAAATTCGAAACGAATTGGTATTGGTGATTTGCTTTTTGAGATTTATTTGTGTTTTGGTTTTTGTCTTTTGGAATTTTAGAATCAAACACTGGCGCATCCATAGAAATGACCCGGTGCCACTTTGTAGTCTCGGTAGTTGGTCATAACTACCTGTGTGGTGGTAAAGCCACGGATGGTTTGGTCTTTCATAAAGTCGAAGAATTCTTTCTCTTCCTCCACTTCCGAATTCGACCTTGTCATTAGCAGTTCAACCCGCTGCTCCTGTGTGCAGTCAGCGAACGACTCCCCGTAAGTATCCTCGGCCGACTTTTCTAGCGCTGCCATCTGAAGCCGCAGTTTGTCCTGGTCTTCTTTCTCGTAGCATTTTTCGAGAAGCTTCATTAGAAATTTATCGGTACCGGTTGAGAGCGCACCGATGGGCTCGGCTGGGCCACCTGGCACTGAAGGCGGGGTTCCGGCAGGAATAATGGTATCCGCAATTGAGCTAAAAAGCTCCTCTTCTTTGCGAGTGTAGAACCTGGGGTGGAGGGCATCTTCCACAATATGCCATTTCCATTCCACCAGGGAAAGGCCCGCAATGGCACCGCCAGCGGCAAGCAGACCCTTGAGGGTGCTTCGTCTGTTCATAAGTAGGTATCTTAAAGGGAAATATAATAAACCATACAATTTCAAAAACCGCACATCAGTGCTACTCAGGCGAGCAAGTTGCCTGCTCCCGGAAAAGCCCTAACTCATTCGGGAACAGCAACAGCATTTTTGAAAAACCATAAATCAAGTGAACTAATCTACCCAGATATTATCTCTTTGAAGAATTTTTGCCGGTCAAATATTCGAAAGGTTGATAGCGAATGACAGAAGGTCTGTGTGTTGCGACGGTGCACCCTACCTGCACTCCCCGTGGTCATAGGTGCGAAAGTACCGATAGCCATTCAGGTAGGTCTTCGTCTCCTTGTACTCCAGCTCGTAGTCCGATATCGTTCCATTGTCGTACTGAAGACGGAGCAGTGGCACGCCAGCCCCACTTGTGGCCACTGTCCAGTTTCCTGCATTGTTGCTATTGCCTGCACTGCTGGCATAGGCCCCGCCAGTGTCGATGGACATGCTGCTGCTTTTATAAAACGTAAAGCGGTTGCCGCACAATAAAATCTCCTCATGGTCGCTGTAGCCGCCATAGGAATCATAGCCTGAGCTGGAATACGAATTGAGGTAGGTAAGCTTGGCTCCCTGCAGCGTTTGTCGCCACTCTTCAGTGACCGGAGGCTCTTTGGGCTGAGAAAACTGCAGACTTCCGGCAATTTCCTTTGCCAGTTGTTTGTAAAGAGAAGAATAGTTGGGCACATCAGTAGCAGCTACCACTGTCACGCCCGTCCCAAACGGATTGACAACTGCCGCAATATAGGCTTTGGCCTTTGTTCCCTGGATATTGCCGGAAAACTCCGCACCTATCCCTTCCGATCCCACTTTTTCAAAATCTCCTGACTTCTGCAGGTTAATGCCCTCATCTACCAGACCTGCTTCTGCTTGTGCTTTAAGGTTTTGGATTTGCGACTCCTGATGGGTCATCAGTATCAAGAGACCCGGCTTGGTATCTGAACCCATCAGAAACACCTCTCCCGATTCCGCTCCCTTCCATCCGTCGGGAATGGAGAACCTGATGCCGAGCGTTGGGTAGTCGACCACACCCGTTTGCTGGGCAAAAACTCCGTAGCTGCCAAGGATGATGCAGATCGAAAGCGAAAGAAACCTTTGGCGTTCCATTATTCTAAAATAGCGCCGACAAGGGAAAAGTAAAAATTTCCAGATACGAATTATGACCGCTGCGTCACAGGGAATTCGCTGAAAGATAGAATTTTACGTCTTTATTTTCTCCCGAATTTCTCTCTATTGAATTCATCCGACTTATTTCGGGCAATGGATAAGCTTGTCCATTTGTCTCCAGCCTGCATCCTGGCCAGGTAAACGATTTGCCCGACATGGTAAGGATAGTGCGCCAGCTGTCTGTTGATGGCCTCCATCACCGTGTGCGCCTCTGCCCGAATGTAGACAGTACGACTGAGATCCTCCTCCTTCAATGCATCCAGTGCTGCGAAAAGACAAGCCCAGCCTTCCTCCCATCTGGCAAGTACTTCGGCCCTGGTGGCTTTGTCTTCCTCAAACTCCTGGTCTCGCTGCCGCCATTCCTTCTCGCCGTCTTCGGTTAAGAAATTCGTCCAGCGGGAAATCATATTGCCCCAAATGTGCTTCACCGTTGTGGCAATGCTATTGCTTTCTTCGTTGTGCTGCCAGTGCAGCGCTCCGTCTGCCACCTGGGCCATCGCCTTGTCGCCCAGGCTTTTGTAACGCAGGAATTCCTTTTTTACAGAAGTTAAGTAACTCATCGTGAGTGATATTTAATTAATTGCGGCTAAACTAAGCCTTCCAGAAATAATGATAAAAGTCCTCTTCTTTCTTAAACCCCGTGCTATCGTACAGCCGCTGTGCCGACAGGTTGCTCACTTGCGTTTCCAGCGTAAGTCCTTTGGCCCTCGTTTCTTGGGCGAACGCTTGAGCGGCTTTCAGCAGTCCCTCGCCTATGCCCATGCGTCGGAATTTCTTGTCTACATACAAATCGTTGAGCAACCAAAGGCGCTCCATGGTGACTGAGCTAAACAATGGATAAAGTTGAGTAAACCCTGCGCCTATACCTTCCACATAAGCCATAAAAATGACGCTTTCCCCATTCAGTAGTCGTTCTTCCAGGAATTGCCCCGCTGCTTCAAGGGCTGCTTCCTGGCCATACCACTGGCGATAGCCATCAAAAAGTGGAGTAAGGTGCTGAAGATCATTCAGCCTGGCTTTTCTTATTTCCATATCGGTGTGTTCTCTTTGTCTCAAAGTAGCAAATTAAACAACCTGAGATTCTTTTCCAGAAGAAGTGGCCGGGGCCAGCGCATTTGAAACAAATTAGACAATTTATTTTCAAAGCTGTTTTTCAACCCCTAGCCGGGAATCCTCAATGCTATTAAGTTAAGAGGTTCAGTCTCCCAATTTCGATTTCACCCCTTACCCTAAAGGGCGTATGGATTACCATTAGCAGGCCCCCTTAGGCCTTATGATTGCAAAATGCTCTTGACTTAATAGCATTACCCCGGCCCTTAAGTGAGAGCCTGACTGGCGTAACAGCTTCGAAATTCTTCTTTTTCCGTTAGTAAGCGGATTAGGACAAAACGAAGCATTTCAAAGATAAATAGTTTTAAATGCGTTTGCCCCGCCGATGTAACAACCTGATCTGCTCCCTCAGGTAGCGGCTGGCTTTGAAAGCGCTTTGTATGCCTTCACCTTATAGCCTTTGTTCACCATAAAAATGCCAACAACTGTTATCACGAACGCCAAAGCAATGAGGGCATTCAGCTTTTCATCCAATATCCACCAGCCAAGCAATACGGCCACCAGTGGATTGACGTAAGCATATATGGAAGCGAGCCCAACGGGCAAATGTTGCAAAACATAGAGATAGCAGACAAAAGCACCAAGCGAGCCAAACACTGTCACATACAAAAGCGCCGACATTCCCTGCCAGTCGACCATTGAAAACCGGGTGTAGTCGTCGAATGCAAAGCTGAACAGCCAAATACCAATGCCTCCAAAAAACAAATGAAAACCAGCGTTCATGAGCGGACTTTCGGGCTTACCATACCGTCGGATACTCACACTACCGTACGACCAGCCAATGATGGCGACGAACGTGAGCAAAATGCCCATTCTATAGTCGGGGTTCACCAGGTCGGCAACATGTTCTCTAAATACGAGCATCAAGCCTCCCACCCCAAACAGCAGACCTGCATAAATAAGTGCATTGGGTTTTTCCTCGGCTTTGCTGGCCAGGTTGATCAGCACCACGCAAACGGGCATCATGGCGCAAATAAGCGCAGCCAATCCGCTCGGGATAAACATTTCGGCCCAACCCACCAGGCCGTTGCCAAGCGTGATCATCATAAACCCGATAAAGGCGTGCTTTCTGAGATAGGCGATATTGATAGTGCCACCCTTGCCTGACAACCAGACAAACAGCAGCAGTCCACCACCTGCAATCGTCTGCCTGATGGCTGAAAAGGCAAACGCTGGAAATTGAGACACACCCACCCGCATGGCCAGGTAGGTAGTACCCCATACGATGCAGATAAATGTCAGTGCAAGATACGCCTTGGTCTGTGTTTTCATTGGTGCGGCTGCAGCCCGAAAAAATAAGAGAGCGATTTACGAATAATCGACAAATAAATGGCGCAACGCCAGTCGGTAATTTCAGGAGTCGGCGATAAAAAAAACAGTCTGGTCCAATACCACGGTATTCCATTCCATCCTCACGCTAGCAAACGTACCCCGGGATTATATCCCGGCGCTCAGACCAGACAACCTCCATGAAAAGTAACTTTTTCAGCGTGGACTTTACTGCACCGGCGCTCCTTTGCCGTCACGCAGCGCAGGCAGCCAAACCTTGTCACGCTGGGTTCGGAAAGGCTCCTGAGAACCGTTGCGATCCTGGTGGCCAGAGGTGGGCAGGATCATCACCTGCTTGGGTGTGGTGAGCTGATTGACACCTGCTAAAATCCCTTCCGGAGGACAGGTTTCATCGAGCAGACCGATGCCTACCAGCACCGGGCATTTGATATTGGTAACGAAGTTGGCCACATCATAGTAGCGGCTGGCTTCATGCACTTTTGCAGGGTCTTTGCCATCGGTGCTGCCATACCACTGGGGCCACCCTCCTTTTCTTCCTACATCCGGGCCCAGCATATCGAAGCCAGCTGGCACCAGCGCAATGGCGGCGGTAATGGCGGGATGGAAACCAGCCGTCATCAGGGTTTGCTGCCCACCCTGGCTATCGCCCATCACTACCAGCGTTTTGCCATTCCAGTCGGGGCGCTCGGTGAGGTATTGCGCTGCCCGGTAACAGGAAAGATACATGCGCAGAAAGTAGCTCGTTTCACGGCTTTCGTTGCCAATAGCGGGGTAATTTTTCAATGGCCCATCGGATTGTTGTTTGTAAAAATCCTTGGGTTCGTCGATGGGCAGGTCATGGGCTTCTATATTCAGCGTCAACCATCCATCCTTCGCCCGGTTCACGGCCCAGCCTTTGTCGAGCGGATACACACCCGCCCACTGCACAATAAGCAACGCTGGAAACTTCTCTCCTGAAGATGGTTTGGCCAGCTGCCCCTGAATGTGGCTGCCATTGATGTTGTCCATGGAAATCTTCCAGTAGTCGACATTGTCTACGCCGCTTTCTCCTTTTTCGAGCACAGGATTTGCAGGTACTTTTTCAAGCTGCTTGAGCTGCTTGTTCCAGAAACTATCAAAGTCTTTTGGCTTTTCGGCAGACAGGGCAATTTGATCCGGATTGGCCACAGCCCCTCCCACACTTCTGTTTCCCCATCCGCCTTTTCCCCAGCTCACTTCCAGCAGCATGGTGCCGGGCGCATCAAAGGTATAGCTCACCTGAGGAGTACCCTTGTCAAAGGAAACATCATCATGCTGGATATCGGTCAGGCCTCCTTTTTTCAGCACGTATCGAACAGAGTCACAATCCTCGGCGCAGTTAAGTTTCCAGGTAACGGTTTCACCTACTTTATAAACACCGTCAGCCTTGTCGGGCGTAATGACAACTTTTTGTGCCAAAGCGGCGCTGGCAACTAAAAAGACAACGCAAGTGAAGCCAATACGAAGATGCTTGAGAAGTGACATAGGATGTGTTTTTATGTGAAGAAAGCACAAATACCCATGTATTGCAACCTGATTTCTGCGAAGCAAGGGAGCTGTTTATCACCTGCTGACATCCCCCAAAACCAGGAGCGCAAGAATCGGATTGCCACGTGCACAGGGTCAGGGTAATTTTGAATCTTAGAAACGTGCTAACTCTTTTACCCTTTTCATATGCAAGTCATGAATTTAGCTGTGACTGCCGACAGTCTGCAACACACCTTGCTTTCGCAGGGATTTGTCCACCTAGAAAGTGTGCTGACTCAGGAGCAGTGTGAAGCAATAATGGCCTGGTACGCCGAACCAGGCCTGTTCAGAACCACCATCAATATGGCCCGCTACAGGTTTGGAGAGGGAGAGTACAAGTATTTCAACTATCCTTTGCCTGACCAGTTACAGTCACTTCGGCAACAGCTCTACGAAATGCTGGTGCCTGCGGCCAATCTCTGGAGCAAAGCGTTGCGGCTCAATCTGACATTCCCTGAGGCCCATGCTGACTTCCTCCAGCTTTGCCATGACAAAGGACAGCGCCGACCTACTCCCCTGCTGCTGACATACGGCGATGGCGGGTACAACACCCTTCACCAGGACCTGTATGGCGATGTCAACTTCCCTTTTCAGCCGGTCTTTTTTCTCAAGCAGCCCGGCTGGGACTATGAGGGGGGTGAGTTTATTTTGGTGGAACAAAGGCCAAGAGCGCAATCAAAGGCTGTATCGCTCACACCAAAGCAGGGCGACCTGATCATATTTGCTACCAGCCAGCGTCCCGTGATGGGCAGCAAAGGCTACTACAGGGTGCAGATGCGGCACGGCGTAAGCACGGTGCACTCCGGCCACCGGATGACGCTGGGCATTCCTTTGCACGACGCCAAATGATCCGGCATACAGACCTGGGGAGCACCCACTTCGCCCGGAGCCGTCAGCTTTCTGCTCTCATCAGGCAAGGCAAAGTAACGCTGGGTGGCAACGCCCAACTGAAAATCTACGGCCAGCTTAGCTGCCCGTCAGGCAAAAGGATGAAACCAGCAAACAGGGTATTCTTTTTGGATGCAACAGAAGCCCAGCAGCTCGGCTTCCGGCCCTGCGGGCACTGTATGCGGGAGGAGTATGGAAGGTGGAAGGGGAATGTAGACGGGTATTGAATTTGTTAATCACCTGACATGCGGAAGCAGTAAACATCACCTGCCCGGTTATTGCGAGTCACACTGTAAATGCCAATTGTGAGATGAGAATATTCGTGACATGGCAATCTGTTAGATCAGGCTGCATGTTCAGACAGATTGCCACAGCTGATAGTGATTTGTCTAAGGAAGCGATTTATCCACAGCTTCGCAACAACCGTTTTTCGGAGTTTCCACCTCACCCCAACCCCATTTCTATAAGCCAAAGTCTCGCATCAGCGATCTGTGCTGGGACTAGATGGAGTTACAGGGCAAACGCATTTAAAACAAATTAGATAAATTATTTTCAAAGCTGTTTTTCTACCCCGGCCCTTAAGGGTGAAACAGCTTTGAAATTCTTCTTTCCCTTTAGGGCTAGGGTAAAAAGAAGAATTTCAAAGTTAAATAGTTTTAAATGCGTTTGCCCTCGATGGAGTTAGCCAAAGCGCTCACATTTACAGATCATTTAGTATCTTTATAGCTACTTATGAACCCCATTATCACAAAGGCGATAGACAAATTAGCCCTTCTTAGCAAAAAGCACAGGGTGGAAAATCTCTATGTCTTTGGTTCAGTCACCACCAATCGCTTCACTTCCAGCAGCGACATTGACTTTCTGGTGGAGTTCCAGCCTATGGATTTCGGAGACTACACCGACAATTACTTCCAGTTTTGCTTTGCTCTTGAGGCCTTATTCGGCAGAAAAGTTGATCTCACAACTACCCGCTCGCTCTCCAATCCTTATTTCATCGAATCGGTCGACAAAATAAAAAAACTAGTCTACAGTGCAAATAGAGATAAAAAAGCTGTTGCTTGATATAAATACTGCAGTTGGGTCAATTGAAGATTATCTTGGTTCCGAAAGGAGCTTTACTGCCTATAAGTCCAACAAGATGCTCAGAAGGGCCGTGGAAAGGGAGTTTGAAATCATTGGCGAAGCATTGAACAAACTCATGAAGATTGATCCTGATATCAAGATTTCAAGCACAGAGTTAATAATTGGGATGAGAAATCGAGTCATCCATGGTTATGATAAAATAGACGACGAAATTGTTTGGGGAGCCATTGTCCGGCACATTCCAATATTAAAGGCCGAAATTCAGGCTTTACTGAAGAGCACTTAAGCTTAATCTGGGGACTGTTTTTATTGGAGGCGCAGGTCGCTCACATTTGCCATTGGTACGAACCAAAGTCTCGCAGCAGCGCAGCTTTCAGTGCCGGGGCTAGCAGGAGCACTCCGGCCACCGGAACCAGCATGGGGAGCAAGTTTTTACCCATTAAACTAAAACCTTATGACAAAATTAACCAGAGAAGACATATTTAAACTCCTACACCGTGATTTGGCTAGTAAACCTAATCTGAGCGGTTTAAATTTAAGCGGACTAAATTTAAGCGGACTACTTTTTTTCTCTGTGAATTTAAGCGGTGCCAATCTTACAGGAACCAACCTTGAAGGCGCTAATTTTATTGGAGCTAATTTCACTGGAGCCAATTTCACTGGAGCTAATCTGAAAGTAGCTAATTTTTGGCTACAAAATCTTGAAGGCATTAATCTCAAACATGCAAATCTTACGCAAGCTACCCTTATGGACGCCAAGGTTACAGGTGCTGATCTAACAGGAGCTATTCTTCGGGAAGCAAATGTTACAGGCGCTAATCTAATTAGCGCTAATTTAACCGGAGCGGATCTGACCGGAGCGGATTTTGAAGGAGCTCACCTTACGAATGCCAATCTCACTGAAGCTAATCTCACTAATGCATGTTTTGTAGGTGTTGATCTTACAGGAGCTAAACTTATAAGAGCTAAACTTGCGAAAACGAATTTTACAGGAGCTAATCTTCAAGGGGCTGATCTTGCTGGCGCCGACCTAGCAAGTGTATTCAATTTGGTGATGCCCTAAGAGGAGAAAGAAGTGTTTGATTTACCTGACTTTCAAAAAGATTCAGCCTTGCTTATCGCCATTACTTATACAAAGTGTTGTGTGGCGTATTTTGTTCATTTAGCATCTCTCTAAGTATTTTAAATGGATATGAGTCTCTTATTTTTATAATAAAAAAATCCAAATTATTTGTGTTCTGAATCTCAAAGCTGGTAATTTTTGACTTATTATAAATCCTAGACACTTTGTTGTCAATATCGTATAAGAAGATGTTAGTAGAAGTTTCTCCCAAATAATTTAAATTGCCTTTACATTTCTCGGTTGTAATAAATTCATTATTCTCAATGAACGAAATTGAATACTCATCTTTTTCAAATCTTTTTGTGTATGAATTGAATAAAGTAGAAATAAGCATACAAAGTATTATTATGACTATCGCCATTGGTATCGAAATGTTTAGCATCCTTTCATCAGATATTACACCTATTAGATAAACGAAATACACAAAGTATGCAGGAATGAAAAGCAATTTATTTGGAAAAAAACCAATAAAAAAGATCCCAATTAGTGCGATTATCATTTTACTACTTGCTAATCCTTTTTTAAAAGGCTTTTCAAATAAATCAGTAATCCTTTCTTTTTGTCTCTTATTTAAACCCAAGTAGTAAAAGAATTTTTTTCTTCTGATTAGCACAATTCTCTCATAAATTATCCATAAATAAGAAAATGCGATGAAAAAAGATATTTCATACAGTAATATTATTAACACTATTTGAAAAACATACTCCAGCGTAAAATACACTAAATCTGCAACAGCTAAATAATTAAAAATAGGAATACTAAAGCTTTTATAATACAAATAGTAATTAATAAAGCTAACTGAATATATTATTAACAGAGTAATTGAAATATTTTCTTTTGTAAAAAATGAAAATATTATTTTTAATTTATCCATATTTTCTCTTTAGTCAAATACCACACAACCGTTATATAGACCCCAGTCAGTCCCACCACTAGCGTTTATATTCAATATAGTCACAGGTGGCCATTGAGAAAAATTCCTGGATGCTTGCCCATTATAAACATATATTTTTGGCGCTAAATGTCCTAGCTATCCAACGGGCTTCTTTGCTGATCGAATGTTTGGTAGTAATGTGTGTATAAACCGGGCTGTTCAGGACTTCAATCCGCCCCACTATCGAACCATCTGCGATCCGGCCACATTCCCCATCAGCCGCAAGGGTCTCCCCTAGCTACTGCGGCTACCTGTTAAGCGCATGTCCCACTACCTGTTAAGCGCTTATCCAAGTGGTAGACAAGCGCTTGTGTCACTACCTCATAAGCCCTTATCATATAGGTAGTAAAGGCGTTGCTTCGTTCCGGATAAGCGCTTATGATAGGTGTGATAAGGGCTTAACAGGAGGCTGTGGTGCGCACCACACATAGTTAGTGCTAGGCAGCATAGGTAGTAAGTGCTGGGCACCATAGGAGCTATTTGTGCGCACCAAACTGAAGACGGAAAGAGTTTGGTGAGAAAGAGGCAAAAATTGAGGTAAACGCTCCTGTGTGTATGAGTATACGAAAATCAGGCCAGTTTGGGAGAAGAGGAGAGTGGTTTTTTAACCCCGTGGGAGGGGGAGCCGGTGACGCCCAGACTACAAAAGTTTTGCTTGTCAACAGCAAAGCTGATCGGCTGGCAGCCACTTTGGGAAAGCGTAAACCGACTGAGACACCAAACTTTTGTAGTCCCGCCCTCGCTGTTTTGGCCTCACTCACCTGTCTATGACAATTTCCGACTCAGCACGAAAATCCCATTCAATAATTTTAATATCTCCTGTTTCCTTGTCAGCCTGAATCTTCAACCACCCAACCGAAAAAAGCCCATTGTCTCTCAACTTGATTCCGACATAGCTGAAACCCTGTTCACTTTTACCCCTAATAGTCCACTCGTCTTCCCAAACGTTATATGGTGCATCGGTGATTGACACAATTTCAGGGCTGTAATTATCCCACATCTCCGGAACCAGCGCCAAGCGCCGAACAGTGTCACCTGGCAGCAGAAAGAGCTCGGTTTCTCCACTTCTCCCAAAGATAGCACTTTCGCCCAGGGCACGAATCCGTCCAGTTAACCCAGTACCTGAACTATTAACCCCATCCCAGATAAGCATGCCATATTGGACGGCAAAATCATTTATACCATCTCCATTCATGTCGTAATCAACCGAGGGCGGCACATCTTTTATTGTCGTAGTCCGTGGTGAGTACTCCGGAAGTCCTTCCTCATCCTGACAACCAACCAAGAAGACTGCAATAATGAAAATGAATGAGAAGCAATATTTCATATATCAAATATAAAATAAATACACAATGTGCTCTTTGTGCCTTAAAAGAAATATTTTATCCCTAAAACTAAGAAAATAATTAATTTCAGGCCAGCGACCTCCAGATATAAAACACAATGTAGGCCTCCCATCCTGGGAATTGCCGGAAAAAGTCTTCCAGCTCTTCTCTGGTTGGTTTCCTATCGAGGCCTTTCAGCTGCTTGTAGCCGTTGAGGAGCCCTGCATCGCCATAGGTAATGGCATCGGCCCTGCGCAGGCATTTCATGGCCACGTAGTTGGCCGTCCACTCACCTACGCCCTTCAGGCTCATGAGGCATTTCAGCATCTCCGGTGTGCTCTCTAGCAAAGAAAGCTTTTCTACAGAGACCTCACCTGCGAGAAAGGCTTCGGCTACTATGTGCAGGTATCTGGCCTTTTGAGATGAGTATTGCATGCCTTTCAGGTCGTCGAAAGACAGCTTGAGCACCTGCTTCGGGGTGGGAAAAACATGGTAGGTCTCCCCCTCGTAGGTTTCGCTTTCGCCAACGGCTTCCACCAGGCTTCTTTTGAGCTTGTAGGCAAATGTCAGGTTGATCTGCTGGCCAATAATGCTCCAGCAAAGCACTTCAAAAAGATCGGGGATGGAGATCAAACGAAGCCCCCAATATTTTTCAACCAACTGCTCAAGGTCAGCGTCTTGCCGGGCAATGGCTTTCAACGGCGCAACGTCCCCTTTCAAATGCAGCCACTCGGTGATGTAACTGACAATCTCCGATTCCCTGGCCTCACCTTTCAGCAAATCCACCCGAAGTGCACCATCCGATTCACTGATGCTTAAAAGAGAATGCCCTTGACCTCCAATTCTCAAAAGCTTGGTAACCGACCCACCCTTCACCTTGTGCAGGCAGTCATCAAAGCCCCTGTCGAGAAACCACAGGCATTCTTTGAAACTAAAGTTTTCTGGTGTTGGAATAGAAAGACTAAGCGGCATGCATCTCCTCTTCTGCCATGGTTCGCACCTTCTCCCAGGCAATCAGGCTTAGCTTGCGGTCGTTGCCCCAATGATAGCCGCCAATGCCGCCATCTCTTCTGATCACCCGATGGCAGGGGATCAGTACGGCCACTGGGTTGCTGCCTATGGCAGACCCTACTGCCCTTGATGCTTTTGGGTTGCCAATATAGTCGGCAATTTGCTGGTAAGTACTCAGCTGGCCCTCGGGAATGCGGAGCAATGCTTCCCACACTTTGACCTGAAATGGGGTCCCCTTCAAATTAAGTTGAATGGCCTGCTGGCTCGCCTCACCGACTCCGAAAATTTGATTCACAGCGGCTTGATTAGCATCAGCGTTCTCTGTCAATACCGCCTCGGGCCACTCTGATTTCAGCAGGGCCAGTCCCTCTTCGGGCGTGGGCACAAACTCGAGCTTGCAGATGCCCAGGTCGGTAGAAGCAACGATCAGCCCACCAAAGGGAGATTCGTGAAAACTGTAATTGATGTTCAGGCAGTTACCTTTGCTTTTATAAGCACCGGGCGTCATGGCTTCAATGGTCACAAAAAGATCGTGCAAGCGGCTGGAGCCAGAGAAACCTGCTTCGTAGGCGACCTCGCTCAGCGGCACATCGCCAGTTTTCATCAGCTCCTTGGAGAGGTTGAGACTGAGAAACTGTTGAAATTTCTTGGGGCTTATGCCAGCCCAACTGGTAAACATGCGTTGAAAATGAAAGGGGCTCAGATGCACAGCATCGGCTACTGCTTCGAGCTTAGGCTGCTCTTTGAAATGCTCACTGATGAACTCAATGGCTTTGGCAATTCTTTGGTAATCGTTCATGGCTTCAAAATTTACTCAAAAAAACAGTAAAGCCATCTGTATAGAAACCCGAAACTTGCTGACTTTGCCTCTACCCAAGTCGGCTCACATCTACCGTCACCACCATTTTCTGGCCTCCATTGCTATAAACAATGCCCTTCAGCGGCACCACGTCGGCAAAGTCACGCCCAAAAGCCACTCTGATGTGCTGATCTTTAACAAGCAAATTGTTGGTAGCATCGAACTCTACCCAACCAATGCTGGGAATGTAGACTGCATTCCATGCATGGGAGGCATCGGCACCCACCATCTTGGGTTTGCCGGGAGGGGGAATCGTTTCGATATAACCGCTCACATACTTTGCGGCCAAACCAAGAGACCGCACACAGGCAAGGGAAAAGTGGGCAAAGTCCTGACAAACACCTTTTCTGTGTTTAAATACTTCTTCCAAAGGGGTGCTGATGTCGGTAAAGCCAGGCGTGAATTTAAAATCTTTATTGATCCGCTTGTTGAGATCAAGCATGGCATCCATCACAGGCCTGCCGGGTGTAAACGACTCCAGCGTGTATTCTTTTACCCCGGGTATAAAGCTCACATGTGTAGACTCCAGGTAAAACTGGCGAATATCGTTCATGGCATCGGTGGTTTGCAACCAGCTCACCACGTCTTCCCAGGGTTCGGTTTGCTTTGAGTCAAGGTTCGCCCAGGCAGGCATCCCTATTTCGACCTCACTTTTCGACTCCACCAGCAGTTTCTGATGTGTTTTTTGCACCGAAAAATACATGAACTCATTGTCAAAAAAGTCTTTGCGGGTAGCCAGGTAATTGGGCTCGGGGAAAATATTGTACCTATACGATTTCACCTGCTGAAAAGGAAGCCGGGCCGGACTTTGAACCACAATATTGTGGCACAGCGCCGTGGGCGTTTGGTAATCGTATTTCGTAATATGGGTGACTCTGTATTTCATTTCATTCGTTAGGAATGTGCTGCCTTAAATCTCTGGCAACCTGTTGGCTTTAACAAAACCATACTGGCTTTGGGTGTGACTGAAATAGCTTTCGTATATCAAAGTGGAAGCTTGCTGCAAGAGCTGAATGATATCGCCCAGGAACTGCTTTAATTCCTTGCGTGTGTCAGCGTCGGGCTTCAGTTCGGCTAACTCATCGAGATCAACAAGCCTGACTTTTGATAGGGCTTCCAAAAGCTTCTTTCGGGCCGGGCTTAAACCGGTGCCAATGCCCAAAGACGGCAATTGCTTCAGGTGATCATCGATACGTTCAATCATGTACACAATGGCCCGGGGATTTCTGTCGTCGGCCAGCAACAAGTTCAGTACTCCCAGCACTTCCAGGTTGGACCGATAGCGGTACCGGTAGGTCACCAGGCTTTCGTTGCTCATCAGAATCAGCTCGATGAGCGATTTTTCCTGATCAGAAGTGGATTTGGCCGACAAAGTAGCCTGCAGCATCAGGCAGGTGCCAATAGACGACTCAATGAAACGCCCTATATTAAGCAGCCTCCAGGTAGACTCCCTGGTCATGTTGTCAATATTGAGGCCGTTGAAGGCCATCATATGCACAATCAAATGATCAAGGCGGTGATAGATTCCTCTCAGGTTGGTGCCATTCATTTTCATAATCTCCCATTCCTCAGAAATCAAATCCAGGATACGCCAGGTATCCAGACTGAGTCGGTCCCTGATGGCATAGCCATTAGACAGGAAAGACTTTAGCGAATGAGCGAGTGACCCAAATCGGTTTTGATCAATGGCCAATGAATAGAGCTCCTTTTCGGGGTCTTTGAGTACCCTTTTGTCGTGAAAGCCCGGCTGCGTACTTGTGAGGGAAGTAAGCCCCTTCAGCAGTGTAACGAGGGTTTGATCATGCTCGATGTTGACCTCATCGTCCGTTTCATTGAACTTTCGCAGCACAATCCTCATCAGCCTGATGGTGCTGACAGTCCGCTCCAAATAGCGCCCCAGCCAAAACAGATTTTCTCCGGTTCGGCTTGGTAATATGTTCTCCGTTTGCTGCACAATGACAGGCGGCCTATTCACCTGCACCTGCTCTTTGGCATGACCCAGCACCCAGGTGTCTTTACTAATACCTCCCGATTGGTTAGAAACAATAAAAACACCTTTTTTAGGTGAGCTGCGTGACAGCCCTCCCGGCATGACGTAGTAGGTTTCGTTTTCAGAATCGGCGACTACATAGCTTCTGAATACAGCATTTCTAGCCTCCAGCTTTCCGTCAATGAGCGACGGAGTAGTTGAAAAATCAACCATTTCCTGCCCAACGAAGAGGTACGGCCTGACCTTGATTTCTTCTTTTAGCTGCTCAATTTCCCTTTTGCTCAGCTCCCCTCCATACACCGACTTATTTTTGTCATTTCGGTAGATCATCCTGATGATCAGCTTATCGATATTCTCCAGGACGTACTTCTTTTCCTTTTCCTGTCCACACCACCAGGTCGCTACCGACGGCAGTATCAACTCCTGTTGCAATACGTTCCTGCTTAGTTTTGGCAAAAACGCCATCAAACCAGGGTTTTCGAGGATGCGGCAGCCAAGGGGATTGATCACCATCACGTTTTTCTGCCTCACCGCCTCCATAAGCCCAACGACCCCCAAGTGCGAGTCGGCCCTGAATTCAAGCGGATCACAAAATACGTCGTCCACCCTCCTTACAATCACATCCACCTTCTCCAGGCCCTTCAGCGTTTTCAGCCAGATGTAGCCGTCGCTCATGGTCAAGTCCTGAGCAAACACCAGGGTGAAGCCCATGAAAGAAGAAAGGTAGGCATGCTCAAAGAATGTCTCGTTCGAAGGGCCGGGAGAAAGCATCACAATCCTCGGGTTCTCCTTGTTTTTCCACGACAGTGTTGAGAGCGTGTTCTTGAGCGTTTGATAGTAAGACGAGATTTTCCTTACCTGGTTTTCCCTGATCATGTCGGGGAACACCCTGGTCATGGCAGCCCTGTTTTCCAGGGAATACCCTGCTCCGGAAGGAGCATCGGTTCGGTCGTGGAGCACCCACATTTTTCCATTGGGGCCACGGGCAAGGTCGGCCGAGTATTGCACCAGCTGCTGGGGCCCGGGTATGCGAATTTTATCTACCTGGCGGAGAAAACCCTGGTGGTTATAAATCATTTCGAAAGGAATCAACCCCTCTCTGATCAGCTTTCTTTCACCGTAGATATCTGAAAGGATAATATTGAGTAGCTCGGTTCTTTGAGAAAGGCCTTTCTCTATGACCTCCCATTCGCTCTGACTGAACACCATGGGAACCGGGTCGAGATTCCACGGGCGGTTCATCCCGTTGGGGTCGCCATACACATTGTAGGTCACCCCATTTTCCCTGAGCTGCTGCCCCACTTCCTTGTTCCGCTGCTCCATCCGCTCAATGCCCAGCTTTTCATAGGCATTGGCCAGCTTTTCCCAGTGAGGCCACACCTTGCCATCGGGCGTGGTCATCTCATCAAAGAACGGCTCATTGGAATTCGTTCTGTCTGCCAGGTACGATTTAATCATCGCCAAATCTCACCAATTTTTTGTGATTCCAAAGTTGATTTGTGAAGATATTATAGCGGTGGCAGGCACAGCATTATTTTCGCCCTTTGTACCTTCTCAGGTCCATAGTGTTAGGATAATCCTGATTAACTTCCTCTATTTTTATATCATAAGTGGGCAGGATGTTGATTTTGGTCACAAACCGGCCAGCCGCCTGAGGCTGCATTACCGTTGGCTCCACCATATTGATAGAATGCCCAAAGTCGAAGAAGCGGGAAACCCTTCTCGCTTCCGCCTCATAGCTATTCACAGGGAAGGTCGCATAGTTTCTGCCGCCAGGATGAGCCACGTGGTACTGACAAGCCGCCACCGACTTTTTCGTCCATGTGTCGTAGATATCGATCACCAGAGGAGTGTCGACTCCCAGCGTGGGATGCAGTGCCGATGGAGGTGCCCAGGCCCGATAGCGGATGCCTGCCACATACTCGCCCTGAGTACCAGTATTCTTCAACGGAATGGCAAAACCATTGCAAAGCAGCTTGTAGCGGGACTCGGTCAATCCGGTAATTTTCACTTGTAGCCTTTCCAATGAAGAATCGACAAAACGAGCGGTGCCGGAGTTGGACATTTCCTCACCCAACACATGCCACGGCTCGATGCCCATTTTGAGCTCCACATGAATATCGTCGACCTGCAGTTCGCCCAGGAAGGGAAAGCGGAAGGCAAAGAACGGATCGAACCAGGACACATCGAAGTTGTACCCGGCATTCTTGAGGTCGTTCACCACCTCCGTCATGTCCTTATAACAATAGTGAGGCAGCATAAACTTGTCGTGCAACGATGTGCCCCAGCGCACCAGCTTGTGGTTGTAGGGCGTCTTCCAGAACCAGCTCAGCAGCGTTCTGATCAAAAGGAACTGAACCATGCTCATGCGGTAATGGGGAGGCATATCGAAGCCACGGAATTCCAGAATACCCAGCCTGCCGGAGGAAGAATCCGGTGAATAGAGCTTATCGATGCAAAATTCCGCCCGGTGGGTGTTGCCTGTGATGTCTACCAGCAGGTTGCGGAAGATTCGGTCTACCAGCCAATAGGGTACATCGTCCTCTTTCATGTCGGGCACCTGCTGAAAGGCCAACTCCAGCTCGTAAAGGATTTCGTCCCGGCCTTCATCCACCCTCGGTGCCTGGCTGGTTGGCCCAATAAATTGTGTAGAAAAAAGGTATGAAAGTGCCGGATGGTGCTGCCAGTAAGTGATAAAGCTTTTGAGCACGTCGGGGCGGCGAAGCAGCGGGCTGTCGGCTGGCGTTACCCCACCAAGGGTGACGTGATTACCTCCGCCGGTACCGGTGTGACGGCCATCGAGATTGAATTTCTCGGTCATCAGTTTGGTTTCTGCCGCCTTTTGGTACAGGATGTCGTAATTATCCTTGAGCTCCTTCCATGAAGAAGCCGGATGAATGTTCACTTCAATTACGCCAGGATCTGGCGTAATCATCAGCTTTTGAATTCTGTTGTCGGACGGTGGGTCGTACCCCTCAATCAGTACGGGTAGCTGTAGCTTTTCGGCCGTTTGCTCAATGGCTGAGACCAAAAGCATATAATGCTCAAAGTGAGTCACCGGAGGCAAAAACACAAACAGTTTCCCCTGCCTGATTTCCACACCGAGCGCAGTTTTAAAAATTACTTTATCGTTGTTAAAGCCCTTTCCTTCTTTTACAAACTCCGCTTTCACATCACCAATAGCTGGTAGTGCATTTACTTCTTCGAAAAGGCTTCTTTCAGGCCTCACTTCCAGCTTGTCCTCATCAAAGTGTTGAATCGATTTTAGCGGAAGCCGAAGCCCCGCCGGAGAATTGCCAGGGATAAGGAACAAGTGCTTCCTTCTAAACTCCCAACGACAGCTCTGCCAGTTTTCACTTTCAAAATCCCACTGAAGCGGTATGGTAAAGGCTACGGGATTGTCCATGCCCTGGCTAAGCAGCTCAGCCAGCTTTTGTCTTTCCAGCGAAGACTTCAGGTCCTTCATGAGCGGGTCGACATTGACAGGCACCTGACTTTCCTCCCAAGCAAAGTAAAAGGGGTCTTCGTAGCCTGGGTGAATATTTGCGGGATCGAGGTGGAGAGACTGCGTTAGCGTATTGATGAATTTGGCTGCATCTTCATGCATGAGCTTATAGTCTTTGCTTAGGTCGGCCATGAGCTTGTCGTTGTGCCAAAGTGGAAGACCATCCTTCCTCCAGAAACAAGCCAGCTTCCATCGTGGCAACGGCTCCCCGGGGTACCACTTACCCTGCCCGTACTGCATAAGCGCACCATTGCCAAACTGGTCTTTCAGCTTGTGAAAGAGCTCGTTGGACAGCTTGCGTTTGTGCTCCCCATCGGCATCAGTATTCCACTCGGGTGCCTCGTTGTTGTCCATGGCCACAAAGGTGGGCTCTCCTCCCATGGTCAGCCGCACATCGTTAGCTACGAACTCAGCATCGACCTGATCGCCAATGGCCAGTATCTGGTTCCACTGGTCATCAGAGTAAGGCTTGGTCACCCTTGGGCTTTCGTGAATACGGGTGACTTTGTTTTCGAAGTGAAACTCGGTTTTCACTGCCTCGGCAGCCCCGGAAATTGGTGCTGCACTTTGTGGATCGGGTGTACAGGCCAGGGGAATATGTCCCTCACCGGCAAATAGCCCCGACGTGGGGTCGAGCCCGACCCAGCCAGCGCCGGGTATGTACACCTCTGTCCAGGCATGCAAGTCGGTGAAATCCTCCTCAGGGCCCGACGGGCCTTCCAACGATTTTTGATCAGCCTTCAACTGCACCAGATAACCAGAGGCAAAGCGTGAAGCCAGCCCCAGGTGGCGCAAAACCTGAACGAGCAACCATGCGGAATCCCTGCAGGAGCCAGACTTTAGCGTTAGTGTCTCCTGGCAACTTTGCACGCCGGGCTCCATCCTGATCCGGTAGGCGATGTCCTGGCTGAGCATTTGATTGAGCATCACCAGCACGTCAACAGTGATCATGTCCTTTGTGATCCTCTGCTTTGCCTTCGCTATCCAGTCGTTCAGAACTGCATCATTCTCAGTCACCTCCAAATAAGGCTGCAGCTGCTTTTGAAGCGACGCCTCATATTGAAAAGGAAACTTCTCTGCATATTCTTCAACAAAAAAATCGAACGGGTTGATGACGACCATCTCGGCGATGACTTCCACGTCGACAATGAAATGATCCACCTTTTCAGGAAAAACGATCCTGGCCAGATAATTACCGAAAGGGTCTTGCTGCCAGTTGATAAAATGGTTTTTTGGCTCAATGTTCAGGGAATATCCTTTGATCATTGTGCGGGAATGCGGGGCAGGCCTGAGCCTGATCACCTGTGCCGAAAGTTCGATCTGTCTTTCGTACTTGTAACTAGTATAGTGGCGGATGGCAACTCTTACGGACATATTTTACACCTAAGTTTGGCTCAATTTAGTGGCTGAAACCATTAATAAAAGGCAAATCTCTCATTTAATGTTTTGCTGAGCACCTGCGCTTTTACAGGCCTTGGCAGAAGAAGAAAAAGGGGATTGCTAATTTTTAAATTTATCACTAAAAATAGACATTTTACACGGAAATAAATAACTAAATTGTTATTTTATTGAAAACTTCATAAAGTGAGATGGATTTGAGTGCAAGCAATCACAATGGATACTCATCACAATATTTTGCTATCGCTTACCATATTTTACCATCCTTAAAATTTCTTAACAAACTGGCCCCAATTTCTCGTCTATTTGTGCTCAAGTTGTTTTAATCGGGGTAATGAAGAAAATTCTAATAATCGCAGTTATTGTAGTGGCCGGAGGGTTGGTATTCTTTCTCACACGTAACGGAAATGGAGAGGCAGTAGCGCCTGTTGCCGTCACCTCGCCAAGCAAAGGATTGGCGGCTGAGGTAATTCTTGTGAAAGACACCACGCTGGAAGAAATGGTCAACGTGTTGGGGACCATATATGCCAATGAAGAAGTAGAGGTTGCCAGTGAAGTGGCAGGTCGGTTGGTAAGGATCAACTTTTCAGAAGGCCAGTTGGTCAGGAAAGGACAACTCCTTTTCAAACTCGACGACTCGGAGCTACAGGGGCGATTGAAAATACTGGAAGCTCGTAAGAACTTTGTAAGCTCATCTGTAAAGCGGATGGAAGCGCTTTACAAAGCAGAGGCGGTGAGTCGTGAGGAATACGAAAACGAATTGAACTCCCAGGAAGTGCTTGATGCAGAAATCGATTTGATTCAAATTCAAATAGGGAAAACAGGCATTTTGGCACCTTTTGATGGCAAAACAGGGATAAGAAGGATTAGTCCGGGCGCCTACGTGAACCCAAACACAACGCTCGTCCACCTGGAGGACATGGGCAAAGTGAAAATAGAGTTTCCGCTTCCGGAAAAATATGCGAGCAAGATAAAGTCGGGTGACAAGGTCACATTTACGGTCGAAAATGATAGCCGCACCTATGAGGGCACTGTTAACGTGGTTGACCCAAAAATTGACCAGACAACGAGAAGTCTCTTTGTAAGAGCCGTTGCCGAAAACAAAGATTTTATGCTGGTGCCAGGTTCGTCTGCGTCGGTGACTGTGCCCATAGGTGGCGAAGAAAACACACTTTTGGTGCCTTCTCAGGCGCTTATCCCTAACCTTTCGGGTTATACTGTGTACACAGTAAGGAACGGGAAGTCGGTGCAAACCACGGTGACTGTTGGTTTGAGGACCAGCAATTCGGTACAAATCACTTCCGGCCTGAGCAAAGGCGACACGGTGATGACGACCAACTTGCTGCGAGTGAAAGAAGGTCTGGTGATTGATCCTGTTGTTGCTAACGATTAAGTAAATGAGTAGTATTTCTGAAACCAGTATTCGTAAGCCTGTACTAGCTGTAGTGCTCTCCATCTTGCTTTTGCTCTTTGGAGTGGTTGGCTTCTCATTTCTTGGCACGAGGGAATTTCCCGCAGTCGATCCCCCGATTGTCACTGTTACCAGCACCTATGCTGGTGCCAGTCCCGACGTGATCGAATCTCAGATCACCGAGCCGCTGGAGCAAGCCATTAACGGTATAGCAGGTGTGCGCACCATTTCATCGGTTTCAAGAGAGCAGGCAAGTATCATCACTGTTGAGTTCAATCTCGATGTAGACATAGAAGCGGCAGCTAATGACGTCCGCAGCAAGGTATCGAGGGCGGTAAGGAGCCTTCCTCCAGAAGCTGATCCACCTATCATAGACAAAGCCGACGCCAACTCACAGTCGGTGATGTTTCTTACCATCATCAGCAACAGCCGCAACATGCTGGAGTTGACCGATTTTGCGGAGAATGTACTGAAAGAAAGAATCCAGACAGTTCCCGGCGTGAGTGGCGCCTATGTGAGGGGTGCCAGAAAGTACTCCATGCGGCTTTGGATTGATCCGGTAAAAATGTCGGCCTACCGCATTGTGCCCCAGGATATTGAGGCTGCCTTGAAAAGAGAGAATATCGACTTGCCCACAGGCAGGATTGAGGGGGACAAAACAGAACTAACCATCCGCACCGATAGCAGACTGGTAACACCTGAAGAGTTCAACAACATGATCATCAAATCGGAAGGTGGCCGACAGATCAGGTTCAAGGACTTAGGGTTTGCCGAGCTAGGCAGCGAAGATGACCGAACCAACTTTCGGGGCAATGGCGCTAAAGGCCTGCTGCTGAGTATACAGCCGCAGCCCAACGCCAATGAAATTGAGATTGCCGACGAGATTTACAGAAGGCTGGATGCCATGAAGGACGAGGTACCCGCCGACATTGAAATAAGGGTAGCCAACGACTATACCAAGCCCATTAGAAAGTCCATTGAGGAAGTAGAGGAAACGCTGCTTATCGCCTTTATTCTGGTGACCATGGTGATTTTCGCCTTTCTGCGTGACTGGCGGTCGACCTTCATTCCGGTAATCGCCATCCCCATCTCCATTATTTCGTCGTTCTTCATCATGTACATTGCCGGGTTCTCCATCAATGTGCTCACCCTGGTAGCAATTGTACTGGCCATCGGCCTTGTGTGCGACGACGCCATTGTGGTACTGGAGAACATCTTTGCCAAAGTAGAACAAGGCATCCCTCCTTTCCAGGCGGCCATACAGGGATCAAAGGAAATTTACTTCGCCATTATTTCCACGACTATAACGCTCGTATCAGTATTCATCCCGATCATTTTCATGCAGGGATTGACAGGCCGTTTGTTCCTGGAGTTTGGTGTGGTGCTGGCGGGCTCCATTCTTGTGTCGGCACTCGTGGCGCTCACGCTGTCGCCGATGATGTGTGCAGTTTTGCTGAAAAAACACAGCAAGCCTTCCCGTTTCTATGCTGTAACTGAGAAGTTTTATGAGGGCTTGGGTGCAGGTTATGCCAAAAGTCTGGCGGCATTTATGAAGTATCGGTGGCTATCGTTCGTCGTAGTTGCTCTGATGTTTGGCATGATCGCTTTCTTTGGCACTCAATTGAAGTCAGAACTGGCACCTTTGGAAGACAGGGGTATCATTCGTGCCTCGGTAAAGGCTCCCGAGGGAGTTTCGTTTGAGTACATGGACAAGTACATGGAAGAGCTGGACGCCTGGGTGCTGGACAACGTACCGGAGGTGAGAACTACTGTTGCTCTTACGGCCGTGATCCCCGGAGGCGGTGCCTTCAGTCCGGTAAACAGCGGCGCTGAAAACATCTTCCTGGTGGATGCAAGTGAGAGAGAACGGTCGCAGGACGAGATATTCAAGCAAATATCAAAAGGCTTTGAACAGTTTACGGCCGTGAGGGCTTTCCCTGCGCAGCCGCCAACCATCGGAGCCCGATTCGGCGGACTACCAGTACAATATGTTATTCAGGCTCCTGACGTAGAAAGCCTGATTGAGATGCTGCCGAAGTTTCTCAATGCCGCACAGGAGCACCCTGACCTAAAGTTTGTGGACAGCGACTTCAAAGTAAACAAGCCCGAGCTGAAGCTGCGCATCAACCGTGAGAAGGCCAATGAGCTGCATGTGCCAGTGTTTGATATTGCCAGAGCCATTCAGCTTGCGTACAGCGGGCAGCGCTACGGCTACTTCATCATGGGAGGCAAGCAATACCAGGTGATAGGGCAGCTCTCAAGAGAGAACAGAAACGAGCCGGTTGATCTAAAAGCGATCAATGTACGAAACAGCCTAGGCGAAATGGTATCGCTCGACAACCTGATTTACTATGAGGAATCGGTGAGTTCTGCGGCCATCTACCGGTATAACCGTTATGTGTCTGCCACAGTATCGGCTGGCATCATCGACGGAAAAACACTTGGAGATGGCATCAAGGCCATGGATGAAGTGGCCGCTGAAATATTACCAGCCAACTTCAAAACAGAGCTTGCCGGGCAATCGAAAGAATATGCCGATAGCTCGTCAAGTTTGTTATTCGCTTTCATGCTGGCCCTGGTGCTAATTTATCTCGTGCTTTCTGCTCAGTTTGAAAGCTTCGTCGATCCTCTGATCATCCTTTTTACCGTGCCTATGTCTATGGCGGGGGCCTTGCTCAGCCTTTACGTCATGGATCTTACGTTGAACATCTTCAGCCAGATTGGCATCATTATGCTGGTGGGCCTGGTGACCAAAAACGGCATCCTGATTGTGGAGTTCGCCAACCAGCGAAAAGCTGAGGGCGTCACCAGGCTCGATTCGGTGATTGAAGCGGCTCATGCCCGTTTCAGACCCATATTGATGACAACCTTTGCCACCATCCTCGGCATTCTACCCATCGCTCTTTCTATCGGATCAGCTGCGGGCAGCCGCCAAAGTCTGGGTGTGGCCGTTGTAGGCGGAATGATTATCTCCAGCTTCCTGACATTGTACATCATCCCAGCCATCTACTCCTACATTTCCAGCAAACGGACATTTGACCCCGAGGTAAAGGCTGCCGAAAGAATGGAGAGACATCGCAAGATCGCAGCTAATTTATAATGTAAAGTTTGCCCTTCTCCAGTGGCTCTTTTGCTAATGAAGAGCCACCTACTTAATTGAGCAAAAGTCATAGTATGGTTCGGATATACTTCTCATTGACTCTCCTGGCAAAAGACAGCTCGCTGACCTGGTAAGCATATTTTAACCATTTGCCTGCCTTTCTCTTTCTTAACCGTTGTGCTCCATTGTTTGTGAAGCTGTAGAAGAATATCCTATCTTCATATTTTGGAACCTACCTACCTAATATGAAACAAGTTAAACTACTTCTGTTGGCCGTAATTGCCATCTCATGCACCCAGGAACCACCTGTTCTTCAGCTGATACCCCTGTTCTCAGACCATATGGTGCTACAGCAGAAAAAAGAAAACGCCATTTGGGGCATTGCCAATCCGAAGTCAGAAGTGAGGCTGGCAGGTAGTTGGGGGGAGGAAGTCAGTGCCATATCCGACGAGAATGGCAAATGGCAGGCCAAACTCCTTACACCAGAAGCAGGCGGCCCTTTCCAGCTAACCATTTCCAGAGGTGATTCGGTGATTACGCTGAATGATGTTTTCTCAGGCGAAGTTTGGGTAGCATCGGGGCAGTCCAATATGGAAATGCCACTGAAAGGCTGGACGAACAACCCCATCGACAACAGCGAAGCCGAAATAGCTGCGGCAGATTACCCGGAAATAAGGATGTTCACTGTGAAGAGAAACATTTCATTTACACCTCTTGATACTGTGTCAGGTTCCTGGAAAGTAGCTACCCCACAAAATGCTGGTGATTTTTCAGCCACCGCCTGGTTCTTTGCCAAAAAGCTCAATGCTGATACCGGCGTTCCGATTGGCATCATTCATACCAGTTGGGGAGGCACCCCCGCTCAGGCCTGGACTACGGCTGCCTACCTCGACAAGGTGCCAACTTATGAAGGCACATCGAAAACGCTGCAAGGTTATGCCGCTTATTATGACTCTGTAAAAACAGCCTACGACAAGCTGGAAAAGACGGCCATTGACCTGAATGCGGAAAAACCATTTGCAAATGTATCATTCGACGACAGCGGCTTTGAAACACCTGACTTTGATGACAGTAAATGGAAGAGTCTGAGTGTACCTGGCCTTTGGGAGCGCCAGTGGATGGGTAACTTTGACGGTGTGGCCTGGTTGAGGAAATCATTTCAGCTAACGGCAAAGCAAGCATCCTCTAAATCGCTCGAGCTGTACCTTGGAAGTATTGACGACATGGACATTACGTATGTCAATGGCACTAAGATTGGGGCGATTGAAGAAACTGGCAAGTACCAGGAAGCAAGAGTCTATGCCATTCCAGACGGACTTTTGAAAGAAGGAACAAACGTGGTGGCCGTAAAAGTGTTTGACACAGCAGGCGGCGGCGGTATTTACGGTTCAGATGATATCGGGATCAGGCCGGTAGCTGCTGACAAATTCCTCATCAGCCTGAAAGGTGAGTGGAAAGCCAAGCCCGTGGCCGAGAGTATTTTCAGTGGCAGTGTTGTTCCCATCGCCAAAGATGTGCTTGAACCGTCCGAAAAGCCAGCCATGCAGTTGACAGCCTACTCCCCCACCACCTTGTACAATGCCATGATCAATCCGCTGGTGCCTTATGGCATCAAAGGAGCCATTTGGTACCAGGGAGAATCAAATGTGGGTGCTGCTGAAGTATATAGAACCTTGTTCCCCACCATGATCAAAAACTGGCGGGATGCCTGGGGGCTTGGAAGCTTCCCTTTCTATTTCGTTCAAATTGCTCCCTACAAATACGGCAGAAACGATGACCTGGCCGCTCAGCTCAGAGATGCACAAACAAGCACGCTCGCTTTAGAGAACACTGGTATGGCAGTGATTATGGACGTGGGGAACCCGACGGACATTCATCCTGCCAACAAGAAGGATGTTGGAGAAAGACTCGCTTTGTGGGCGTTGGCAAAGGATTATGGCATCGGCACTGAATATTCCGGCCCGATGTATGAGTCGATGACAATTGAAGGAAATAAAGTGAGTGTTAATTTCAGCCATGCAGAGGGGCTTCAGTTTAAAGGAGAGCCCGGCTTTGTAGAGGTGGCCGGTGCCGATGGTAATTTCGTTGAAGCAAAAACGGAAGTAAAAGACAGCCAGTTGATTGCCTGGTCTGCCAAAGTTACCACTCCAGCAGCCGTTCGCTACGGCTGGTGTGAAGCTTGCGAGCCGAATTTATTCAATGGAGCAGGCCTACCTGCCGTTCCCTTTAACTCTAAAACAAAGTAACGTGAAGTTGAAAAAAGAAATTTACCTGCTACTGACGTTTGTGCTGGCGAGCTTTGCAGGACAAGCTGAAGACGGCTATGATCTGTGGTTACGCTATCAACCCATTGAAGACAGGGGGGTATGGGAGAGGTACAATAGGCAAATCACCGGCTATGTAGTGGAAGGCTACTCCCCTACGCTTGAAGCGATCAAAACCGAGCTCAACAATGGACTATCGGGACTTCTCGATAAGCCAATCGCTTTTGGCAGCCCTTTCGGAAAAACGGGCTGGATCATCGCTGGCACGCCAGAAGGTTCCAGCATTGTGGCTGGGCTCAACCTGACAGAAGAGCTGAAAAGCGTGGGCCAGGAAGGCTACCTGATCTCTAACAGGAAGGTTAGAGGGATTAATGCGCTGGTCATCGCCGCCAACTCAGAAGTGGGCGTGCTCTACGGCACGTTTCACCTGCTAAGATTGATCCAGACGCATCAGCCGCTCGATAATGAGTTCACAATCACTGACTCGCCAAAAATCCAGCACCGCATCCTCAATCACTGGGATAATTTGGATCAGACTGTAGAGCGTGGCTATGCTGGGTTTTCGCTCTGGAAATGGCACCTCCTGCCGGGCTATATCGACCCCCGCTATGTGGACTACGCCCGTGCGTGCGCTTCCATTGGCATCAATGGCACAGCCATTACCAACGTCAACGCCAAAGCGGTAGTGCTCACTCCTATGTACCTCGAAAAGGTAAAGGCGCTGGCAGATGTATTCCGCCCATATGGCCTAAAAGTCTACCTCACCGCCCGTTTCAGTGCCCCCATAGAAATTGGCGGCCTCGAAACTGCTGACCCACTCGACCCTAAAGTGCGGCAGTGGTGGAAAGACAAAGTAACAGAAATTATGACTTATGTCCCCGACTTCGGCGGCTTCACGGTGAAAGCCAATTCTGAGGGGCAACCGGGACCACAGAACTACGGACGCAGCCATGCCGACGGCGCTAATATGCTGGCAGATGCAGTGGCACCTCATGGCGGCATCGTGATGTGGCGGGCATTCGTTTATAGCAATGAGCAGCCTGTCGACAGGGCCAAACAGGCCTACGACGAGTTCAAGCCACTGGACGGTACTTTCAGAAAGAATGTGATGGTGCAGGTAAAAAACGGTGCCATTGACTTTCAGCCAAGAGAGCCATTCCATCCCTTGTTTGGTGCCATGCCGAAGACACCGATTATGGCAGAGTTTCAGATCACCCAGGAATACCTTGGCCAGGCCACTAACCTCTGCTACCTCGCTCCACTTTTCAAAGAAACCCTTGATGCAGATACCTACGCCAAAGGTCCAAACCCAACTCCCTCTCAATCACTAAAAGCACCCGACCTCAGAAATCCCAGACCCACCGACCGGCCGCCTGTTCCTGCCAGCCAGGTGGAACCGGTACGAGTGGCCACGGTCGCCAAAGTGGTAGATGGCACGCTTGACGGGCAAGCAATCTCAGGCATTGCAGGCGTTACCAATATTGGCAACGACCGCAACTGGACGGGGCATCCATTCCATCAAGCCAATTGGTTTGCCTTCGGTCGCATTGCGTGGAACCACGAGCTCAGCTCGGCCCACATTGCCAACGAGTGGCTCAAAATGACATTCACCAACGACCCAACATTCGTAGAGACCATGAGAGAAATGATGTTGACCTCAAGGGAGACTGTAGTGAATTACAGCACGCCACTTGGGTTGCACCACATCATGGGAGCAGGGCATCACTACGGGCCAGGCCCCTGGGTGAGCAAGATGTCTCGTGCCGATTGGACGTCTGTTTATTATCACAAGGCCGACTCGGCAGGCATCGGCTTCGACCGTACCGCAACCGGCAGCAATGCACTCGAACAATATGCGCCGTTGGCAGCGAAAGTTTGGGCTGACCCAAAAACCTGCCCCGACATCGACCTGCTTTGGTTTCACCATTTGCCCTGGGACTTCAAAATGAAGTCGGGTAAAACACTGTGGGACGAAATCGCTCTTCATTATCAGCAAGGCGTTGACGAGGTGAGGCAAATGCAGCAAAAATGGAAAGAGCAGGAGGCTATCGTCGACAAAGAGCGGTGGGACCATGTGAATATGCTGCTGTCCATTCAGGAGCAGGAAGCGGTGTGGTGGAGAAATTCCTGCCTGCTGTACTTTCAGACATTCTCGAAAAGGCCTTTACCAAAAGGCGTTGAGAAAAGTGACAAAACGCTGGAGTATTATATGGACTTGAAGTTTCCTTATGCACCAGGGAGGGGGTAGACAATAAGGTGATGCCGCTGTTATCACACTGAGTCTATCGCTAGTGTCATCCTGAGCCGATCGTTGGGTCATTATCGGATCGTAGCTCTTGTCATCCTGAGCGGATCGTTGACTTATTATCGAATAGTAGCTCTTGTCATCCTGAGCCTGTCGAAGGGCGACAAGAGCGGTTATAGAAAACGAGTATCATGAATCAATACACTGTCTATATTCTTAAATGTGCTGACGGTAGCTACTACACAGGCGTAACGAATGATATCGACCGGCGGCTTTACGAACATAAAATTGGATACGACACCAAATCATACACATTCAAAAGACGGCCAGTCGAGTTGGTGTTTACTGAACACTTTGGCGATGTCAACAAGGCCATCGCTTTTGAGAAACAGATAAAAGGTTGGAGCAGGGCTAAAAAAGAAGCCCTTATGAAACAGGATTGGGGAGCTTTAAAAGAGCTTTCCAAAAACAGCTCTGGTAAATGATGAGAAATGGAGCTTCGACAGGACTTCGACAGGACTTCGACAGGCTCAGTCTGACATTGCGGTTAGGATTTTCTTCTTTTTTGGAGCTTGTTATTCGTTATTTTATCATCTTCACACCCTAATACATTTGAACGCTAAAATACTGTTATGGCCTACTTAATGGAACAAACGATGCGCTGGTACGGGCCCAAAGATCCGGTTAGCTTATCAGATATCAGACAAGCCGGATGCACGGGCGTGGTAACGGCCCTGCATCATGTACCAGTTGGTGACATCTGGACGGTGGAAGAAATCACCAGGCGCCGCAAGGAAGTAGAAGCAGCTGGTCTTACCTGGACAGTGATCGAAAGCCTCCCTGTGTCGGAAGACATTAAAAAGCATACAGGCGACTTCAAGCTGCATATCGAAAACTACAAAGTAAGCCTTAAGAACGTAGCCAAGTGCGGACTGAAAGTCGTCACATACAACTTCATGCCCATCCTCGACTGGATGCGAACCGACCTGGCCTATACTATGCCCGATGGCAGCAAGGCACTGAGGTTTGAAAAGTCAGCCTTCATCGCCTTCGACCTTTGTATGCTCAAAAGGCCCAACGCCGAGAAAGATTACACGGCGGACGAAATCAGCAAAGCCAAGAAGCGTTTCAGCTCGATGTCCGAAACTGAAAAAGACATGCTTTTCAGCAATGCGCTACAGGGCTTACCAGGCAGTGAAGAAAGCTTTACCGTTCCTCAGATATTAAGTGCTCTTAAAACCTATGAAGGAATTGATAGGGCCAAACTGAAGCAGCACTTGTTCTATTTCCTCCAGCAGGTGGTACCCGTGGCAGAAGCCGAGGGATTGAAAATGGCCATCCACCCCGATGATCCCCCATATCCTATTCTGAGCCTGCCAAGGATTGTGAGCACGGAACAAGATGCCCTGGACCTGATTTCCGCCGCCCCATCTCCAGCGAATGGGCTGTGCTTCTGCACTGGCTCTTACGGCGTTCGCCCCGACAACGACCTTCCCGGCATGGTGCAGAGGCTGGGTGACCATATCCACTTCCTGCATCTGCGTAGTACCAGACGAGACGAAGAAGGCAACTTCTTTGAAGCAGATCACCTCGATGGGGATGTGGACATGTATGCTGTGGTAAAAGAAATTGTGCAGGTAATGAGAAAGCGTAAGGTATCCATCCCTATGCGGCCCGATCATGGTCATCAAATGCTTGATGACTTGCATAAAAGAACCAACCCTGGCTACACTGGCATTGGCAGGTTAAGAGGCCTGGCTGAGTTGAGAGGGTTGGAACTGGGGGTTTCCAGAAATCTGGAATAAGTTCATTTTGATCAATTAATGGAAACTGGTAACCAGGCCAGTTTCCATTTTTATACCTTCAATTCCTTCAAATCGAGCTCAAACCCTGGCAGTACCGCTCCCCCACTCACACTTTTATCAAATCCTTTAATAACTTCTGGTTCCCGGCCGGGAGAGTAAATAGTCACAGTCTCATTAAAGGGATCAATCAGCCAGCCAAGGCGGCAGCCATTGTTAATCCACTCCTTCATCTTGGCGTCGAGGTTTTTAGGATAGTCACTCTTTGACACCAGCTCTATGATGAAATCTGGCACGAGGTGAGGGAATTTTTCCAGTTCAGCTTTGGATATTGAGGCTAACCTTTCATTACTAACCCAGCCAGCGTCAGGATTACGCATAGCCCCGTTTGGGAGGTAAAAGCCGGTATCTGAATCAACAACTTCCCCCAAACTGTGCGTTGAATTCCAATTACTCAATTGGACAATAATTTTGGCATTCCTGCGCCCCGTGTTGAATCCTGTAGGTGACATAATGACAATTTGACCATCGGGCTCACGCTCAAACTTAATATTCTCGTTTTCCACACAAAAGGTGTAAAACTCCTCGTCTGTCATGGATTCAACCCATTTTCCGCCTATAGTGTACTCGCTAAGCATAAAGCCACATTTGTTTGGTTCAACTAAGTTAATCAAATTAAAGCTTTTATTCACCGATGCAGTTATGAAAACCCTCCTGCTTGTTCTCGGATTTTTTACGCTAATCGTAGCCGAAATATTGAAAGTATACCTCATCATGCCATTTCCTGGGAGTCAGCAGATGAACAGTATTGACTTCGCTTATTTCATGTTTTTTAACATTGGCTATTTTCGCTTAGCGGGGCTTTTAATGATCGCTTATCCTGCCTGGCATTTTCTCAAAACAGGCAAAAAAAGAGTCAAGTTGCTGATTGGTACTTTCATAGTTCTGTACCTGGGCGTTTTTTATGCCGTCAACTTTCGAATGCTGGCTGATAAAATATTCTACCAACCCAATACCGTTTCATTTGTGCCCGCCAGCCAAACGGGCTATGAGATGACTGATCTGGTGCTCGGCGTAGAAATCAATGGCGAGTCCAAAGCTTACCCCATAGAGAACATTGGTTACCATCATCAGGTGAGAGACACAGTTGGTGGCACGCCCGTTATTGTCACCTATTGTACCGTCTGTAGAACGGGACGCATCTTCTCTCCCGAAGTTAATGGGACTCCTGAAACATTTCGTTTAGTTGGCATGGATCACTTCAACGCCATGTTTGAAGACAGCCGCACCCGGTCATGGTGGCGACAGGTAAACGGAGAGGCCGTTGCAGGGCCACTTACAGGCACCACCCTCCCCGAGCTTCCTTCCGAACAAATGGCGCTCGGTGCCTGGCTAAATAAATACCCAGAATCACTGGTGCTTCAACCCGACACAGCCTTTCTGGAGAAGTATGAAAATTTAAAAAACTACGATGAAGGCACCTCAGAGAGCAAGTTGACCGGGAGAGATACGGCTTCGTGGGCCGATAAGTCCTGGGTTATTGGCGTGACGCTGGATGAGAAAGCAAAGGCTTATGACTGGAATGAATTGATTAAAACCAGACTGATCAACGACACCATTTCCTCCACGAGCCTGCTTGTTGCCCTGGAGCCTGACAGTCTTTCGTTTCACGCCTGGGAACGTGACACATTGGTATTTTCGCTCAGCGACACTACGAACTTTATCATAGACAACAACACTGGTTCAGAATGGAATTGGAAGGGTGAGTGTGTGCGTGGCATGCTTTCTGGTGCTCAACTGAAATGGGTTCCGGCCTATCAGGAGTTCTGGCATTCCTGGAAAACTTTTCATCATCGAACCCGAACCTATCGTTATCCATAACCTTCAGTGCGCACAAATCAGAAATTCTTTTTAACACCCTGTAATTATCGTATTAGTTAGTCGTCATTTTATCGAATGACCCGGGAAGAATTTAAATCAGCTATTGTACCACTGCAGCAGCCCTTCTACAGGCTTGCCAGGTGGCTTATGAACAACGATGAAGATGCCGAGGACATTTCCCAGGAAATCATTCTGCGGCTATGGAAAATGCGTGACCGAGTCTCTGATTACAACAACATAAAAGCTTTTGGGTTGAAGATGACCCGCAATTTGTGCCTGGATCACTTGAAAAAAAAGGGCCGCAATTCGGTGGAGTTTCAGGCGTCTCACGACAACGGACATTCTACTGATGAAAATAGAATTGAGGCCTCCGATCATCTGAATCTTGTAAGACAACTTATCCGGCAGCTACCTGAGAGCCAGCAGCTTGTGCTGCAGCTAAGGGGTGTGGAAGAGTTGGAAATTGACGAAATTGCCGAAGTAGCCGACATGACTCCCAACAATGTGCGTGTGGTGCTTTCCAGGGCAAGAAAAAAACTGAAAGAGCAGTATGAAAAATACCAATAAAACCGACCAAAAAGAATTGCTCGAAAAATTCTACAACGGCGAAACTTCGCTGGATGAAGAAAAGTTGCTGGAAACTGGCGATAATCAGTTAAATCCTGAAAAGGATTTATTTAGGTTCTTTGAGTCCGAAAGAAAAGTGGCGCCTCCCTCCTTTCCTCTGGAAAAGCTGGAGGGAAGGCACTCCTTTCTTTTTGCAGCCAAAATTGCAGCTTCACTGGCTCTGCTTATTTTGTTGGGCTACGTGTTTTTCAACTATTTTTCGAAAGACGCTGAACCTGTTCTGTGGGTAGAGGTCAAAACTGAAACTGATCAAAAAATAATCAACCTCAGCGACGGCAGCATTGTCGCACTAAACAAAAGCGGCAGTCTGAAGTATCAGGAAGGTTTTGCAGACCGATTAGTCTACCTAGAAGGGGAAGCCTTTTTTGACGTGAAAAGGGATGAAGCACGTCCCTTCAAGGTGTTTACCGGTAAGGCAACAACGGAGGTGTTGGGCACGTCCTTTTACCTCAGGTGGCTCCCCGGCTCAGCCAAAGTCGAACTGGAAGTGAGCGAAGGGAAAGTCGCCTTCTCATCACATGACCGGAATTTGAACGAAAGGGTTTTTGTGGTGGCAGGAGAAAGGGCAGTATATGATGAGCAGTCAAATACCATTCGGCGTTTTGAGTCGTTTGACCCCAACCTGATTGCCTGGAAGACCAGGCAGCTCCAGTTCGAAGATGCACCTTTGAAGAAGCTTTTGGAGGATGCAGAAGGATACTTTGATGTTGAGTTTGCCTTCGAAGAGGCGGTCATCTCCAATTGCCGGTTTAGCGGTACATTTGACCACCCAACCTTAGAAGAGCTGCTGGATGCTTTAAAATACGTACTCAGTATTAGCTATGAGATGCAAAATGGTAAAGTGATTCTTAAAGGCAGTGGTTGCTAAAAGGCTTATAGACTGGGCCCTGATTTTTCTCGCTCTGATGCTGTTTCAATTCAGAGCCATGGGGCAGTCTGTCTCAATCGATTCCGCTCTTACGCACATCAGCAAGCGGTTTCAGATAAATTTCCTCTATAGCAAAAACTTCTTGCCCACTCGCCAAATAGGCAACGTAGAAACAGCAGCCTCCCTCACAGAAGCACTGGACAAGCTGAGCATTGAAACATCCCTGGAATACACAATAAGTGGCAGCACCGTGCTGCTCAGGCCAAAATCAGAGGACAAGACGAAAGCTGTGACAGCGGGCAAACCTAAGACGCAACCTGCTCCGAATCCTTATGATTGGCCATTTGGCTACAAAGAGCTCAACTTCAGAAAAAAGAGCATCCCCTCCCACTCGCTGTTTGACAAGCAAAAATATACAACACTTCGGTTACACCTCGATTTCTTTCCAATCGAAAAACAAGCTGAGTCCGATGAAAGCATGCCCGACGTAAGAAGGCCCGTTCAACTGACTCCGGTTTATTCTGACGAACCAATGCCCTACGCTTTTATGGGACAACCGGAAGCTTCCAAAGACTCAACTAATACGCTGCTGGCTAGTGCTGAGCCGTCGCAGCTTGTGGAAAGCCAGGCACTTTTTAAATACCGGCTTTTCAACGTATCGCTGGCCCCGGGCCTTGGTACCAACGGCCTCAATCCGGGAAATTCTTACAACGGTATTTCCATCAACCTTACTGTCGACTATTCCGCTGGCAGCAACATTTTTGGGTTGGCCGGATTCTCCAACTTCAGCAAGCGCAATACCTATGGCTTTCAACTGGCTGGCGTACTAAATGTGGTAGGCGGCGACATGCAGCAGCAAAAACGCTATACCAGGGCAGAGCTCGAAGCGCTTAAATCCCCGTTTCTTGGTATACAAGCAGCAGGACTTGCTAACCTGGTAACGGGGTCGGTCACTGGCTTCCAGGCATCGTCTCTCATCAACATGGCGGGCAGCGGCGTTGTTGGCTGGCAGCTGAGTGGTGTGGCGAATATGACGGCTAATAATCTCCACGGGCTGCAGACGGCCGGTTTCTTCAATTACGCAGGCCGCTTTGTCACCGGTGTGCAGCTGGCAGCAGTGAACTACGCCCGAGGAGATCTCTTCGGAGCGCAGATTGGCGTGGTGAACAGAAACAAAAGTATGAATGGCCCCAATTCTGTCGATTCTGAGACCCACGGGCTACAGTTGGGCTCCGTCAATTTTTCCAATAGAATGGGTGGCTACCAAATCGGTTTGTTTAACAAGGCTCAAAAATCCAATGGCTTGCAATTTGCCCTCGTCAATGTGTCGAAGGAATCAGCTGGCCATCAATTTGGATTGGTCAACGTTTTTGGAGAAAATAGAGGGTGGGCCTTTGGACTGGTCAATGTTGGTCCCCGCATTACAGGTCGGGTTTGGGCCAACGAAACGTTTCAGGCTAACGCTGGAATCGCCACTGGCTCTGAGAGAATAGCCAACACGGTTTTCTATAGCCGCAACTTTTTCATTCCCGGCAACCAATCGATCTGGCCAAAGCAAGCCTGGGGCTATGGTGTGAGCAAAGGCTTATTGTTCAACCCACACGACTTTCAAAAATTGGCATTCAAAGACTACAGGATCAATGTATCGTGGGTCAATTTTGATGGAGTGGACAAGCAGCCGTTCAATCTGATGCTTAATCCCCATCTGGTATATGGAAGAAAAATGGATTGGTCGATGTACTTTGTGATTGGTGCAGGCGTGAATGCCTGGTGGACGCCTAACTTCAATAGCTACAAACTCTCTTACCTGGAAGTAGCTACCATTAGCGAGCCCAACTATGTGTGGAAATTCTGGCCCAGCTTAACCATGAGTTTGGAGTTCATGGATTAGTAAAAAGCCCCCGGGCTCTGACGAACCGGGAGGCTTACCTGATTTATACTGGTACTGGCACCATCCCCATTCCTTCTTCCGGAGTTGGCCTCTTCTCCACCACAATGCTTGGAGGCAGTAATTTATAAAGTACCGGCGTCACAATTCGTGACAGGATCGTTGAGCTGATCAATCCGCCTATCAATACAATAGCCAATGGCGAGTACAGGGGATTCCCTTCCAGTGCCAGTGGTGTCAAACCACCGATGGCTGTGAGTGACGTCAGCACTATCGGCACAAACCTCACTTCACCGGCTTCCCGAATCGCTTTATTGAGTTCCATGCCTTCTCTTCTCAATTGGTTAGTGAAGTCAACTAACAGGATTGAGTTTTTCACTTCTATGCCCACAAGGGCAATCAAGCCTACTGTGGCTGTAAAAGAGAAAGTATAGCCTGTTATCAACAGCATGAGTATTGCTCCTATAATTCCCAAAGGAATGACCGACAGCACAATCAGGGAACTTTTGAAGGTGCCAAACTCCAGCACCAGAATGCCCATAAAGCCGAAGGCTGTGATAAGAATAATGGTACCGAGCCCTCCAAAGCTTTCCTCTTTGCTCTCCTGCTCACCTGCGGCTTTGTAGGTGTAGCCCTGTGGGAAATCAAACTGATCCATATCGGCAACTACCTCCTGGGTTACGGCTTCCACCAGGTAGTTACTTTCCACAAAAGCTGTCACCGTGGCAAACCGCTCCTTATCATAGTGTTTCACCAGGTTGGTGCTCGTTTCAAACTCCAGCGAAGCCAGCTGACTGAGGGGCACCGATGCTCCCTTGTAGCTATTCACATACACCCTGTCAAATACTGACATGTCAGTAATGCTGCCTTTCGGCACGGTCACCAACAAATTATATTCCTTGCCGTTATCGTCCGTAAAGTCACCAACGGTAAGGCCAGCTACCGCCATGCGAATAGCCTTATCTACCTCAGCAAGTGGCACGCCAAGCATGCCCGCCTTGTCCTTGTTGATACGGAATCGCAGGTCAGTTTTCAAAGTGGCCAGCGGGTTGTTCACATAAATGGTTCCCGGAGTATCCTTCAATATTTTCTCCACCTGTAGCGTCAGGCTCCTTAAAGTATCCAGGTTTTCTCCAAACACTCTGATGGCAATGGGCGCTTCAATTGGGGGACCTTGCTCGAAGTCCTTCACTTCAATTTTAGCATTGGGGTAATATAGAAAGCGTTCACGCAATCCATCGATGGTCTTAATTTTCTCTTCTGGCCTGATATCGTTTTCGAGTTGCACATAGAACTGTGCGAAATTGGAAGCTTCGGCCTTTGGCACCACGTTGTAGTAGATCATCGGATTACCCTTGCCGACGTTGGTAGTGTAGAAGGTAATAGTCGGCTCTTCCGCCAGCGCCTTTTCAACGTACCGGGCCACATTGTCAGTCTCCTGCAAGCTGGTACCCACTGGCGTTTCAATATTCACCAGAAACTGGGGCTTTTCTGAAGCCGGGAATAAGCTAAAGCCAACTGATGGCACCAAAGCCAACGCACCCAGAAAGATCAGAAAGGCAATGCCCAGGGTAGCCCATGGTCGCATGAGTGCTTTGTCCAGCAACTTTGAGTATGAGCCGCTAATCAATCTTTTCAAAGCACGGAAAAAAATGTTTCCTTCTGAAGAAGTGTGGGTTTTCAATATCCTGCTGGAAAGGAAGGGCACAATGGTGAGCGATACGAAAAGGGATGCAATCACCGTAGTAACCACTGCCATGGGCAGGTTACGGATAAAGTCGCCAGCCGCCTCAGGGAGGAAAAGTAGAGGCAAAAAGGCGAAAATCAACGTAGCCGTACATCCAACCACTGCCAGACCAATCTGTTTGGTGGCTTCAATGGCGGCCTCTTTTTTACCATATCCTTCACGAAGGTACCGTTCAATATTCTCCACTACCACGATACTGTCATCAACCAGAATCCCCAGCGCCACAATAAGACCGACAATGCTCAGCTGATTGATGGTGTAGCCCAGCGTATCGAGCATGAAAAGGCCAATGGCGAGAGAAAGAGGGATGGAAACCATCACCACAATGGCCGCTCTGTAACCAAGTGGCAGCAACGTGATTGACACTAAAAGGATAGCGATGATGAAATCTTTCACAAAACGGCTGAGTCGACGATCGACGCTGGTAGCCTGGTCAAAGTTTTGAACCAGCTCCATGTTCGATGGGAGCTCTGCCTTAAACTTATCTACCACAGGCTGGTAGACCTCCTGCACTTTGAAAATGTTTTGTCCCTCCTTCTGGGCCGCAGTCACAAGCACTGCTCTCTTGCCGTTGAGCCGGGTCAGGTGGTTTTCTTCCTCGTAGTCAAAAGCCACGTCGGCGATGTCCTTCAGGTACACCACCTTATCGGCGGCTGAGTAAACTATCGTGTTTTGCACCTCCTCCAGGCTGGTATAGCTCCCGCTGGTTTTGATATTGAACCTTCTCGTACCAGCGTTGACGCTCCCTCCGGGCATGTTTACATTTTCACTTTGAATGGCGCCGAGGACATTGTTCAATGGAATGTGAGCCGCCGCCATTTTTTCCAGGTTCAACGAGATTTTCACCGCTGTTTCGGGGAAACCCCAACCTTCCACTTTCTTCAAAGCTTTTACCTCCTCCAGCCGCTCTTTCAATTCGTCAGCCTGGGCTTCCAGCTGCCGGTAGGTAGCTGTTTCGGATACTAAAGCGATTTGCAGAATATTAACATCTGTAGGCGTAAACCTGCGAATTTCTATGCTGAATATGTCGGCCGGCAACTCCTGCTGCACCGTGTTCATCTCCCTGATTACTTCCTGGTAGGCATCGTCGGGGTCAATTTCGTACTTATAGTCGATGCGCATCACTACCAGGCCATCGTCTACATTACTGACGATTTTCTTTACGTCCTCCAGCTCGCTCATCTTCTTTTCGATGGGGTCAACCACAAGCTCTTCCATGTCCACGGGGCTCGTGCCAGGATAAACCACTACCAGTGCAAAACTGGGCGACTCAAACTCCGGGTCTTCACCTCTGGGCATGTTGAACAGGGAGTTCAGCCCTAACCCTATAACCATGGCAAAAACGATAAGGGTGAACTGGTAATTTTTTACTGAGAATTCTGATATCTTCATTTTTGTTGTTCTTTGCTCTCCTGTAAAAAATTATTGAACTACCATGATGGTTGACGCCTCATTGAGGTAGGCAGATCCAGCCGAAACTACCTGAGCAGTATGCTCCAGACCGCTGCTGATAGCCACATCCTTTTCGGTAAAATAGGCAACGCTCACAGGCTGCTTTTTAACCGTATTGCCCTTTGCAGGCACATAAACAAAAGCCTGGCTGCCGTTTCCTTCTATAATCGATTCGATCGGTATCAGGTTTACCTGATGGGTTTTTGAAGGAGAAATCACAACACTCCCCACAAGGCCATTGGCTAGTAACTGATCTTTTCCAACTTCCAGCTGAAGTTCCGCCTGATAGGTGCCATTCATTGGATCGGCCCCCTGCGCCAACCTGATGACGGAAGCTTCAATGACCTGGTCTCCCAGGTGGTCGAAATGCACAACCGCTTTGTCTCCGATGTTAAGCCTGGCCCAATCCCTGTCGGCCACACCCGCCTTTAGCACCCAGGTCGACTGGTTCCTGGCACTAAGCGAAAAGACTGGATTGCCACCACTGATCATCTCGCCTTCGTTGGCCCATTTTTTTAGCACTACGCCATCAAAGCCAGCCCTGATTTGGGAGTTAGTAAGGTTATAAGAGACAATGCTGTAGCTCTCCTTTGCATTTTCATAAACAGTGGTGATGTTTTGGAATTGCTCCAGCGTAGCCGCTGAGTCAGCCAACAGTCCTTTGAAACGCTCAAGGTCTCTGGTGGCTTTTTCAAGGCCATTTTTAGCCTGCACCACCTGAGCCTGGATTTCGGTAAGGTTTAGTGAAGCCAGAAGCTGATCCTTTTTTACCCGATCACCCACTTTTACATAGGTTCTCTGAATGATGCCTCCCGTTTTGAACGCCAGCGTGCTTTCCGTTTCAGAGGAAACCAAACCACTGGTGCGAACCGGCTTGGCCACCTTCTCTGACTTAACACTGTCGAGGCGAACCGCCACCACATTTTTGTCTATTTGCATCTCAGATGCTTTGTTCTGCGTGCAGGCAGACAGCACCCATGCAGACAGAATAATGATTGTTGGAGTAATGAAATTCTTCATGGTATTGATGATTGAGTCTCTTTCTTAAAAAAATGGATTGACTATAAGCTGCTAATTACTTTATCGACTTCATTTACGCTCTTGAGCAGGTTGTATTTGGCGATGCTGTAGCTCAGGCGGGCGTTTGTGTAGTTCAGTTGCGATTGCTGGAACTCCAGCGGCAGTACCTGGTTTTGCTGGAACCTCGACTGTGTGATTTTAAAAGCACTTTCCGAGGTTTTCAATGCGTACTCAGCACTGGAAAGGTTGTTAGCTGCCGAGCGGGCTTCCTCGTATGCCTGAATCACCTGTAGTTCTATCTGCTTTTTCAGCTGTTCTTCCTGGGTTTCGAGCGTTGTTTTCTGCAACACTGCCGACTGGTATTTTGCCTTGCGGGCTCCCCCCTTAAAAAGATCCCACTGCAGGCTGAAAATGAGCATGCTGAACTGCTGATCGCCGTTGAATTTGTAGTCAAATCCCTGGTAGCCCAAATCACCGATTACGGCCAGGTTGGGCATGATCCGGTTGGCTTCGTTCAGCTTGACGAGGTAATTAGTCGCCTCCTGGGCCTGCTGTACCTGCTGCAGTTCGTTTCGCTGCTGCAAAGCGAGCTCCGTAAGATTGCCGCTATTCTCGACTATTGCCTGAGGCAATGCAAAATCACCCGAAAATTGAGAGTCTACCTCAATCTCTGCATCAAGCTCTTTGTTAAGTAAAAAATTGAAGAAGGCCCTTGCCAAATGCTCATTTTTTCTGGCATCGTTTAGCTGGGTGTCCATTTTGCTTCTTTCCAGTTGGGCATTATACACCGCATCTTTGGTCACAAGCTGTGCATCAAAAAAGCTTTGCGTTACACGCACCTGCTCATCGAGCAAGTTCAAAGAGCTTTCATAAATTCTGATCGCCTCAACAGACTGAAGGTAGCTGAAGTAGGCCTCCCTCACAGTGCCTTTTAGCTGAGTTTCATAAGCTTGTCTTTTGGCCTGCTGCACAGTGACCATTTGCTGCTGCGCCTTATAGCCATACCAGATGTCTGAATTGAAAAGCGGCTGAACCACCCGTAGCTTGGTTTCATGAAAGCGGTTAGGCAGGAACTGAATCTCCTCATTGTTCACCTGCGGAAACTGCTGCGAATCGGTCAACTGGTTCAGCGTTGTGTAGACTGGGTTCAGCAGGTCTCCAATGGGAAAGCTGATTTTCCTACCCCCTTGCGCCAGCGAATAAGTAGCGCTAATACCCGCAGAAGGCATGAAAAGTGCTTTTGATTGTGCAAGACTCTGAAGACTCTGTTCATACGCCAGGTTCTCCTGTTTCAATGTCAGGTTGGCAGCAAGGGCCTCAGCCACATACTGATCCAGGACTCCCCCTGTCTCAGTTACCTCACTTTGACGGGCAGATGTCGCCATACCCATCAAAATCAAAACGCTGGTTAATAGTGTCACTTTGATGTACATACATTATTTAATTAACAGTGTTAACTGCAAGTTCAAAAAAATGGTCAGGAGGGTGACCTGACCAGGCTCTATTATTTTGGAGTCGTCTACTTTTCGACCGACTTAAAGTTCCTAATCATCAACTGGAAAGCCTCGTAGGCATCAGTGATGTACTGTTCACGTTCCACCTCCTGATAAAGTTTCATTCTGTCACATATTTGAAGTGACACAAGGCCATGGACAAAACTCCAGATCATCAAAGCCGCAGCCCTCATGGTGATCCCCTGCAAATACCCCTGTTCCTGGCATTCAATAACAACTTGCTCAAGGAAGGCATGCGCATTGTGACCAGCCTCCCAGGTTTCGTCTGTTTCGGTGGTACACAAAGGATCCTTCACAAGGAACATCAACTGGTAATAATCAGGGTTTTCAATGGCAAAACGGATATACCGAAGACCCATTTGATACATTCTTTCCATTGGGTCTTTCACTTCCAATAAGGGCCTGAACTCGTATGCAAGCATCCTGAAGCCTTCAAGGTGCAAAGCATAGAATAATTCATTCTTGTCCTTGAAATAGAGATAAATGGTCGTGGGACTGTACTCTATGGCATCGGCGATGTTTCTCATGCTCACTTTATCGAAACCATGTTCTGCAAACAGCTTATTCGCCGTTTTTAGAATCAACTCCTTCATCTCTTCTTTCTCTCGTTCTCTGCGCTCTGATATACCCATGATACTTTTCAAATAACGGAACAAACATACTTAACGGTGTTAAGTAAAACAAGTTTCATATTAAAATTTGTTTCGCTTACAATAAGGTTAAGTTTATACATCCTGAAGAAACTTTCTCTTCTTTTGTTAACTTTGAATAGAACACTTTCTATTTACAGATGAGTAACTCGCTGTCTAACATACAAATAGAGCTTCTCAAGACATTCTCTCACGACGTATCAGAGAAAGATTTGCTTGAGGTAAAAAGGCTATTGACTAATTTCTTTGGCAAAAAAGCGATCACAGAAGCCAACAAGAAATGGGATGACAATAGTTGGTCAGACAATAAAGCTGAAGAATTGTTGAAGACTCATAAGAGAACCCACTATCCTAACAGCAAATAAAGGGTTGTGCTTAAAATTGTACTCGACACAAACATTCTGCTCGTTGCTGTCTCTGACAGATCACCCTACCATTGGGTGTATGAGGCATTTTTAAAGGAAAAATTCCAACTCCTGGTTACAACGGAAATACTTTCCGAATACCAGGAAATTATAACCGAACACATGGGCTCGTCAGTAGCCGACAACGTTCTCCTTTCTATCGAAAACTCAGTTAACACAAGTTTCATCACCCGATATTTTAAGTGGAATCTAATAAATGCAGATCCTGACGATAACAAATTTTCGGACTGCGCAGTCGCCGGGAGCTCAGACTATCTGGTAACAGAAGACAAGCACTTTGAAGTATTGAAAAGCATTGGTTTTCCAATAGTAAACGTGATTGGTATTGGTGATTTTAAGCAACTCCTCACATCTGTTAACTGAGGGCATTCTATGGGCACCATAGACAAATTATGAAGCGAACCATTGTCATATATGGACTAAGCATGGCAGTCTTGCTGTTCCTGCTGAAAATGCTGGAATACAGGTTCTTCGTGCGGGATTTGTCATTAGAGATTTACGTTGGCGCTGTAGCCTTGCTCTTTGTACTGATCGGAGTTTGGGCTGGAGGAAAAATAATAGGCAAACGACGAACCACCGTTATCGTACAGCGAAAGTTTCACCTCAACGAGGACGAACTCAGGAGACTGGAGATCAGCCAGCGTGAGTTGCAAGTATTACAGTTAATGGCTGAAGGCTTCTCGAACCAGGAAATTGCAGACAAACTATTTATTTCCCTCAGCACAGTAAAAACTCATACCGCCAATCTATTTTCCAAACTAGACTCAAGGCGCCGGACGCAGGCTGTTCAAAAAGCAAAGGAGCTCAGCCTCATCCAGTAGCAAACTACCCGTACTTTAGTACTATTATTGGCTGAACTCATAAATTCATACCAAAGTATGAGTGGAAAAATGCCTTTGAACGCTTGTTTTGAGACATCACAAATGACAGAATTATGAGAAAAGTAATTATTACCTACGGATTGATTGCAGGTGCCATTGTAGTGGTGCTTATGTACCTCACCATGCCTATTGGCAAGGAGAACGGAAACTACGACCTCGGCATGGTCCTCGGCTATGTGTCGATGATTGCGGCCTTGTCGATGATTTTCTTTGGCGTGAAGGCGTTTAGAGACAAATACCTGGACGGAAGTATCACCTTTGGAAAAGCCCTGTTAACAGGGCTGGCGATCACTCTCGTAGCAGGAATTGTGTATTGCATAGGCTGGGAAATATACTACAACACCGTTGCCCCCGACTTCATGACCGACTACACCAATTTCTACATCGAAAAAATGAAGGATGAAGGCGCCTCGCAGGCTGAAATTGATGAAATGACAGCTTCGATGGATGCTATGGCTGAAAACTACAAAAATCCAGTCGTTCGGTTTGGCATGACGTTATTGGAAATCTTCCCGGTAGGCCTGGTCATATCACTCGTATGCGCTGCGCTGTTTCGAAGCAAAAACTTCCTTCCTGCTGCTGATTAACTTAAAAACCAATTAATAGAAACAATCATGCAAGAGCAAAAAATTGGACATATCATGCACTTTGACCTGACTGTGGAAGACCACGAAGGTGTTAGCGAATTCTACAAAGAAGTGGTTGGTTGGGAAAAGCAGGGCCTCGACATGGGCGGCTACCAGGACTACGTGATGAAAGACAAAGAAGGCAACTTCCTGAGCGGCGTTTGCAAAAAGGCGGGAGGAAATGCCAACCTACCCCCCTACTGGCTGATCTATGTGAAAGTAGAAGACCTGGATGCCAGCATGGAGAATTGTGAAAAGCTTGGCGGAAAAGTAATTGGAGAGAAAAGAAAATTTGGAGAGAACACCTTCTACTGCCTGATTCAGGACCCGGCTGGCGCTTATATGATGCTGATAAATTGATCTAAAAAGCGTGCCTCCAGCTATCGCTGTGGGCACGGCTCCTTTCAGACTACAAAAGTTTACTAAAGTGCAAAAGCATCAAGCACTGTCAAAAGCCTCCATTAGTAGCTAGCGGTAGCATTTATTCCAAAACTTTTGTAGTCTTCGCTTCCAACCATTACCACCTGGCAGCCATGCCATTTTGCGCTCACTTATTCAACTCAAGCACAAACGGAGAAGCAGCAAGTCCAGCTTTATTAATGATATAGTATTCAGGGTCGTTGCTCCAGTCGAACCGGATTGCCTTCGGCTGGCTGACCTCACTTGATGAAATGTGCAAATCGCTCCCTTTAACATTGCCACTCGCTCCGACAAACTTTCCATCTTCACCTGCTATTTCAAAGCTCGCCCCAAGGCCAACCTTATTTTTCTTCAGTTCGATGGCTTCGCCAAAATGGACTACCACAGTATTGCCATCAAGTGAGTACGATTCGTAAGACGGGCCGTTGGCCACAAGAGCCTTATCGTAAGCTACATCTAAGGCCTGCAATGCAAGCCTGCGGCCAAATTCACGCTTGGTCTTCGGATGAACATCGTAAGGATCGCCCAAGTCAATGGATACAACCATGCCCGTGTTGGGCAGCGCCAGCGTTTCCTTCTGCACCTGCCGCAAATAGCTCCAGGAGCTGTTTGGCTTACTGAACTCGTGGGTTTGCTCAATAGTGGTAATCTGGACAAACAAGAATGGTAACTCGCCAAGCCCCCATTTTTTTCGCCAGTCAGTAATGAGCGACGGAAACATTTCCCCATACAGTTCGGCGTGACCAGCATCAGACTCCCCCTGGTACCAGATGAACCCCTTAATGCCATAATGGATAGCTGGTGCCACCATGCCGTTGTAGAGGTAAGTAGTTTGGTTGTGATGACTTGTGATATAACCAAAATCCAGCAGTTTCTCATTTTTAAATCGCCAATCCTCAGCCAGGGGAATAGAGAGCTTATCCTTTGCTGCTGAGAGAAAATAGGCATCAGCATCCCCCATAAATTTGGTCGTACCAAAAGGCTGGGCCATGCGAATCGTTACCACATTTTTTCCGGGCTTGATCAATCCGGGCGGGATACCCATTTCAACAGGTTGCGAGTACAAAAAAAAGCCAAGTTCCTGTCCGTTTAGATAAATCCAACTTTCCCGATTGAGAAAACCCAATGAGAGCCTGAACGCTCCTTTGGTGAATTTTTCAGGAACCTGAACTTCTTTCCTCAACCAAACTACATTCTCGTAATATGTGCCTTCTTCGAGTGGATTAGTTACACCCCAGTTGGTATCATTGTATTCAGTCGCTGTCTTGGACAGGTCATCCTCATTAGGAAAACTAATGGCAAGTCTTCTGGCAAGCGTATTGTCAAGTGAAATTAACTCTGCTTGCCGCCAAGCTCTTTCGTTAAAGTCGTCCGGTGCTGGAGGAATTTCAAGATCCTGTTTGAATTGGCTGGCCGATTCCCTGCTCATCCATGACTTGATGGGCGTTCCTCCCCAGGAGCCGTCGATGACTCCTATCGGAACATTAAGCTCGCCGCTTAATTCCTTTGCGAAGAACCATGCAGTCGAGGAAAAACCAGCTACAGACGCTGGGCTGGCCTCTTGCCAAGCCGATTCTTCAAAATCGCTCAGCTCAACAGGAGACGGCATTTTTGGCACCTTGAATAGTCTGACAGTTGGGTAGTTAGTATCAGTAAGCTCCTCCTCATAATTATTCACCGCCGAATGCGGTATCCACTCCCAGCCAGCAACGGGATGCTCCATATTCGACTGACCTGAAGCAAACCAGACATCGCCAACAAGCACATTGGTAAACGCCAGTTTTTCATCCAATCCTTGCACTTCCAGTTGATAGGGCCCACCAGCCTCGTGAGCAGGTAACTTTACCTGCCATTTCCCTTTTTCGTCGGCAAATGCAGAAGACATCAAGCCATCCAGTTTCACACTGATCTTTTCGCCAGCGGCGGAAGTGCCCCAGACTGTCATTTCAATTCCTCTTTGCAACACCATGTTGTCAGAGAACAGCTGAGCGCAACTCAGCTGAGCCATTGCCTGGCCTGCGAAAACCATGCAAGCAGCAAGGCAAACCGCTACTATGATCCTATGGCGATGGCGTCCATTCATACTTTCATTTTGAAAGACTGATGGTAACTACCTGAACAGGGCCGAGTAAACCAGACTTTTTCAGCGGCACATCCTTCCACGGAGTCAGGTTCTTATTGGCATTGGTAATGTTGGTATTCGTGAACTGTTCCCCAGTGATGGCATCACCTGTCAGTCGGTTCGACCAGGTATTTGCCACCCGTACACTTAGCGTATTTGCCCCCTCTTTGATCATGTCAGTAACATCAAGCCGATAAGGCTTCGTCCACACAATTCCTACTGGCTTACTATTTAACGTTACCTCCGCCATTTCAGCAAGGTCACCCAAGTCAAGGTACACTCGGTTCGCCTCACCACCTGAGCCTGCAAACTCGAATGTCTTATCATACGTGCCGATTCCGGAGTAGTACCTGATGCCATCGGCCTCTGATTGCGTCCAAGAAGTAAGTTGGGGGAAAACAGCTGTGCCAGGCGCTCCCCATGCCTCGTTGAATGAAACGTTCCATTCTCCTTCGATGGTTGTCGACTTTGTCGGGCCACCTGCCGACCTTGAGTAGAAACCATGCGGCGTGTACACAATATCGGTATTTTCGATGCTCCCTTTAGATTTCGCTGGCTGATTAGTGAACACCACAAAGTAGCTCCCGTAAGGTGGGATCGATAATGGCAACAGTGTTACGTTGCCGCTCGCCTCGAACACCGGAATAGACATCATTTCTCCGGTTTTAGGATCCCATAACTCTGGTGCCCTGTTTTGTTGGCGAAAGGATAGTTTTTCAGACACCCAGCTGTCTGTCGTGTTGCGGATGAGGTAAAAATCTGCATCGCCTTTGGTGTAGTGGATGAAATCCAGCTTTCCACTGGCCTGATCGGGATAGCTGAAATCCGGCACTAACCCTAATCCTCTAAGGGCTTCCTCCGGGGTTTGGTTTGACCTCACCTTGCCGCTCACCCACAATTCGTCCGATCCACTCACTATTTCCTGAGTTGCCTCAGGCTAACGAGCCAATCCATTTGCCCGGGTGGGCTTTCCTCCCACGATCACGGCTCCCGAAGCAGCCAAATCTCTCATTTTGGCTAGCGCAACAGGGCTCATTTCCGTATTGTTCCCAAGCGCCAGTACCTTGTACCTGCCAACACCCGGCAGTACAACTTCACCGTTTTCAACAACCAACTCGCTTATTTTATCAGTATTGATTACTTCGTAGTCGTAACCGGGGCCAGCCGTGAATCTTGTGTTCTTGGGTGGCACCAGGTTGGGCACATCGTCGCCGTAGTAGTACAAAACATCGGCTACAAATTTGGCTTGCTGAAGTATGTAAGAGTTTCGGGCCAGGTAATCATTAAAAGCTTTGGCCATGGGCCACCAAACCCGTTTGTCGTTATAGTGAGTGCCCGCCAGATAAACAATACCGGGATAGCCAAACTCTGACGGGTTGTGCGTAAACCCATGGATCACCAGTCGGTTCATGCCTTCACAAAACGCCCGATCCGCTATAATTTTCAAGTCCTTCGGGCTCTCCTGCCAGTCCCAATAGCTGGTAAAAGCTTCTTCTTCAACGATATTTCGCTGATAGATGTGAGATGCAGCCGCAATTTCCTTGACCAGCCAGATATAATCTACCACGCTGTCTTCTTTGTAATACTCCCGGTTGTACCAGAACTCGCCACGGGGCACGTCCAATGACCCCAGAGCCTTCAATGTCTCCACCGGAATGTGGTGCATGTGCCCAGGGCCACCCGACTCTGATATGATCTCAAGTCCGTGGGCGTTACACACCTCTTTTGATTTGGCGTAATGATTTTGAATCATTAGCTCCGAGAATGTCTTTCTAAAGTCGAATTGAAAGTCATCATTTACCTTCTCCTCGTATAGCTGCTCGTCGTAAATAGCAGGAATAAACTTATTGATCTCATACCCGTGCAGCTTCTTAAACATCTGAGGCAATGTCGGCGTCCAGGCAAACTCTTTCGCTTCGTAGCTGGCCAGGTAGAGGTTTTTGAGCGCACTTTGCTTAAAATCTCCCACGAGAGGCTTCAGTTTGTTGATGAAATACATCATGTGCATGCGGGTGGCGGCTGAATCGAAATGATCGATGATGGGGCCGTCCGAATTGGGTGATGGCACAATCAACCGTTCGCCAGAATTGGAACAAATGTATCGGTAGATATTCCAGTCTCCTTCAGGAGCCTGCCAGGTTAGCTCTTCTGCAGCGGCATCAAATTGAGCGGAGAGGTCAAAGATCCGGGAGGTGTCTCCTAAATTTTTGGCGTCTTTTGGAACAGCGACCACTGCGATTTCCTCACTGTACACTGGTCTTCCGCTCGGCAGATAATCAATATTTCTGGGCTTCCCGTTTCTGTCGGGCGTAATTTCCGGAAAGGAAAGTTTTACTTTCACCTCATTCCCGCCTCTCACCTGCGTTTTAGAGGCGTAAAGCGTTTTGGAGGCATGTTTTGGTTCGACCCAGGTTCCTCCTGCATTCCAGCTACTGGCTACTCCGAGCCCCACTTCCAAATCAAGGGCCTTAGCTTCATCAAGGGCCAATTTTATCAAATGAAGCGATTCATCGCCCATAAACGGAGGGCCAGCAGGAATGATCCCTTTTTCATCACTTGCTCGTCGCAACCCAATTTCAAAAATGTCTACGCCGCCAAGGCCAGCGTCCTTGATGGCTCTCAGTTCGGTTTTAAGCCTTACCGAGTCAACATAGCCATTGAGCCACCACCAATACACTTTGGCCCTGGCTTTGACTGGCGGATTCTGAAAACCTTGTCTTAATTCAGCGAGCCCATCATCAGTTTTTGGCGTTTCACATGCAAAGAGCAGCAGCACGGCCGCAAACAGTGTGGCAGAAGCGATATGAAGTATGTTTTTCATGTGTATATAATTTTTTTTTCAGCGGCCACATGGAATAGCTTTTACCAATGAGAATGAATATTTAGCTTTTCGATCCACTTATTCATTTCCCGTGGGTATGGTATTCCTTATGGCTATTCATCTGTATAAAATTTACTTTTTAGGGGCCAGATGGAATAGCCTAAATCCCTTTGGAAATGAAAACTGCTTATTTAAATACCTTTATTCATTCCGTTGGGTATGGTATTTCTTATGGCTATTTCATGGTAGTTTAGTTTTGGCAGTCGATTACTCTATCGGACTAACTGTGATCAATTGGACTGGGCCCAGCAAGCCTGACCTGATTAGTGGTACTTCCACCCACGGCGTCTTGATCTTGTTCAATCCGAAGATGTCTGTGATCTCAACATTTGTGAAGGTGTAGTCCTTGCCTTCCGTCAGAGCATCGCCGGTGATCCTGTTCGACCAGGTATTGGCAATTTCTATCTCCAAAACGTTGTCGGCTGGTTTCAAAACATCAGTCACGTCGAACCTGTAAGGCTTCGCCCACGCAATACCGAGCGACACTCCATTCAACCACACCTCTCCTACTTTTGACAGGTCGCCCAGGTCAAGCAACACCCGCTGGTTTTTCATGGACGATGCGTTGATATCGTACTGAAAGGTCTTCTTATATTTTGCATCGCCAGAATAATATTTGATGCCTTCTATATCGGATTCCGTCCACGAGATCAATTCGGGGAATATTATTCGTTCAGGGCCTCCCCAATCTTGTGAGAAAAACACCTCCCAGGCTCCGCTGATCGGTTGATGTTTCGTGATATTTGTCACCGGGGTAGACTGCCCTGCTTTGGTAGCCTCGAACAAGCCATCTTCCATCACCAAAATACCGTTGGCAGTGTAATCCAGCAAAGGAGGGAAAAGTCCCCGGCTGTTTAACTGCTCAAATTTGGCGGTGCTTTTCCCTTGTTTGAATGTGACAAACGCTGAACCGTAGGGTGCCAGCGACAATGGCAGCCTGATGTACTTCCCATCCTCTCGGTAAATGGTAACGGGCAGCACCGAGCCAGATACCGGATCCCAAATCTCGGGTACTTTGCCCTGCTGTCTGAATCCTATCTCTCTCGACACCCATTGATCGGTGGTATTTCTTACAAAGTAGAAATCCAGCCCCGCTTTGTTATAGTGGATATAGTCGAGCGTGTTAGCAGTTCTGTCCGCATAATCTATGTCCGGCCCCAAGCCAAGCGTCTCCAGCACGGTCACCGGCTGTTGATCGAGTACTTTTTGACTCCCGGCACCCCACAGTTTGTTAAGGGTAGCATTCATCGCCTCAGTGCGGCCAGGAATGTCGGATATTTTCTTGGGCTTAGCTCCAGTCACTCTGGCTCCGGCACGAACCAGCTCGTCGATCTTTTGTAGTACCTGGGGATTGATCTCTCCCTCGTCCTCCAGTGCCAGCACACTAAACGCAGCTCCGGTAGGCAGCACCACTTTTCCATTTTTGACTGATGTTTGTAGCAGTATCTCGGTGTTGGTTATTTCATAGTCATAGCCAGAGGCAACCATAAAACGGCTGTTTTTGTGTCCTGCATAATTGGGGATGGCGTCACCGTAGTAGTAAAGCACGTCTGCAAAAAAGTCAGTTTGCTGCAACACAAATGATATTCGGCCAAGGTAGTCGTTGAAAGGCCTTACTTTGGAGAACCACACCCTTCTGTCGTTGAAGTGGGTGCCGGCATGGTACACAATACCCGGGTAACCGTAGCCCGCCGGGTTATGGCTAAAGCCATGCACCACAACCCTGTTCATTCCTTCTGCAAAAGCCCTGTCGCCGGACGGTTTCATATCGAACGGCCCTTCCTGCCAGTGTTTGAAGGAGGTAAAGGCCTCTTCTTCCACAATACCCCGACCATAAATGTGCGATGCTGCGGAAACTTCTTTCACCATTCTCAAAATATCAATTCCCTGCTCATTGAACCGATCGTGATGGATCCAATACTCCCCTCTCGGCAAGTCCAAAGCTCCCAGCGATTTAAGTGGTTCAACTGGCACATTATGCAAAGGCAAACCCGGGCCACCCGATTCGGAATTGATCTTCAATCCGTACTTGTTCGATATCTCCTTCGCTTTTTTATAAAAATTGGTGACCATCAATTCTGACAAAGTGCGCTGGCGATCCTTTTTAAACTTGCTCACCACCTCTTCGCTGAAATTTTCTTCATTGAAAAGTACCGGCAGGTATTTATTGATCTCATATCCGTTGAGTTCCTTGAAAACCTGTGGCAGTGTGGTTGTCCAGACAAAGCCTGTTGCCTCGTAGCTCGCCAGGTAAAGGCTTTTCAGGGCTGTCTTGCTGAGGTCATCGCCCATAGCTTGCTGAATACGGCCGATGATGTAGAGAAAATGCGCCTCCGTGGCCTGTGCATCAAAGTGGTCGATGATAGGGCCAACTGAATTCTTACTGGGCAGCTTCAATTGCTCGCCTGAATTGGAGCAGATGTAGCGATGCACCAGCCAGTCACCCGACAAATCCCAGGTTAGCTTGTCGCTTTTGGTATCAAACTTTGACGTCAAATCAACGAACTTTGCCGGATCCCAAACGGGCTGTCCATTTTCCATCGGAATACCCACTACAGCCACCTCGGTATAAAAAACAGGCCTGCCGTTTTTCTGAAATTCAATGGCTTTTGCCCTGCCTCTTGTATCTTTTGCCGGGACTTCCGGGAAAGGAAGTTTTACAGTCCCGCCCGACTTACCTTTTACATCGAGGCTTGAAAAATATATTGACTTGGCCGAATTCTCCGGCGTAGTCCACGAACCACCAGCGTTCCAACTGCTGGCCAAATTAAGGCCAACATCCATGTTGTGTTTTTTGGCTTCCAGCAAGGCTACCCGTATTGACTTGAGTGACTCGTCGCTCAAAAAAGCCGGACCAGCTGCCACCATATCGTCAGTTTCACGAACGCCAATCTCAAAAATATCGAAGCCAGAAATACCTCCACGATCCATGGCGGCAATTTCCTCTTTCACACGCACGGTGTCGACCTTACCATTTAGCCACCAGAAGTACACTTTTGGCCTGGCCCCGGGAGGCGGCGACTTGAACCCTTCCTTTAGTTGATCGTAAGATGGTGCGTTTTGGGCAATGGCCTGATCAAAAGAAAAGCAAATCAAAGCTCCAAAGGCAATAAGTACAGAAAAGAGTGTCTTCATGATATAGCGTGTTATATTTCTAAATCGGGTTAATATTTCAATCAATTGGTTCAATTTTTCCCACCTGTTACAGCGGGCTCACAGTAATCAATCGCACGGGCCCCAGCAAGCCTGATTCTACCAACGGGGTTTCTTCCCAAGAAAATCGCTGCCTACCGAAACCTACAACTGTTGTTGTTAGCACGTTGGAATAAGTATAGTCCTTTCCACCCGTCCGGGCGTCTCCTATGATACGATTGGCCCAAACGTTGGCAATTTCTACCTCCACCAGGTTGTTGCCTGCTTTAAGTTTGTCGGTAATATCGAACCGGTAAGGCTTTGCCCAGGTGATTCCCAGCGGTTCTCCGTTGAGCCACACTTCACCTACTTTTGAAAGGTCGCCAAGATCGAGAAACACCCGTTGGTCTTTCATGAGCGTTGCATTGACGTCGTGATAGAATGGCTTTTTGTACCTGGCCATCCCCGAATAGTATTTTATGCTCTCTTCCTCAGAGTCTGTCCATGAGCTCAACTCTGGAAACAGCCTCCTTTCAGGCCCACCCCATTCCAGAGAAAAGAATACTTCCCAGGCTCCAGTTAAGGTTTCAACATTTACATTGTTAATAAGGGGTAAGGATTGGTCTTGCTTTTTTACTTCAAAAGCACCTGCTTCCATCACAAACACTCCATCGGGTGTGTAGTTGAGCATAGGTGGATGCTGTTGAGTTCCCGTAATTTTTGAGAACTTCACCTCTTGCTTTCCTGGCTTGAAAACAACAAAAGTCGAGCCCATAGGTGGTAGTGAAACTGGTAGTTGAATGTATTTGCCGTTCTGATTGTAGATGGTTGCCGGTGAAATTGACCCATTTATTGGATCCCATATCTCCGGCACCCTGGCCTGCTGCCGGAAGCTGATTTCCCTTGACACCCATTCGTCGGTGGTGTTTCTTACGAAGTAAAAATCCAGGCCATTCTTGTTGTAGTGAATGTAGTCGAGTGTGTTGAGCGCTATGTCCGAATAATTGATATCGGGGCCAATGTTGTTGGCCTGCAACACTTCGAATGGCTGCTTTCCGGCCACTACTTTCGCCTTTGAGTTTTGATTCCAAACTTTATCAATCATAGCGGCCATGGCCGGCGTTCCTCCTGGCCTGTCCGATACTTTTTTTGGTTTGGCTCCGGTGATAGTAGCCCCTGCACTTACCAGCTCCTCTATTTTCAGCAACACTGCTGGGTTAATGTCTCCCTCATCCTCCAGCGCCAATAGGTTGTACTGACCACCCGTAGGCAATACAAGCTTTCCATCCTTCACTTTCAGCTGCAAAAGAATCTCAGTATTGATGACATCATAGTCGTAGCCCAGGCCAGCCATGAAACGACCATTTTTCGGTCCTGCGTAGTTCGGCACCGCATCCCCATAGTAGTATAGCACATCGGCTACAAAATCGGTCTGCTGGAACACTGCAGAAACCCTGGCCAGGTAGTCAGTGAAAGGCCGTATTTTCGGGTGCCATATTCTTTTATCATTGAAATGTGTGCCTGCATGGTAAACGATGCCCGGGTAACCAATTCCGCTTGGGTTGTGGCTAAACCCATGAATCACCACCCTATTCATGCCCTCGCAAAACGCCCGGTCGCCGGTTGGCTTCATATCAAACGGGCCTTCCTGCCAGTTCAAAGATGAAGTGAAGGCTTCCTCTTCCACGATGCCCCTACCGTAGATATGAGACGCAGAGGACACTTCCTTCACGACCCGCAGAAAATCTACTCCCTGGTCATTGTAAGCATTGTAGTTGATCCAAAATTCACCACGGGGAAGGTCAAGCGCACCGAGAGCCTTGAGAGGCTCAGCGGGCACATTGTGCATCGGCATACCTGGGCCACCTGCTTCAGAATTGATTTTCAGACCATGTGCGTTGGCTACCTCCTTCGCTTTCTTATAAAAATTGGTGATCATCAGCTCCGACAAAGTCCGCTGATAATCTTTCATAAACTTTTCAACAACTCCTTTCTCGAAAGATGACTGATTAAGGAGCACGGGCAGGAATTTATTTATTTCGTAGCTGGTGAGTGCCTTGAACACAGCTGGCAATGTGGTCGTCCACGTAAAGCCGGTGGCCTCATAGCTAGCCAGGTAAAGGTTTTTCAGCGCAGTGTTCCTCAAGTCGCCCATTTCTTCTGTCAGCACATTGATAATATGAAGAAAATGGGCTTCGGTGGCCTGTGCGTCGAAGTGGTCGATGATAGGGCCGGAGGAGTACTTACTTGGTCGCTTTAACTGCTCGCCAGAATTGGAGCAGATGTAGCGGTGCACCTCCCAGTCACCTGTCAGTGTCCAGTTCAGTTTTTCACTTTCCGGATCAAATTGGCTGGAAACTTCAACGATCTTTGCCGGATCCCAGTCAGGCTTTCCATTTTTCAACGGTATGGCTACAACGGCCACTTCCTGATAAAACACCGGCTTCCCATTTCGTTGGTACTGAATTACCCTTGTTTTCCCAGCTGCATCTATTTTTGAAATCTGAGGGAACGGGAGCTTTATATTGCCCCCCGACTTGCCCTTTACCTCTATTCTCGAATCATAAATCGATTTAGCGGAATTTTCGGGAGTTACCCACGTTCCACCTGCATTCCAACTGCTGGCCATGTTGAAGCCCACGTCCATATTCCTTTTCTTAGCTTCCTCCAGCGCCACCCTGATCACCTTGAGGGATTCTTTGCTTAGAAATGCCGGCCCTGCTTCAACCATTGTATCTACCGGAGGCACACCCGTTTCAAAAAGATCAAACCCCGAAAGCCCCGCTCTGTCCATGGCGGCTATTTCTTCTTTCACCCTAACACTGTCCACATTTCCGTTGAGCCACCACCAGTAAACCTTGGGTCGGGCGCTTTGGGGTGGAGATTGAAACGATGACTTGACCTGCTCGTAGGCAGATGTGCTTTGCCCAACGGCAAAATTGCATTGAAGACAAACGAATAATCCAAGGGCAATAAATGTCGAAAATCGTGTTTTCATAGTAGTGTATGTGTATAATTCAAACCGACTCTGCTTAGGACGCCGTGGTTATTCCTTAATGTCTCTCATGGGCCAGTCTTCTCCGAACCCCCGTAGGTCACCTTCTTCACTGCTTCAAGGTATTGGTAGCCGTACAGCATATCAGGCAAAAGGTAGCCGCCTTCAATCCATTCGTTCCAGGAAAATATTGTTATCAACTTTGGTTGTTCTGGGTGGCTATCGCAGTATTCCTTCGATTTTTGGAGAAATGACGCAAAAGCCTCTGGTGTTTTGTTATAATGGACGATGTCCGCTTTTCCTTTGTGTGGAAACCTCGGTGAATCATCCCAGCCAATCGAAGCATTGGGGAAGACCGGGATATCCAGTGCCTCGTCCCATTGTTGCCTTTTGTCCATCGACTCAACGCCCCACTGGACATAATCTTCTGGATGCGGGCCGCCCCAGTTGTATTTAGTGACGCTATTAGCCCCTAGTGCTTTAATAGATTGAAGGGCGTTTTCATTGGGAACACCAAAATTAATCAGCTGAATATGCAGCCCGGGGAAGCCTGCGTTCTTCGTTTCTTCCCTGAAATAGTTGAGAGCATCCGCAGCTTCGTCAAGCCCGCCTAGTCCTTCTACCAGGTTTGCAACGCTGAAGATGGAAAAGACGGGTTTACCATCTATTTTGTAGTAGTTGGGCTTTTTGAAATAGTTATTGATCACCCTGTCCACAATGATTTTGAAATTTACCAGGTCAACAGCACCATCCCAAAGCAACGTGTCAACGTCCTTGTATTTGTGGACATTCCAATAGTTCTGCTTCACATCGTGGTTGGCCCACATCAGGTAAAAGTTCATTTTCTCGTTGTTGCTCGCTTTGAGAAACCCGTCGTTGAGTGAGCTCTCCAGAAAAGGGCCGTCACCGAACCAGTACCAGTCAAAAATGAAAGTGTTTACGCCGTAGTCGGTTGCAGTCTCTATCCAGCGTTCCATCACCTTTGGGTCATTGTCCGGCTCATATTCCCACAACGGAACCTTCGGTTGATAGTGCCCTTCGAATCGTGGTGTTCCTTTTTTTATTACCTCCCACTCGCCCATCCCATCAGGCCACAGCATGTCGCCAAACCGCTCATCGTGGTGGCAAGACGGCCAAACGTAGGCAGCAACATCATATTGAGGTTCACTGGCAGCAGCTTCTTTTTCTTCCTGAACAGGCGGCTGGCAAGCAAACAAAGCGACCACTGCCAGTACTTTCATGGCATTGTTCATCAATCTCGAATAGTTTATTTGGCACCTCATGGCCTCTCCGTTTACTTTCATCGTATCGCTTTCATTTCATATATCTCAACCGGCCCGATCAAGCCTGACGGTACCAACGGTACATGCTCCCAACCGAGTTTTTTCGTTCTATTCACCACCTTGATATTGGTGGTGGTAAACTTTTCGCCAGTGATGGCATCGCCGACCAGCCTGTTAGACCAATTGTTGGTGATATCCACCCTCAATTCATTTTTACCGACTATTACCTTATCAGTGATATCATACTGGAAGGGTGGCGTCCATGAAATACCCAGGGAGTGTCCGTTGAGCCACACTTCAGCCACTTCGGAAACGTCTCCCAACTGAATGACAATTTTGGCTTCGTTATTTCCCTTCCTGAAATCGAAACTTGTGGTGTAGGAGGCAGTGCCTGAAAAGTACTTTACACCAGGGATGTCGCTATTTGTCAAAGGTTCTAAGCCCGGCAGCAACATCGAATCGGGCGCCCCCCAGCCTTTTGGAAACTTTACTGTCCACTCTTTGTCGACGGTTAGAATCGGAACGCCAGCAGTTACATAAATTCCGTCACTTTCGTAGCGAAACCAGGAGACGTTATTCAAATCAGGTAAGGGCTGGCCCTCTGCCTTTGATTTTTGTGGAGTGAAACACACTAGCTGCGCACCGTGGGGCGGCAATGACAGTGGCAGGGACACTTGCCCTCCTTCCTCCTCAAAGGTTCGAACTGCTGCTATCTCGCCAGTCGTCGGATCCCATATTTCAGGCGATTTATTCTCCTGTCGAAAACGGCATGTACTGTTCACCCATTGATCAGTTGTGTTGCGAACCAGGTAAAAATCAAGACCATCTTTCCGATAGTGGATATAGTCCAGGCTCGAATTCTCATTCTCGGGATAAGAAAAATCGGGTGGGACATTCAGTTGTTTAAGTGCTTCAATGGGTAAGATGCCGGAATAGATTTTCCCCTCTTCACTCCTTACGTTCGTCCCTGGCTGAGCCCAAACTTTATCTGAAAAATCAGTCAGTTTTATTTCGATCTCATTGTCTTTACTCAACCCGGCCGTTCTCACGGGCTTCTCTCCCAGAACAATGGCTCCTTTTGAAGCCAATTCGGCCAGCTTTTCCAATACCTCATAGCTGCTTGCCTCAGCTCCACCTATGTAGAGGGCGTGATACGAGCCAACCCCGGGTAAAACCAATTTGTCATTCTCAACGGTAAGCTGACCTAGCAGAATTTCTTTGTTGATGATCTCATAGTCATAGCCATCGCCTACTTTGAACCGGGTGTTTTTTGGAGGCACCAGGTTGGGAACATCGTCGCCATAGTAATAAAGCACATCCGCAACAAAATCCGTTTGCTGCAACACGTAGGAAATCCGTGAGAGGTAGTCCACAAAGGGACGGCCCACTTTCCACCAGCCTGATTTGGGATTGAAATGAGTGCCTGCAAAATAGCCGATACCAGGTACACCCTCAGCGTTTGGATTGTGCGTAAAGCCATGAATCACTACCCTGTTCATTCCTTCGGCGAATGCCTTGTCAGCCAGTGGCTTGAGGTCAGCGGGCCCCTCCTGCCAGTCGTTGATGAAACTCGTAAACGCTTCCTCCTCAACGATGCCTCTTTTGTAAATATGCGAGGCAGCTGCTATCTCTTTTACCAACCAGATAATATCGACACCATCTTCGACTCTTGTTGTTCTGTGCCAAAACTCACCCCGGGGAATATCGAGTGAGCCCAATGCCTTTAGTGCCTCCACAGGAATGGTGTATACCCCCGGGCCTCCGGCCTCTGAGGCGATCTTTAGTCCGTAACTATTGGAAATTTCTTTTGCCTTGCGATAGTGGTTGTTGATCATCAGCTCCGACAACGTCATTCGGAGATCAAACTGAAACCGCTCGACAAGCTCTTTATCAAACAGGCTATTATCAAAAAGCAATGGGAGGAATTTGGCGATATCATACCCATTCATTCGTCTGAAGGACTCCGGCAAAGTGGTGCTCCAGGCAAAGTCTTTGGCTTCATAGCTCGCCAGGTAAAAGTACTTGATGGGCGAAGTAGCAAAATCGTCAACCAGCGGTCTGATCTGGTCAACAAAGAACTCAAGGTGGGCACGAGTCGCAGATGAATCGTAGTGATCGATGATGGGGCCTACCGATTGGGCTGATGGCATAAAAAGCTGCTCTCCCGAATTGGCGCAGACGTATCGATGGATTTCCCATTCACCTTCAGGAACGACCCAGCTAAGGACATCTGCCTCCGAATCAAAAAACGCCGACACATTGACAATTCTGGTCGTGTCCAAAGGCGTATCTGCCTCTTTAGGAATCGCCAAAACTGCTATCTCCCTTCGAAATTCCGGTTTTCCATCATCTCCATATTTTATCACACGAGTCCTTCCTCGTGGGTCCAGCTTGGGAATCGTCGGAAAAGGCACCTTGATCCGGGTACTGCCCGAATGTGCCTTCACCTTTGACATATAGATAGTCTTCGCTGCGTGTTCAGGCTTTGTCCAGCTTCCGCCAGCATTCCAACTACTCGCCAGGTTCATTCCCACCTCAAGTTCCAGCTTTCTTGCTTCGTCCACTACTACCTTAAGTGTCTCCAGAAACTCCGGCCCCATAAAGGCCGGGCCAGCAGGAATGGCCTGCCCCACATTTTCGGACGCAGGCACCCCGATTTCAAAAACATCCACGCCGCCTAACCCGATTTCCTTTATGGCTCGCAACTCCTCCCTCAATCTCAGGGTGTCCACATATCCGTTTAACCACCACCAATACACTTTAGGCCTGGCTTCGGTTGGGGGATTTTGAAACCCTTTTACCAACCGATCATAGTCAGCGTTGCCCCTGGGCCCCGACTCCATACCAGAAGAGCAAGAAAACGCCACAAAGGCTATGACTATGAGTAGTAACATTCTCATGTTAGGGTGTTTCTATGCGTTCGTTGCTTAATCATAGCTGAAAGGGATCTTTTGTCTCAGTTAGTCTCTTCTTTAGCTGTCCCTTCAATTCCGTCTTCACAGACAAATAATCCTCATTGCCTGCCAGATTGCTCATTTCGAGCGGGTCGTTTACCATGTCAAAGAGTTCCTCATTTCTCTCGCCTTTTGAATAGTAATTGTATTTGTACCGATTGTTTCGGATCATCCGGCCGGTGAGTGATTTATCAAATGGATCAACGGCCAGCTCAGTCACTACAAAGTCAGCAGAGTCATATTTATGCGAGTCTATATAGGGTCTTCGGCTGACTCCGTCAAATACTATATTGCTGTTTACACCGATATAATCGAGAATGGTTGGCACCACGTCTGCACCCGACACTACCAGTTGATTGTCAACACCAGTCGCCTTTACCTTGTCTTTGTAGTACACCACAAACGGCACTTTGGCAGGCCCGTCGTACAACGACAACTTAGCTGCCCATTTCTTCTCCGCCATGCCATCGCCATGATCGGCGCTGACGACAATGATGGTGTTCTCATCCATTCCCTTAGCTCTCAGTGCATCCAGCACTTTACCTATTTCGGCATCTACCATTTCGGTGTTGCGATAATAGTACCACAGGTAATTTCTCCACCTGGTTTCGTCGTTACCCTGCGACAAGAGCAGCTCATCACCATAGTGGTCCCGGAAACGACTGTTTGCTATCATTTCGGGTTCGTTCGGGTCTATGGCATGATTAGCCGGCAAAGGCGGAAGCACTACATCTGGCCCAACATTCGGGTAGTTCTCAGGCTTTCTCGGAAAATGGCAAATGTCGTGGGGGTTGTGGAACTGCACGTACATCAGCAATGGTTTCTCTCCGCTGTACTGCTGGATATATTCTGCCGTGGCATCTGCCAAAGGGCCGTCAGTATCGGCACCCAAATCCCAGGGCTTATCATTTTCATAAAAGTCGATAACCTTGAACCCCGCCAGAGTGTCGATATCTTTCTGCTGAGGATAAGAACCCGGGATATGCCATTTCCCGGCCCATACTGTTTCGTATCCTTCGGTGCTAAGTATTTGACCCAGGTTTTTGACTCCGTCCTTCATTGAATCACCGTTGTAATCGACGCCGGTGTTATGAGGCATCAAACCGGTGATAAGACTGCTTCGGGACGGGCCACAAACAGGTGTTGTGCAATAGGAGTTCGCAAAGCTTATCCCATTGTTGACCAGGTAGTCAAGATTTGGTGTGCTCAAGTACTTATTACCATGAGCACTTATTGCATTTGGGTTGTGCTGATCGGTGAGAATGACAATGACGTTCGGGCGCTTAGCAGCTTCATCCCTTTTTTCCGTTTGAGTACAACCACTCACTGCGAAAGTGAAAAGCAGCAACAGCGCAACGGATACAAGCAGGCCAGCAAATGCTTCCAGTGACACCAAGTAATTTATATGAATAGTGTTTTTCACCATGACACGACCAGTTGACCAGTTACATTTTCATACAGATAGTAATCTGCACCAAACTTTCCTTCGCTCTGCCCCTCCAGCTGTCCTTTACCAAATGGGTAACTGGAGTTCAAAACCACTTTCACCGATTCGCCTGCAACTCCTGTGGGTGGATAAAACCGAACCTTCGCATTTTTCAAACCAGTCAATTGAATTCGACGCTTGGTGCCTTTCGTCGCCAGAGGAATATCAAAGCACGAAATCACACCATCTTCCTGCTCCACAAAGAATCTGCTCTCTTCGAAAAATGACTTTGGAAACCTGTAGGTAGATGCTCCATTTTTCAGTTCTGTTTCCCAACCGATGATGATGGGAGCACCTTGAGGAAACTTGAATGCCTGCTCCACCGTCAGATTAGGAAGGTAGCCAGAGAAGAAGAAGGAATTGTTGTGCCGTGAAATGCAGTTGATAGGGTCTTTTATGCCTCCGCTGCTTTTGTCGTAGGTGATTGAGTAACCCAATTTACCCAGACCAAATCGCATCAAAGAGGGCCCTGAAAACCATTTCTCGGAATCATCCGGAGTCAACAAGTGACCGCCTTTGTATGACACAGAATTGGTTCCACGGACATAGCACACGGCTCCGCCCTTCCAGTCCGGGTTTTGCCGGTACACTACGGCATCCCGCTTCTGTCCGTTCTGAACCACCTGTGCCAGTACCTTTGTAGAATTATCCGTGGAAGCGACCATCGTTTCTATCCCTCCGCCAGACAGATCAGCAGGATGTTGCATCACCATAGGTGATTTGGTTTCTATGTTATCCCCGTTCATGGCCATTTGCACCGCAAATTCACCTGCCAGTGGCTCTTCAGCCTTTATATTCATAAAATCGAGGAATTCCTTACTGCCATTTCCTACCGGCCCGTAGATCATTAGTTGTCCCCCCACTTTCACAAAGGCTATCAATTGCTGCTCCAATTCACTTCCTGCATCGGGGACAATTGTCACCAGCACGGATTCATCAAAAGTTGGTTTTCCATCTTTTCTGATCTGGCTGAAGTTTCCGGTAGACACCACCGTGTTCATAGGAAAACCTTCGTTGATAGCCTGGCGAATAAACCAATCGCCATAGTAGATCTCTGGCAACCTTTCGGGCTGCACAGAGGCCCATTCATGGTATTCGTCAAAAGGATATACCCAAACAACAGGGCCCGCCTGATCGGGCGCATTTCTTCTGGCTTGTAGAATGTGCGGGGTCACCTCATCCGGTACCTGCACAGGCATATTGCCATACGAGTCGTCAATGGTCAGGAAATTAAGATGGGTTGGCAGCATGGCCTCACCCTTGCTGTTGATGGTAGAAACCGACATCGGTAGGTAAATATCGTGCGCTTCTCTGCCATAGCGATCCAGCCAGGGGCTGTTCACCCACCATGGGTCGTGGGTGTAGTACCTGAACAGGTAGCGGTCGTCGGGTAGCTCGGCTATTCGTGACATATAGCCGGCGAGCTCCAGACCAAAATCGCCATTTAAAGCAGCCCAAGGCGAGTTGGGAGGAGGCAGCAGATTGAAGCCTCCGTTGTAAATACTTTTGAGATCGACACCATCCGCTGCCAGGTCAATGCCTGTGGACAGGTTGGTGCCCCTCGTTTCAATGCGGAAATCCGGGCATTGCTCTCTGAATAATGTCCAGAAGTTGAGTATCTTATCCTGCACATCGCTGAATTTTTCAGGATAGAATTTCTCTCCATCAAATAAGGCTCCTGTGGCACTCCAGGTTTCCATACCAAAGCCGAAGCCGTTTGAAAGCCATAGGTAGTCGAAGCCCAGGTCGGTTAAAAAATGTTGCGATTGGCTGCCGAAGAAGGTGCCAAATGGTGTGTCCTGCTTGATGCCATTGGGGAATCCGGCATAACTATCGCCGTCTTCATTTAGCGTGGAATAGCAGACCACAAATGTCTTTGAGCCCATGGTAGAGCCCATGCATATCTCAGGGTGCTTCTCATATTTGAAGGGTGACTTGGCAAATTCAGGCCCGGGATCAAAAGTGGCCCCTACACGAACCGGTTTTCCGGTCATAGTTTCGCCAACCCGCTTCAGCGTGCTTACTATGTATTTTAGGTCGCCGTAGTTAAAATCTGGCGTTTCCTCAAGATAGGTAAATGCTCTTTGGTGTACCGAAAGGTTCGCATTGCCTGGTTCGGAATTGACCTCATGTTCGGTGTTAGGGTTGCCAATGTACCGGGCCCACTCCAAGTGCTGATCGAGACTTCCGCTATAGTCCAGTATTTCAGAACCGTCAGCCGTCCACAGCATCAGCGACACTGTATCGGCATGCCTTACCAATGAGCCCCAGCCAGCAAATATTTCTTTGCACGCTTCTTCAATATATTGCTTATCATTCTTTTTGAAGGGTTTAAGGGATAGCTCCAGAGTAATATTATTGAAACGCTTTACTCCAAGGTTTTTGCTATCCGCTAGCATTTGAGATTGCTCGTGACTTCCACCACAAGAAACCATTATATAACCCACCAGGGCCAACACAACTAAACGACTCATCATCTGAAATTTGTTTTACGATTGCTTGACTGAAGCTAGCTCTCTTGAATTGCTTATCAGGGGTTGTAGGGTCGGACCAAAGCTATGATGAGACTTTTGCCTCGCAAAAAGGAAGCTAAGCTCATCATAGGTCTTTGGAACGACTTCACCCTACCTACCTACTTTGCTAATACCCATCATTTTGGGCAAGATTCACATCAATGTCCAATTCTCTTTGTGGAATTGGCATCAACATCTCATAATTTTCAACTGTAAAACTTTGTCCCTTTGCTGCAAAATGGGCATTCATTACTGTCTGTAACCTGCCTGTGCGCAAAAGATCAAACCATCTATGTCCTTCATTAAAGAACTCAACCCTTCTCTCTCTCTCCAGAGCCAGAGAAAAGTCGGCTTTCGAAAGGCCTGCCAAAGCATCAAGGTCGGCTCTTGCTCTCACCATATTGAGATACTCGTGAGCATCGTCAGTTCTTGAAAGCTCGTTAAGTGCCTCAGCATACATCAACAGTACATCGGCATAGCGCAGCGACGTGTAGTTTACACCTCCATCGCCAAGTATCCCGGTAGTAAAGTCGACGAACTTCAATCCTGCAAGGTAATCTCCATAAGTACCGTCCAGTAGTCTCACAGAGTCGGCGATAGACACCGGTCTTCTGGCATCTCCCGTCTCGTAAGCACTGACTACATCTGAAGTTGGGTTAATTCGGCCGTTGCCCTGCATATTGCCGGGAAACATGCCCAGGTTGAAAAGGGCTGGGAAAAACACAGATGAAAACCTGTTACCCTCACCCACATTGCCTGACACGTACTTCACCTCGAAAATAGACTCTCCAAGCTCGTCATTTCCTGGCGAGAACAGAGCGGCATAGTCGTCCTCAAGCGTATACCCCATGCCCATCACGTCTTCGAGCACGGAAGCGGCCAACTGATGTTCTCCTATGGTAAGGTAAACTTTGCCAAGGAGCGTTGAAGCAGCACCCTCAGAAGCCCTCGACTTGCTCAGCCCCGAAACGTCTTTCAGAAAACCTGCCGAAGCAGTTAAGTCAGATACAATCAAGTTATAGATCTCACTCGCCGGCTTTCTGCCCATGTCAAAATCCGCTATCTCTTTAGGGCTTTTGAACGAAACGGTGATCAAGGGAAGGTCTCCAAACAGCCTTACCAAATTGAAGTAATTGTAAGCTCTCAGAAAAAGAGCCTCACCTCTGTATTGAGATTTCAGTTCTTCACTGATGTCAACACCGTCCAGTTTTGACAGAATGGTGTTGGCTCTTGAAATAGCGGTGAAGCTATCGCTCCAAACATCTCCTACAAACGAATTGGCGAGTGTCATGTTCATCTCGTCGCACTCCGATTCAGCCGTCGTAGGGGAACTCCATTGTATTTCCGCATTGTCTGTAGTAAGCTCGGTGATGTACAACAACGACAAGTTGTGCAGGTCTTGAAGGCCAGAGTATGCGCCAGTTAAGGCTGTGTCGAAGTCCTTAGCTGTTTTATAAAATCCAGTCTCGCTCACAACGTATTCGGGTTCTAGTTCCAGAAAATCGTTGCAAGAACTCAGAGAGAGAATAAGTACAGTAAATATTGCTATTGTCTTTTTCATGATTCTTTTTTTAAAGGGTTGTTCTCCGGCATTTAGAATGTCACGTTTACACCAAGGGTATAAGTGCGAGCAAGCGGATACGTGAGATAGTCGACCCCTGAATTGACAACATTGTTACCGGCAGTACTTGATTCAGGATCATAGCCCGGGTAATCTGTGAAAGTGTACAGGTTGCTTACATTCAGGTAAAACGAAGCGTTCGACAGGGCCAGCTTTGAAATGGCTGTTTTTGGTAACCTGTAAGAAAGATTTACATTCTTGATCCTGAGGTATGAGGCGTCAAACAAGAAGTGAGACGATGTGCCAAAGCCGTTTGCATAGTTATTCCTGATGGCTCTGCCCTGATATCCGTCGCCAGGGTCGCTTTCAGACTTCCACCTCTTGTCGCCAAGGGCGAGCTGATTTTGAACGCCTGCGTTATTTAGGATGATAGTTCCCGCCTGGAAAAAGGTTTCAGCTCCCTGAGAACCGTTGAGAGTGATACCAAGCCCCCAGTTTCCATAAGTAAAGTTGTTGGTCAATCCCCATACAAAATCAGGCCATGGATCGCCGACAATCTTTCTGTCATTCGAGTTAATGGTGCCGTTGCCGTCCACGTCCTCGAAAATCAAATCACCAGCCTGAACATTGGGGTGAATAACGGGTGTGCCAGTCACTTCTTCGTTAGTTTTATACACACCGATGGCATTTTGCATAAAGAAGCTGGCAATCGGATAACCTTCCTGTGTAATCTGATACGATGAATTGGTAATCCGGCCACCTTCTGTCGCCAATCTCAATACGTTGTTTCTATTTTTACTGAACGTAACACCAGTTCTCCACTCAAATTTGCTTTGCTTGATGTTTACAGTTTGAATGGACAACTCTATACCCTTGTTCTCGATATCACCAATATTCTGTGTCGAGGAAGTAAAACCTGAAGCGGCTGGCAACTGAACTCCCAACAACAGATCTGTTTTAAGGTTTTTGTAAAACTCGGCGGTTACCGAAACACGGTCATCAAACATACTCAGGTCGACGCCGAAGTTTGTCTGCTTCGATCTCTCCCAGGTAAGGTCAGTGTTTGACAAGCTGCTCGGCACCAATCCGGCCACCAGGTTATTGTTTTGAACATACCTTGAAGTGGAAAGAAGTCCGATGTGCGAGTAGTTTCCAATCTGGTTATTTCCGGAAAGTCCATAACTCATTCTCACCTTCAAGCTGCTGATGAAGTTAACCGATTGCATAAAGTCCTCTTCGGAAATCACGTAACCAACAGAAAGTGATGGAAACGTACCCCATTTGTTATTAGCGCCAAAGCGAGAACTACCGTCTCTACGAACAGTTCCTGTAAACAAGTATTTGCCGTCGTAAGAGTAATTCACCCTCGACAGAAGAGAAACCATTGACCACTCAGAAATGACATGAGTTCCGGCGTTGACAATGCCTCCCGAAACAAAGGTTACGTTATCAGTCGGGAAATCAGAGGCACCAACAGACAACCTGTCCCAGCTTTCCTTCTGCTCAGTAAAACCTACCAACACGTCGAGGCTGTGTTTCTGATTGAAAATATGCTTGTAATTCAATGTATTTTCGTTCAGCCAATTCATCGTTTCCGTTTTGGTTGCACCAGCATTGGAAGGATAGTTGAGCGAGGTGAAGTTCGGGATAAGAGACGATCTCCAGATTTTGGCATCGTTGGTACTGTACTGGATACCTGCTGTAGTTTTGAAAGTAAGGCCGTCGGCTATTGTCACCTCAATAAAATTGTTACTGTATATATCCGTCACCTTTCTGTTGTCTGAAAAGCCTGCAAGGAGGTTCAATGGATTCTGAAGCCATCCCAATCCATCGGTTACGTCGGCCTGGCTGTTGTAAGGGTTGCCGTCAGCATCATAAACTGGTATCGTTGGTCCGGCAGCCAGTGCCTGAGATATCACGCCACCAGTTCCGTAGTGCCCTTCCGTGTTAGGGAAGTTGCCGAAGCCGTGAGAGCCTGAAAGCGAAGTTCCAACTTTGACTCTCTCCGTCAGATTGACGTCAACATTTGAGCGGAGGTTAAACCTCTTGTAATCTGAGGTTTCAACCACTCCCTTTTGATCGTAGTAGCCGCCAGAGATGAAATAGTTAACATTGTTTGACCCGCCGGTTGCTGATAACTGATAGTTGGCTACGGGGGCAGTTCTGTAAATCACATCCTGCCAATCGGTATTAGTCGTGATGGATGATGGATTTCTAAACTCAGGCCGTACAAAATGAGCGCCAGCCCTTACTTCATTTGGGTCAGTCGCAAGCCCCCCAGCGTACACTCTTGCGTTGTCTCTGCCGTCAGCAACAAATTCAGCATACTGCGCTGAGTTCATCATCTCCAGCTTATGTGCCACTTCCTGTAGGCCATACGACATATCGAAGCTGATGGTAGGCTTGCCTACTGCTCCTCTTTTAGTGGTTATAATCACAACACCGTTAGCACCTCTTGAACCATAAATAGCCGTTGCAGAAGCATCCTTCAGCACTTCTATCGATTCAATATCTGCCGGATTTATTGACGCAAGCGGGTTGATCCTGCTTTGAGTATTACTGGCAATGCCTGATGATGAATATGTATTTCCTGCGTAAGAGGAAAAATCAGAGCTTCCACCAGTAGATATCGGGTAACCATCAACAACATAAAGCGGCTGATTTCCTCCTGTAATCGAGCTTACACCACGTATCAGCACGTTGACGTTTCCTCCGGGAGCTCCCGACGTTTGCGAAATTTGTACACCGGACACTCTTCCCTGGATCATCTGATCAAAGCTGGACGTGGATGGCAACATCATATCCTTTCCATCTACCCGTGCGATAGAGCCCGTAATGTCTTTCTTCTTTTGAGTACCGTATCCCGTTACAACAACCTCACCAAGTACTTTGAAGTCGTCTTCCATGGTCACGTCAATAACCCGCCGTGAGCCTACCGACACCTCCTGAGATTGGTATCCAATAAACGAGAAAAGTAATACAGCATTTGAATCATCAACATTCACTGTGTATTTACCCTCTGCGTCAGAGATAGTACCTGAGCTGGTACCTTTTACAAGAATGCTTACTCCCGGAATGGCCATCCCATCGGAGCCAACAACAACCCCCGACACTTTGCCAGCGCCGGAAGCACCATTTTGATTTTGAGCAAGCGTTGGAAATCCTGCGAGAAGTGCCAGTGCGAAAACAAACATGCAAAGGTACTTTTCACAAACTCCTTTCTTAATCAAAACCAGATTCTCTAAGTAGTTTTTCATAGTCATAAGTATGTGTTTATTTAACTTTTATTATTTATCGCTGGCGATAACTTGCGATTCAATGTTTAAGTAATTCGCTATCTTCTGTAGCGTTGATGCGTGGTGACCGACACCCAGCGCAAAGTGATGCGTTGGTCCCTCTTTGATCCATCTGGTTAAAAACGTTTTCACATCAGGTTCAAAGAATCCCCTGGTGTTTGTATTGCCTGTTGGCGGTATCGGTCCGGACACTGACTGACCTTCTGCGATGATGAATTTGAATTTGCCATCATAGGTCGAGTTGATCGACAGCATGGTAATGGGCCCCTCTTTGATTTTGAACTCCACTCCCGCCCCATGACCAGGCTTGCCGTGGTATTTTTTCAGGCTGCGTAAAACTGGCTTTCCGTCGGCAATGGAGATGTTGTGCGGCCCGTCGTGACCTACGAGTACAAAACCCTCTTTGAAATCTACCGGATGGAACTCAGCAAAGCTTCCACCAATCGACAGCCGATCAAAAATCAGAAGGGCAATGAGTGTTTTTAAATCCGACTCGCCACACATGGGAATGTGCTTAGCAGTTAGTAAAGAATTTCCAACGATCAGATTAGAAAAGACCTTCCTAAGCTCACTATCATCTGGCCCGTCATAATAGTAAGCCAGACCGTCAAGCTTATTTGACACCACAAATTTTTCCAGTGCCACACAAACCTTTGCGGCAATCCTTAGGTCTTCAGGCTTGAGCTTCATTGAAATAGGATCCGAAACAGGATCTGGTGTGTCGAAGAAATCAAGGATTTGCTTTTCGCAAGCAACAATCTCTTTTTCAGTTACCTCATCGTAGCTTTTCATTAGTTGGTTGGCCTCACATTGCACGATGTGACTACCAAAAAAAGCCGTCAGCATGGTCGCATCAGAATGCATGTCCAGCATGGCGTTGATAGGATGACCGATGTGTCCCAAATGGGCCCTTTTCAGGTCGTGCAACACCTTCGCAATCCGACAATACTCCTCAATCTCAGCATCCACTTCAGGGTCGTCGAATAAAGTACCAATAATCATGTCGGGTACCTTCTTCCCCATCCTAACCGCCACACCTGCAAACTCCGGTAATGAACAAATGTCGTCGTTCACCAACTGCATATAGGTGGATGCTTTTGAATAGTCGAGCGCTTTCAATGGCTGTAGTGCCACAAGCACAATTGGAATATTAATGGTCTTGATAATTATCCCGAAAGTCCCCGAAGTGGCATAGGTCAGCATATCACAGAAGATCAGATCCAAATTTGCCTGGCCTATCTTATCAACCATACAATAGGCTTTTTCCGGGTTATCAACCAAGCCTAAATCCACCACCTCGACTTCCGTAGACTTTATTTTGTCAATAAATACTTCTTGCTTTCTCATCAATTCATCAAGCAGTCCGTCAAACTGAGACCAGTATTTATCATAGCCTACTCCGAAAACCCCTATTCTTGTCATAATAATGTCTTAAAATTCTTAACGCTTAATAACTTTAACTTAACGCACTATTTAAAAATTGAAAAAAAATTATGCGGCAGTAAAAGCCGCTGACTTTTTCTTTGCTGTGAAAATCATATAACCTATAAATACAACGGGATACATAAGCCCGCAATAAATCCATACTGAGTCGTAAGAGTATGTAGAAATAATAAGTCCGATCACAGGATTAAGTACCAGTGAGGACAAAGCGCCGGCACTCCCTGACAGCCCCACAACTGTGGATGAAGCCGTTTTACCAAACACATCCCCAATCGAAGTAATGTAATTGGTGATCCATAATCCATGGGCAAAGAAAGCCAGCCCAACCAACACCAAGATAACTACATAGGAATCCAAAAGCCCTATGGCTGCAACTGGCAGCGTCATAAGGGCGGCAAAGCCCATGACGACCTGGCGTGAAAATGCTTCTTTTGCCGTCTTTTGAAAGATGAAGTCCGATACCCATCCGCCAGTCACATTCGCAACGCCCAACGCTAAAAAAGGAATCCACAGCAACTGGCCGATCTTGTCTACAGCAAGGCCGTGACTTTCGTTCAGGTACTTGGGAATCCAAAACATGTAGAAATAGAGAATGGGGTCAAGCACAAAGCGCATAGCCATGAAAATCAATGCCTCCCTGGATTTGAGCACTTTAATGAAGCTGAAGCTTCTATTTTCAGCTACCTCACTTTTTGACGGGGCCTCTGCCAGTTCATTCTTTTTTGTAATGATAAGCCAGGCTACTAACCAAACAAACCCGAAAGCGCCAGTCATTATGAATATGTAGCGCCAGTCCCAAAACCCTAAAAAGTATGCACACAGTGGTGGAGCAATAACAGCACCAAGCGCAGATCCACCGATGGCAATGCCGTTCGCAAGGGAATGTTTTGTTTTAGGCACCCATTCAATAACCGCCCTAACCGCACCAGGGAAACATCCTCCCTCTCCTATGCCCAGCAAAAACCGGAAGGTAGCAAATTGGAATACACTGCCAGCAAAACTGTGCAGTACGGTGGCAAAAGACCAAAACCCGACCGAAACGGCCAGACCCAGTCGGCTACCGTATTTATCTATAAGTACACCGCCGAGGGTAAACATAATGGCATAGCTTGCCAGAAAACCCGAGTTGATGAATCCGTACTCGACATCGGATATAAATAAATCTTCCTTTATTTTAATAATGACAATGGACAGCACCTGCCTGTCAAGGAAGCTTAAAGACGTAGCTATTAGTAGCAGGAATACGACCCACCAATACTTTGTTGTAGTTTTCATAGGGTGCCTTAACGCACTAAGTTAAAGAACCTAATGTAGTAAGTAAATTTTAATATGACAAAAAAAAATTTCAAATTAGCTGTCCGCCAAACTTAGCGTAATGAAAAGGCCAGTCCCCAAGTACATTTTAATCAGCAAAGAAATCATTCAAAAAATAGAGTCAGGCGAGCTTTTACCTGGCGATAAGGTGCCTTCAGAGAATGAATTAATCAAAGAGCACAACGTGAGCAATACTACGGCCCGCAAGAGTTTGCACGAAGTAGAATTACAGGGATGGGCTACCAGAATAAAAGGAAGAGGTACTTATGTGTTAAATAAAACAGAAGACAGGCACGTAACCAGAGTGCTTGGTTCGTTCGATGCCATGAAGAACAGCTTCGACGGCAACCTGATCAAAGAGGGGTTCAAGCCAAAAGATATTATTCTTGAAAAGACAATCCTTGAGAGTGGCCTGTCATCTAAAATCGATAACAGACATATGAAGATCGACGGCCCGGTGTTGAAGGTCCACCGCCTGAGATATGCCGATGATACGCTAATGAAAGATGAGACCAGATACATTTCCCTGGTTGCCTGTCCAAAAATTCACCTTATTGAGCTTAAAGACCCGCTGATTGCCATTTACGAAGATCAGTATAAACTTAAACTGGGCAATGCTCACAGAACAATGGGGGCCGTCATTCTGTCTCCCGGTGATCCACAGAATTACTTCGAGAACACAGTGCCGCTGGCAGCCTTTATGCTTGATGGAGCTATCTTCTCCGAAGACGGAAAAATTGTTGAGATTGAAAGGTCGCTATACAGGGGTGATAGATATAAATTCTCTATCAACACGAAGCACGAGCTAGACTAGGTATCCTTGAAGAGCTAAAAAAAGCAACGAGGGCGTCTCAAAAGCCCTAATTAAGAAGAAAATGTCACATTGAGCCTGTCGAAATGCTTGAGAACGTTTAACAACAAGGTTTCGACGAGCTCAACCTGACACCTGATCTGGGCTTTTGAGAGAGCCTCATAACTTTGCTTTTAACACCTCTCCTACTTCTGTAACGTGGTAGGGCAAACGTAGTCTGTTCTCGGCACACTGGTTTGTTCTATTGCCTTCCAACCTCCCTCAATATTGATGACATTGTCCCAACCTCTGGCCTTCAAAATCGAGCTTGCAATCATTGAGCGATACCCGCCAGCACAGTAAAGGTACAATGGCTTTTCTTTGTCAAAGTCGGCCATATGGTCATTGATGAAATCCAGCGCCAGGTTTTTAGCATCTTCCACGTGCTCAGCGGCAAATTCACTCGGCTTGCGCACATCGATCACTTCCAACTTCTCTTTACTGTACTTAGTTGAAAAATCAGCGGCCGACACATTATCAATGATATCAATTTCCTTTCCGGCTTGCTGCCATGTAGCAAAACCGCCTTCCAGATAACCGATCGTATTGTCGTATCCTACTCTTGCCAGCCTCGTTACTACCTCTTCTTCCCGGCCAGGTTCCGCAACAATCAATATCGGCTGCTTAATATCCAGGATCAATGCACCTACCCAGGGAGCAAAGCTACCGTCGATACCTATATTGATAGAGTTAGGAATGAATCCTTTTGAGAAAACATTTGGGTCACGGGTGTCAAGCACCAACGCCTCCGTTTCGTTGGCTGCTGCTTCGAAGCCTTCAGCAGAAAGCTTTTGAAGTCCACGACTCAGTACTTTGTCCACACTTTCGTATCCCATCTTATTCATTATCACGTTTTCCGGAAAGTACACCGGTGGAGGCGCCAATCCGTCTGTTACTTCTTTGATGAACTCATCCCTTGTCATATTGGCTCTCAGGGCATAGTTGGTTTCTTTTTGATGGCCAAGCGTATCGGTGGTTTCCTTGCTCATGTTTTTTCCGCAAGCTGAGCCTGCTCCATGTCCGGGGTACACGATGACGTCATCGGGCAATGTCATAATCTTACTTCGCAGCGAGTCAAAAAGATGCCCCGCCAGGTCTTCCACGCTCAGGTGCGACTTGGCAGCCAAATCAGGCCTTCCCACATCGCCAATGAACAGCGTGTCGCCGGAGAAGACAGCATTTTCTTTACCCTCTTCATCAATCAGTAAATATGTGGTGCTCTCCATGGTGTGGCCGGGCGTGTGAAGCACCTTAAGTGTTACCTTACCAATTTTCAACTCTTCGCCGTCTTTGGCAATATGCGCCTCAAAGTTAGGCTTGGCATTCGGTCCAAAAACAATGGGCGCCCCTGTTATTCTAGAGAGATCCAGGTGACCAGAAACAAAGTCAGCGTGAAAATGGGTTTCCAGCACATACTTAATTTTGGCTCCTCTTCTTTTGGCCTTCTCCACATAAGGTGCTACTTCTCTCAATGGGTCTATAACAACCGCTTCGCCTTCACTCTCTATGTAGTAGGCACCCTGTGCCAAACATCCTGTGTATATCTGTTCTACTATCATTGTTGTTTATTTTTCAATTTCATTCAGCAAAGGTATACCAGCGGAAGACCGACTTCAGTGACAATAATCACTCTGGCAAAACTAGTCAAAAATTTTGTCGAGGTTAATGATTTCAATATGGTTTCGGCTCAATACAATGGCGCCCGACTGCTCCAGTTTTTTCAACAACCTCGACACCACCTCTCTGGCAGTGCTCAGGTCATTGGCAATCTCCTGATGTGAGATGGCCAGCAATTTTCCTGACACTTTCATCTGACGTTTCAAATAAAAAACAAGGCGTTCATCCATTGATTTGAATGCCACACTGTCGAGGGTAATAAGCAGCTCTTCAAATCGCTTTCTGTACGTTGCTACCACAAACTCATGCCATGTTCTGTACCTGGTTTGCCATGTTTCGGTCAAAACAAAAGGAACCGTAATAATAGTGACATCGGAAACAGCCTTGGCTGATATGGCACTCTTTTCACTTCGGGCGGCACATAAGAGTGAAAGCGCACAAGCTGACCCCGGCTCAAGATAGTACATGAGAAACTCCTTACCGTCATCATCTTCTCTCGACACCTTCACCAGGCCGTCTACCACCAGCATTGCCGACTTTATATACTGGCCTGAGCTAACGAGTAATTCTCCTTCTTTAACATTTTTCACATGCCCTTCACTCAATATGGCTTCTTTTAGGCCTGATTCCATTTCAGGAAACAGCGTGGTAAGTTTTTCTGTAGTTATATCCATCAACACTATTATTTTTCTAAAGCAATGCTCCCGGTCTTTTTTCTTTATACTAAAAGCGACGGCACTTACTGCACAACACAACCATCGTAATCAGGTGAATCGTTCCCAATGAGCGCAAACAATACACTTGCATTCTTCAATGGAAGATAGTCTATAAAGCACCGCAGGTCTGGCCTGACTAACATTTTTCTAAAGTTGCGATTTTTGTTCGATTTTTGCTTGCTATGACACCACTCTACATACTCCCGCTTCGCCACGACGTTTGGAATATTTTAGGTGTAAGTCTTTTTGTCTCTCAACTGTTCATTTCTATTGGAGCAGAAAAGGATTGGTTCGAGCTTTTTCAGGACAGCTCATTTGCGCCGGACACCCTTTTTGTGTTTACGCTTACGTCCACATTGTGGCTCTATGTCAGAATGGTTACAGTGCTCCTTCAGCAAAAATTTGATTGGTTCGAAAAGCCCCTTCCACGCATTCTCACTCAGGTCTTTTTTGGCATTGCGCTTCCATCTGTCGCCTGCATTTTCTTTGTGGCGATCTATTTCTATGCACAATACCAGGTACCTCTCTCTGCCACCTCTTTCCCCGCTTACGAGTTCCCCTTCACAATAATTGTCATCACCCAATTCAACCTCTACTATCTTATTTACTACTTCTACCGCAAAACAAAAACGCAGGCGGCAGGCAACACTTCTTTTGAATCGAAAAAGTCTATTGTAGGAATGATTGGAAGAAAAAATGTCCCGATTGACCTGCAGGATATTGCCAATGTGTTCATCAAAAACTCCGTTGTTTACATCACCACCTTCAACAACACCCGGCTATCGGTCAACTACACGCTGGATGAGATATCCGTGTTCCTGAGCGAGACTGATTATTTCAGGGCCAACCGGCAGCTCATCCTTCATCGCAAGTCGTGCAGGTCGTTCGTAAATGAAGCCAACGGAAAACTGCTCATAGAGCTTGATCCTGCGGCCGATGCATCTTTGGCAGTCAGCCAACTCAAGGCCTCAGAGTTTAAAAAGTGGATTGGTGCCAATTGACCCAGGCGCCTTACAGCTCATTATTTCACGCCATTATTTCCATATATCAGCCCCAAATCCCCCTACTTCACTGAAAATTCTACTTATCCCCTGTACCCTTACAGCAGATTCGCCGTATTGATCTGAGTCAAAAACTCAACTACAATGCATAAAATCATTTTTTTGCCTGTAGCCCTCTTATTTTTTTCTTCCGCTCGGGCTCAGGAAGCAAAGCTCTCGTATTTCGGCGAAACATTTACTCATTATGGTGTAAAGGGGGCCTATTCCCTTCCGCTGTATTCCTGGGAGAAAACGAACAGAAGGGAGAAAACCAGAAATAGTGCTTTGGTTTTCTCACCCGGGCTGGCCATATATCGCCATACCGGCAACCACATTGGCGTGATAGTGATGCCGGAGGTTTCTTACAAAACAGTCAACCAGAAAGGCAGCTTGTTTGAAACAGGCATTAGTCCGGGGCTTTTCAGGTCGTTTTACGAAGGCCAAACTTTTGAAGTGTCGGAAGAAGGCACACTGGAAAGAAAGCACCTTGCGGGAAGGACAGCCTTTATGCCGTCACTCTTTGTTGGCTTTGGAAAAGATCTCTCTGTACAGAAGCAGACCAAGCTCGCCTGGTTCTGTCGCTTCCACATACTCAAACAAGTCCCCTACAACAAATCCTCCCTTACTCGCATTGCCTTTGAAGCGGGCATCAGCAAACCCCTCACTGTTAGAAAATGAAAAAGATACTCATACTTATGATTTGCTCGGCGCTTTTTGCCTGTAGCGACGATACGACTGACGTTAAAGACACCTTCTATCTCCGCAACGAGGGAGCCGACATGCCCATTTGGGTACGGGGCAACCTCGATGCTGACAAGATTGTCATTTTTTTCCACGGTGGCCCTGGTGATTGTGCCATGTGCTACCGCTATTACCTGAAGGGGATGGAAAGCGAAATAGCTGTGGCCTACTGGGATCAGCGCATTGCAGGCTCCTCCGCCGGCAATGCCGATCCTGCGTCGCTCACCTATGAGCAGTTTGGCGAAGATGCATTCTTCGCAGTGAGTTTGCTCCGGCAACAGTATCCCGGTAAGAAAATCTACATCATGGCGCACAGCTTCGGCGTGGAGCTGGCCTGGCAGTTTTTGACCACGGGCGAGAATCAGAAAATGGTGGATGGGCTGTTAGTCGTGAACGGTACTTTTAGCAACCTGCACTGGATGGAAATTATGAGAGAATGGGTGGTTAGAGAAGCTGCTGCCCAGGAAGACAATAAAACATTAGAATTCGCTGAAACCCACCCCGTCAACGCCACAACTGTGAACGATGTTTGGGTGGACTACTACCGCAAAATGCTTGAGTTGAACGGAAACCCTTTGTCTCTTTACGAAAACAAGAAGTTTGTGTTGAACTACGTGCTGTTTTCACCCAACACAGCGATGTCACAGTTTGCCCATGGAAAGGCTTATAAAGACTACAGCGAAAAGGTGCTTTTCACTTTCGATAAGACAGACGAGCTTTCAAAAATCACTTTGCCAGTTAAGTTTCTTTGGGGCAAAAAAGACGGCGTGGTGCCTATTGAAGTGGGCTACGAGACAGAAGCGCTGCTTACAGAAACTACGGTCGACTGGACCATGTTCGACGACTCCTGGCATGAGCCATTTGTTTCAGAGAAGGACAAATTCATTGAAGCGGCCCTTAGTTTCGTGAAAAGCAACTAGCTATTGCGCTTCACCCTTGCGTAAAGCGTCATCGATTCTTCAGACACAAAACGCCAAAGCACCTTTGACCATGAGGTGTGCGAATAGAGGTGATCGTAGTGGTTGGGGGCAAGTTTCTTCAACTTTGGCAGCCGACTACCGGGAATGTTAGGGAAGTCGTGGTGCTCGTTATGAAAGCCTACATTGAAAGTAATCTTGTTCAGGAAACCGTAGTACGAATAGGTTTCCTGACCTTCCTTGAAAACATAGTGCTCTGCAATAAAATGGCCGGCTATGGGGTGAAGCCCGCCGGCTACAAACAGCGAGGAAATGAGATAAACAAAACCGGCAATACCTGCCAGTTGGTAAAACGCCACCACGAACACCAGTTGAGCAATCAGGTTAATGACTTGCCACTTGTCGGGTTTAATAGGGTGTACCATAAGAGGCCTGACAGCATAAAACAGGATTTGATTCACCAGCCAGATGAGCTTACCGAAAAAGCCTTTGAAAAGAAGGGCCTCCCCATCGGTGGGCAAATCGGTATCTACACCTTCTTTGCCCTGGTGCCAGTGATGCTTGGCGTGGTACACCTTAAATGCCATACTAAATGGAAACACAATAGGAAAGTTGACGATGATGGCCAAAACATTGTTGAGCGCCGGGTTTTTAAACGCCAGGTCATGGGTGATTTCGTGAATAGCCAAAAAAAGAATTTGACTAAGTGTGGCACCGACAACAACAACCAACAAGGCAAACAGGTATGGATTTTCTGGTAGAAAAAACACGGGAATGGCCAACTGCAACAACAGCACGAAGATGGCTTTATATTTCAAGAGAGGATCGATCCCAAAAAGCTTCTTCACCTCAGGCACCTCATTCAATATTTGCTTTCTGCGCTGAAAGTGAGGTTCTCTGCTTTCTTCCCAGTAAAATGATTGAGTGTTTTTCAAACCGGCAATCTCCACCAATGAAACTTCAATTAACGTTTCCTAAAGCTAAACAATCATTTTTTTAACTGCGCCTAAAAGCACTATTAGTTACCCAACCAACTTAACCACCCCTTCGGTTGCTCCTTTCAGCGCTTCTAAAGTGATCTGAAAGTCGCTTATTTCGGGACTATGTTGCTCGTAAAGCCTCTTCATATACTTTTCTCTTACCCCCTCGTTGGTTTGGGTCACGTGCCACAAAAACCCTCCACGCTGTCGCAGGTAATCGTAAACAGGGTAATACTTCCTGGCAAATGACCTGGGAATAATAAACTGAAGGGGTTTGAATCTGGGCATCACGAAATTCCAGTACACCAGCTGATTTCTCGGGTGGGTATCTGCCAGGTGCTTGCCTTCGTGGCGGGCAGCATGCAGCCAATAGTCAATAATGCCTCTCCCCTCGGGACTGTTTTTAACAATGATCATCCCTGCGTTAGGCTTTTTACCTCCCAGCAAAGGCGTGTCGCCAGGCATCAGTATGTGGGTTGTTTCATTCCCCATCTTCACAAAATCTTCCAGGGGCAGGGCGGTAGTTGTGAGGACAATATCCGCATCTAAAAGCACCACGTAATCGACGTCTTTTTCGGCCAGGCCGTTTTGCAACAGTGCAATTTTTGTCCAGTTGATATGCATATCGTCAACCAACCGGCTGCGTTGCACCAAGTGCTGATAACCATGTTTTTTTGCATAGCCCCGCACAGAGGCAATACTATAACCAGCGTAAGAATCGATGTTTGGCGTAGCTAGCTGAAGTATCTTAAAGGTCAGACTCATGAGGTGATTGTCGCTAAATCTTTGTAGTAATCGAACAACCGCTGACACAACACGTCCCAGTTTTGCTGGCTGGCATAGTAAATCGCCTTTTCCCGGATTCTTGCATGGAGTTCATCATCCGCCAGCAATGCTTTTATCCGGTCATACATTTCTTTGGTGTTGCCTGGTTCGGCCAAAAAACCGGTAATGCCATCTTCAATAATATCTGCCGGGCCACCAGCCCTGGCCGCCACCACCGGAAGCCCGGAAGCCATCGCCTCAAGAATCACGTTACCAAACGTTTCCGTAACCGACGGAAACACGAACACATCGGCCGAGGCAAATACCCTGGAAAGCGCTTCACCGGTGAGTTTTCCGGTAAACACCGCCTTTGGCATCTTACTTTGAAGTCTTTCCATATCAGGGCCATCGCCAGTGATAATCAGCTTGTGGCCTTTGCCAAGCAACTTATAGAGCTCAATCAGGCTGTCAGTGGATTTGTAACTAACCAGTCGGCTGACAAAAAGAATTTTCTTTTCGTTGGTGATGCCATATGGGGTAAAAAAGGTTTCGTCTCTAAAATCAGGCGAGAACAGATGCTGGTTTACCCCTCTTCCCCAAACCCTTATTTTTCTAGTATCTACCCTCAACACATTCAGGTACGCTTTCATGCTTTCGGTGGGCGCCAACACCAGTGAGCAATCTTTGTATAACGAAAGCAGCCGCCGGGCTATCGGAGGTGAAATCTTATCGATACCAGGTACAAACCTTAAGAAGTATTCTACATAGGAAGTGAAGTGCGTGTGATATATAGTTGCCACAGGAATCTTGCGTTTTTTTGCATAGTTAACAGCATACCAGCCCAGTGCCGATGGGGTACTCCAATGCACAATATCAGGGCCAAAATCGTCGAGCTTCGCTTCCAATCCCTTCATTCGCTTGGGTAGCGCCAATTTATATTGCTTATAAAGCGGTAGGTCTATCGATGGGCACTTGTACACAGGAAAGGGAAACTCCGGGTCTTCCGGCGGCAGAGGAGTGATAAAGATGGCGTCAAATAGGTCCCTCGGCAGGCGATAGGCAATTTGGTTGGTGGTGTTAGACACTCCATCAAAATCCTTTTTGAGTACATCAATAAAAAATACAATCTTAACTTTGCTCATATTTCCACAAACCTCACATGCTGGCAGGCCGAAGCGATTCCGAAGTTCTTGTTGTTACGCACAAATATCCTCCATCCATTGGCGGCATGCAAAAGCAAAGCTATGAGTTGATCAAAAATCTGCAATCATATACAAGAGTCCACAAAATTATCTTTAGTGGAAAATACCCTAAAGCGCTATTTTTCATCTCGGTTGTTCCGTGGTGCTTATTCAAGGTTTGGAGCAACCCCCGCATAGCCGTCATTCATGCCAACGACGGCCTCATGGCACTGTTTTTAACCCCCCTGCTTTGGCTCACCCGAAAAAAAATGGCTGCCACAGTCCATGGCCTCGATGTCATCTTCAAGTCGACCTTATACCAGTTTTGGCTGCGAAAATACCTATCAAAATTTGCCTGGGTCATTGCAGTGAGTGACGAGACGAGGCTTGAATGCATCAAGGCAGGCATCCCCTCAGCCAGGGCGCACTATATCCCCAATGGATTTGAGCCGCTGCCAAGCCCACAAAAAAATGAAGCCATCTACTCACAGTTCAAAGAAAGATGTGAAACGGATCTCAGCGGCAAATCTTTGATCGTATCTATTGGCCGGCCTATTAAACGGAAGGGCTTTGTTTGGTTCATAAAAAATGTGCTGACGCAAACCCAAACACCAGTCTTTTATGTAATTGCTGGGCCCAGAGAAAAGAACATTAAGCTCATATTGTGGTTTTCAAAACTACTTCCGGCATCTGTCTTTAGGAAACTCGCTCACCTTTTTGGCTTTGGCCTGGAAGCCCTTGAACTCGACCAGCTTATGATAGAGCCGACCTATAGAGACAAAGTGTTATTTACAGGAAAATTACCCCAAGCTGAACTTGATCAGCTGCTTTTGCAAGCCGATTTGTTTGTGATGCCCAACTTGCACGTTGACGGTGACTACGAGGGGTTTGGGCTCGTAGCTCTGGAAGCGGCCATCAGTGGGCTGGTTTGCCTGGCAGCAAGAGTAGACGGCATTCCATCGGCAGTAAAAGACAACTTCAATGGCTTGCTGCTGCCGTCCGGCGATGCAGAAGCGTGGGGCATGACGGTTGACAAACTGCTGGCCGACAAAGAAGCGCTCAAAAACCTTGGTCAGTTGTTCAAAAGCAATACCGAGAAGGAAATGTTCACATGGGACAGCATGGCACAAGCCTATTTCGAGCTTTTCCACAAACCGGCACCTGACAGTCTATGAAAGTATTCTTCATCGGCTCCTCAAAAATGGGCACCACCAGCATCACCAATGCCTTGAAGGAAAAAGGTCTTCGGGTTACCCATACGCCTCACTTCGGGGTGTACTCTCACCTAACCGAGCCAAACGAAGCCTTTTTTTCGAAGTTTGACTACTTTCTCGATGGCAGCCTACACAATTTCCATCACCTCACCACCTGGTTTCCCGATGCAAAAATAGTTCTGCTGGATCGGGAGCCATCCCGCTGGATTCTCAGCATGTTTAACTGGTTCAGTCATATCGACGAGCGGCACATGTCGGATGACAAAGCGATCGTTCGTCTTTCGAGATTGATCATGGGCAAAACAGTCTACCGCCAAATATTGATTGACTGGCTCATTTACAGAAAAAGAGTACTACACTTTTTCAAGGATGACCCCAGGTTTATTCATATCAGCATCGAGGACGGGCCTAACGAATGGAAACGGCTAATGCGACACCTCGACATCCAGCTAGAAATCAAGTGGGACAACAAGCAAGACAAGAAATCAAATCCCGAGTGGGTGTCGAAAATTGTAACGGAAGCAGAAAACAAGGCAAAGCATGCAAGCGTCGTATATCCGGAGGTGTCTCAACAATCCATACGGGATCGCTTGTTTCTATACGCAATGGAGGTGTTGAGAAAGGACTTTATCAGGGAGAGGCACCTTGTGAAAAACATAAAAGCAGCTGGGAAGATTAATGGATGGAGCCACCTAAAAACCTACCGAACAAGCCTCACGCATATCTTTAAATTTGCCCGGGTGGTTGGCTGCCTTGGGCTAAGGATTGTTGTCAACCGATCAAACCGGCTGAGCCCGTACATTTACTAAACAGCGGGCCAGTTTTTTTCGAAAAGCATGTAAAGCTGATCGTTGTAATCGCTACTCCGATTGGTGTTATTGTACAAGCTAGCTGCCCTCATCATCCGTAAAGAATGAAGCCGAATAAACTGAAATGGGCCTGGCAGCACATACACAGGCACATGGCTGGCTGCCAAAAGCCCGCTGATCAGGATGTCGTCGGCAAAATTGGCTGCCTCATATTTCTCGAAGTAATCGGCCGTGGGTTTAAGCATCCCCTTTGTAATCATGTAGCTGGAGGCCCCCTGCATGCAATGCACCTGCCGGGGGCTCTCAGTCACTTCAATCCTATTGTCGGCGCCCAGAATTCTAACTTTCCCTGCACTCACACACTTCCTGTCGGTGTGCCGCCCGGTAGTTGGCACTGGCCAGCCCAGCAATGTGAAAGCCGCTCCGGGAAACTGCCTTCTGCAATGCAGATAGTGTTCCACCAGTTGCTTCGGATACACCTGATCATCGTCCAGCACGATGATGTTGCTGCCTTTGGCGATATGATCAGCGTTGCAGGTATAAAACCATTTGGTGGCGGGCCCGAGGTCTTTTTCTACCCAACTTATTTCCACCAAGGGGTTGCCCGATAAAAAGGCTGGAATTCTATAAGCCTGCCCTTTCTTGCTTTTTTTGGCGATGCAAAGGAATATCTTGTCAGGCATCAAGGTCTGGTCCATTACGGACGCTATGGCAGGGCCGATTTTAGCGATGCGCTCAGGTGTGGTAGAAAGAGAAATATACACTGGTGGGCGATTTTCACCTGCCGACACATCTCTTTCGCCTTGTACCCTGGCCTTTGAGCCTGCCAGATGCAGCTTAAGGTATCTGAAAACCTCTGTCACCGCCCCCATCAGTCAACAAAACTCGTGATCTTTTTAAACCAATGACTTGCCCACAATTGCGGGCAACTGTCAAATCCGGGAGAAAGCTCTGCCCATTTTTTCTCAAGTGCTTGCTCAGTCACTTCCTCCCAGCTATCTACAATCCACACAGGAAAATTACTGTAAAAAGCGTCAAGCGCCGTGGAAGTAACAATCGGTATCGCTCCAAGATAGAGTGCCTCCCACAGCCTGAAAGTGTCAAGCGCCTCGCCGGGAGGTGCCACCACAAACTTCGATCTCTTCATTTCGGCGGCATACAGGTTCCATGAGCGCTCCCCAACGGTTGTAGCGAATTGCCTATCTGCAAAAAATTCCATGGCACTCAACCTGCTCTCATATCTCGCTTGCTTTTTATGGCCAACCCCTATATTGACGTAACAGAGTATATCCTTCTCCGTTTTTTTTGACCGCAATTCGTTCCAAAACTGATTAGTCCGGCCTCTTTCATGCGGGTCACGTAGATTGACAACCCCCAATGGCAGCGTATATGCTTTAGGGTGATCATAAATCATGTTTTTGCCAAACCAGGCCAGCGTCTGCTCACTTTCCAGCCACCGTTCATACTTCCCCCAATCTGGCGTCATGCCATTGTGTGTCACCAAAACAAATGGTTGGCGTAACGCTGGCAGCACACTATCGAAAAACTGGTCAAGAAACTCACCTCGTCTCGTCTGCATAGCATACACTATTACAGGCCCGGTTCTCTGGATCAAGCCAGAATTCCTGTTAGACTTATCTATCACCACTTCACCCAATTGACGAAAAGTGTCACCAGAAAGGTAAGGATATGATGATTTATACCTGTATTCGAAGACGTCCAGCCTCCTGTTTATAGGAGCTTTCCAAAATTTGCGTAATCGTCTGGCTTTTAAGTTGCTCATCAGCTTCTAATATTTACATCGGGTAAATGTCTTAAAGTTCATTTACTTTGTCCGCAAAAGAGCAGAAAGGATGAGTCTAAAGGTAGTGACTTTTGCAGATACAATAGATGAAAGAATAAGTGTACTTAAGGATTCGTGTGAGAGATTAGGTCTGCCTTTAGAAGTGTTGGGCCAGCGAGGAAAGTGGGATCGAAATGCGATCAAATTAAAATACCTGTCAGAGTATCTCTCCCAAACCAATGTTGATGACAAACAATGCCTGCTAATCGTAGATGCTTTTGATGTGGACATCATGGACGGAGAAGCAAGCCTGATAAAAGCTTACGAACAGTTCAATACTGACGTGATTTTTTCGGCAGAGGCCAACTTTTACTTTAGAGAGCCTACACTGAGGCACTATTACTGGAAACACTATTTCCGTGGAAACACCCACTACGATTACCTCAATTCTGGTTCTTTCATTGGCCTGGCACAACATGTGAAGCAAATGCTGGGGGATATACAGGCGCTGTATGGCATCGACTTCTCAGATGAGGATGTCCTTTCATCCATCAGATCCGATCAATCTCTCTTCAGTCGTTTTTTTGCCGACTGCAGCTCCCAATCGTTCAGGCCTGATTACACTATTGCAGTTGACCGTAAGCAACAGCTCTTTGCCTGCACAGGCGGGCGAGCCACCGCTGTTAGCTGGCCCCTCCTGTCAAAGAGGCACAGCTTCCTCTTCTTCCAATACGAGCGGAAGCTGCTGAAGACCTTTGGACTGGCATCGCAGCAAACCATCTTCCGGGACCTGGTTTGGAAAAAGGATCAACTGCACAACACCGCCACAGGCACCCATCCACTGGTGGTTCACATCCCGGCATCGAGAGAACACTTTCGCAGGCTACTGCAACAATTAAAGGGCAAATACACATTCAATACCACGAGCCTTCTTAAGCCGCTGGCTGCTGTTGTTTCATTTGCGGCCTACCTGCAATCGCTGGTGACCCTGTTGCAGATCAACCGGTACAACAAAGGCAGGTCGACGCAGCCGCAGATTTTCAGATACAGCAAGAATTATGGCCCCGGCTACCACGAAAGTGCGTCACGTTTGAGAGATCTCCTGGAAAAGAAAGTGCCTTTCTGTTTTTCTCATCTCAATGATGGAGAAATCACTTTTATCAGAAAGTACCTTAACAAAGACAATGAAGCGAAATGGTACGGCAGAAAACAGCAGATATACTCTACAGTGCTGGCTGAGCGACTGATGACAGCCCTGAAAGTCAAAAGGCACAATTACTTTGTGGGAGTTCCATGCGGCACCTGCTATCCTGAGCTGAAAACACTGGCTCTGGAGCTCAGACAAGCCGACGAATTCACTGTGCCGGCGATGACCATCCACCATAACCTCTCGCTGCTTCCAGCTATCCTGGGAGCATTGAGAGGCAGGAAGCTGTTCTTTGTCCTTAACGAGTTTCAGGACCTGGCAGTACTCAAAAAGCTGGGACTGGAAGTGGACGAGCCCCGCATCATGAGGGTTCCCTTCAGGAACTCCTACGAGCTTTACGAAGAACTTGCTGAACAAAGGTTTGAAGACGGCACAGTAGTGATGATGATGTGTGGGATGCTGGCTAAAATCGTCAGCCCCGTTTGGTTCGAAAATAATCCGACCTGCACATTTTTGGCCTTTGGGTCCAGTATGGACGATTTGATCCAAACGGACAACATCAAATACAAACTTTATCCATCGGAATTTCCCTACACCAGAAACATATTCCCCTACCGGTCGTTTCTCTTTGGGCTGAAAAAACCATGCCCTGAATGCTTCGATCTCAGAGATGTGAGTTAGCCAAACGCCTATTTGCCGGAGTGCTGTCTGACCACATGACCATCTTCAAGCTTGATAATTCTATCGGCCATATGGAAATAGGACTCATCGTGGGTAATCACAATAACAGTCTTTCCTTCTTTCTTCAAATCCGGGATAATTGAACCGTAAAATTTCAGTTTAAAAAGCGGATCCTGGTTAGCCGCCCACTCATCGAACAGGTAAATTTCTTTGTCTTCCAGGAGCGACCTCAACAGTGACAATCTGCCCTGCTGCCCCGATGACACCCGTATGGTAGACAGCGATTTATCCTTGATATTTACAATCTCTTCAATATTGAGCATCTTGATAAGTCGCTCGCCATGCTGTTGAAGGTAGCCATCGTCAATGTACTGCAGCCCTCTAAACACATGGGAATCGGGGAACAGCGCTGCGAATTGGTTGCGATAGTCTTCATTTTTCCGTTCGTCTATTTCCTGTCCCTGAAATAAAATCTTCCCAGAGCTTGGTCGATAAAGTCCCACAATCAGCTTACCCAGTGTTGTTTTACCGCTACCGTTCCCCCCACTGAGATAAACTATTTCCCCACGGTTGATCGTCAGATTAAACGGCCCGATATGAAACCCATTTGCTTCCCTTTCCGAACCATATTCAAACCCCACATCTTCAAGAACAATCAATGGATCCGGTTGAGACCCGATCGGGCTCAACGGCTGCTGCTTTGCCTCACTGTCTGGCTGATACTCAATTCCCAGCTTGCCGATCGCATTGAGGGCAACCTCCACCTTTTTTATGTTATTAAGAAAAGTCGTCGTAATAATCAGTGCCGGCAAAACGAACATAACCACCGTCAAAAACTCTAACAGCAAGCCGCTGTCCATCACCACAATGTCGTTGTATTTAATCAGCAGCACCGAAAGCGAAACAATGACGATAAGCTCTCCAATCTTGGTCACGAATATGTGCAGCGTCCCAAGAATCGTCAAACTGTCGCTGTGTTTGCGGCTCGTGGGACCCATAATATCCTGCACGTAAATAGACTTGTGCTTTTTATTGAGCGACAGTTCCTTGAGCCCTCTCACCAGGCCATTGATATGCTCGAAAATGTCATTCTTCAGCTCTCTGATCATCCTCTCCTGCTTATGTACCCTTGGAAAAACAATCATCGAAACCAGAAACACCAGGGCGTAAATGCTCATCACATAGGCCGTAAGCTGCCATGAGAGCCAGAACATATAAGCCACACAGGCCACCACTTTTGAAATTGAAACAAAAAAATCAGGCACCGTTTTTATGAACGCACCAATGGTATTGATGTCGTTATTCAGCACAGGCATTATTTGAAGAGAGTTCTGCTCCACATGAAAAAAATCGGCCTTCAGGATTTTCTTTGATATGGAAAGACGGAGGTCAGATACCTGGCCCTCATACACTTTGGTGAGGTAATGTCCGGCGAACACGGACATGGCAGTGGATGCGATGATGCAGATATTGAGCTTATAAAACACCAGCATCAACCCGGAATCGCTGGTAATGATTTCGTGAAGAAACTTGATCGACAAAGCATACAACCCTCCGGCCACAATGCTCATCAGCATGGCAAAAAACAGCTTTTTCCAGCTTGTCAGAAGTAAAGAGTAGATTAGTTTCACTAAGTGGCTTTTCGTTCTACACGCCGCTTATCGCTCAGCAGCAAGGCAGCAAAGTAGGCAAGAAAATTTCCTTTTCTCAAAAAAACCGGCAGCCAGAAGCTCACCAGGTTATTCATCCAATTAGAAATGGGGCATACAAACGATGCCCCAGAAAAGGCGCAAATTTCGCCGCAGCGGTACAAAAGCGACAAAAAAAGGGTCACTTATTCCAACTCAAAGGCTGTACTTTGCATCTTGTATTCATTTTTGAAAAATGGCAACAATAGCTGAGAAACCGGAGAATTCATTTGCTCTGTCAAAAGAGATTACCTTAAAAAATAAGGTGAATTTCATAAATTTTAAACGCTCATTATTGCTTATAAATTGCTACGTTTGAGAACATATTCAGGAACCATGGTTGTCAAAAAAATCGCCAAAAAAGTCCAGTAACCAAACAAATTACACCTAAGTAACCCTGCATTTTACCAAGCTATACCTTAAGCTAAACGACACATGAATAAAGGAAAAACCTGCCTCTTTTCACTTTTCATTCTATCTTCCTCCAGCCTTTTCAGCCAGGTACTCCAGCCAGGCACGCTGGATTTTGAGTACCATAGGCTACTCCTCTTAAAAAATGATTTCGACAAGGAGGCCATCGGTACCTTTCCTTCCATTATTACAGACTTCGCTCCTGACAGCTCCCTTAGCTGGAACCCATGGAATAACTACCTGGTACCTTCAACCAGTTCGGACAAATTTTCTGTGGTCGATCCCTCTTTCGGCACTTTATTCAATTCTACCGCACCCCGAAGCTACAACGACGGCGCCGTTTGGAATGGAAAAGGGCTTAATTCATGGTTTACTACCGGTGTGATGGGCAAACTTCCTACCGGCGAAAATGGGTACTTTAGCTACACCTTGTCGCCCATCGTGCATTATAGTCAGAACGCCGCCATCGATATCCCGCAACCTATTTACAACAAAAGTCAATATTCGTATCCTTTCTACGAAAGGCTGGACCAGGTGGAACGGTATGGAGACGAAAGCCTTTTCAAGATTGATCCGGGGCAGTCAGAGGTCAAATACGTTTACCGGGGCATTGCAGCAGGTTTCACTACCCAAAATGAAGTTTGGGGCCCAGCCACCTTCAACCCCATTCTAATGAGTCAGCAGGCGGCGGGCATACCTCGATTCAACCTCGGCTTCAACAGGCCTATAGATACCAAAATCGGACGACTGGAGGGCAAAGCTTTCTGGGGTATGCTGCAGGAATCCGATTACTATGACAGCAATCCCAACAATAACCACCGTTACATCACCGGCTTCACCGGCGGTTATGAGCCGAGCTTCGTGAAGGGATTGAACCTGGGGCTCCATCGGGTCATGTACCGGCTTTGGGAAAGAAGCAGCATGGGAGCGAAAGATGTTTTTGCAGCTTTTGCGCATACTTCAAGGCAATACGACACCCCGTTAAACGGCATCATCACCAACGATGAATACGACCAAATGGCATCTGTCACCATCCGCTGGAATCGTCCGGAACTGGGGCTGGAAATCTACACCGAGTATGCGAGAAATGATTTTCCGGGCAACTTCAAAGAATTTGGCCGCAACCCTGATCGCTCCTCCGCCTTTGTGCTTGGTATCACCGAGGCTTTTGAACTCAGCAACGGAAATATCGTTAAGCTCCACTACGAAAACACCAAACTCAGCGCCAACCAGCTCCAGATTGTCAGCATATTCTCGTCGCCTACCTATTATGTGCACTACTCCATCGCTCATGGCTATACCCAAAACGGCCAAATCATTGGTGCAGGCATAGGCCCCGGCTCAAATACGAATGTGCTCCAGGCGCAGTATTTCACTACCAAGAGCATGTTCGGCCTCACGGCACAGGCAATAAGATTTAATGATGACTACATCCTCAGAGAGTATGCCGGGGCCTTGAAATACCCATCGGAGTTTGAATTTGCCTACTCGGCCAGGTACTACCGGCTGTTTGACCAATTTACAGTAGAAGCCCAGCTACAGTATGCAAAACACTACCACCGGTATTTTATCGACGGCATCAGCGATAGAAATTTCCAGGCACTTTTAAACCTCAGGTATCGCATTAACAATTAATAAGATAGCGCTAAGAACTCCTTTTTTGCCAGCGCCAAAATAGTTTGGCACTTCGTATGCTTGTATGTTTTCATAAATTTGAATTATGAAAATATTTTCTTTTGTCTTTTTCTGCCTGATCTCTCAGCTCGTTTTCTCACAACCACCGCAGGCGGCAAAGGGTCATTTTATACGGTTTTATAAGGCAGACAACCAGGTGAAGGTATACTTAAATGACTCCCTACTATTCACCAGCAAAGTGTTTGACGGCAACCCAGACCTTAGCCTTGACGTGGATTTGGCGCCGCACCTGGCCAAAGGCCGGAACACTATAAAAGTTGAGCTTTATAATGGGTACGAAAACAACGATTATAAAGAAGACAGATTCTGGGAGATTCGGTATGAAATGTTTAACAACAACGAAAGCATCGACTACATGCACCAGTTTTCCAGCAATGGGGCGGCGGGCCTCGCCTTCGAATACAAACATGAAATTTATAAAAAGTAAGAGTAAATACTTTTTGCTAACTTTGAGCCTGCACCCTTAAATGAACATTCTTCTGATTATAAATGCAGTTTATTCTCGTTCTCCCAACACCCTTTGATTGGAAGATGTAGGTTAATTGTGTTACTTCACAGGCCCAGCCGTGACAATGTTTGTTGTAGACTATGAATGACAAATTGAGAAAACGTACGAGTACTTACCAGGAGCCTCAAAAGGTAAAAAGACTTGGTCAGTATCCTTTTTTCCGCCCTATTGAGTCAGAGCAGGGCACAGAAGTAACCATCGACGGTCATCAGGTGCTTATGTTCGGATCGAACAGCTACCTGGGCCTGACTAACCACCCCAAAGTCATGGAAGCCTCGGCGGCGGCCATAAAAAAGTATGGTACCGGCTGTGCGGGTTCAAGGTTTTTGAACGGCACACTCGATCTCCATGTGGAGCTTGAGAACAGGCTGGCGAAGTTCCTGAATAAAGAAGCGGTATTGGTTTACACCACGGGCTTTCAGGTAAATCTGGGGGTTATCCCCTGCCTCACCACCAAAGAAGACACCATCATTCTCGATGAGTTTGACCATGCCTCCATCATAGAGGGCAGCAGATTATCGTTTGCCAGAAAACTGAAATTCAGGCACAACGACATGGACGCACTGGAGAAAAAACTCCAGATGTGCGATGATTCGCAACTGAAACTCATCGTCGTCGACGGTGTGTTCAGCATGGAAGGTGACATTGCCAACCTGCCTGAAATTGTGCGGCTGGCCAACAAATACGGAGCCACCATCATGACCGATTGCGCCCACGCCATTGGTGTGCTGGGGAAAAACGGTGCCGGCACCTCCAGCCATTTCGGTCTCGACAACGAAGTCGATCTGATTGGCGGTACTTTCAGCAAGTCGCTGGCATCTATTGGCGGTTTTGTGGCCTCAGACGCCGACACCATCAACTACCTGAAGCACCACTCCAGGGCCCTCATCTTCAGTGCGAGTATGCCAGCTTCTACAGTGGCATCGGTGCTTGCCGTGCTGGACTTGCTCGAAAGCGACGATTCCCTGATAGCCAAGCTGTGGGAAAACACACACCATGCTCACAGACTTTTCAGAGATTACGGTATCGATATTGGCAAGACAGAAACGCCCATCATACCTATCTACGTCCGAAATTTCATGAAGACGTTTGAGCTCACCACCGAACTCTTCAAAGCCGGGCTTTTCGTCAATCCTGTTATTCCACCAGCTGTAGGCCCCGAAGACACCATGATACGCTTTAGCCTGATGGCGTCTCACTCCAAAGAACAAATTGATATTGCAGTCGAAAAAATCTACAACACCATGAAAAAGCTTGGCATCGAAACGTTGCAGGACAAGAACATGGCTGCCCATTGAAAGTCCTCGTCATAGGAGCCAGTGGCTTCATCGGAACCCATATCGTCAAATATGCTGTTAGTCAAAAGCATCAGGTAGTGGCTGGCGTGCGGAAGTCGTCGGACACCAGCCAGCTGCAAAATCTGCAGGTTCCTTCTACCGTTTTCAGCTACCACTCCGGAGAGTTGCTGCAAAAAGAAATGGAGGAGTTGAAACAACTCTATGGCACTTTCGACCTCATCATCCATAACGCAGGGCTCACAAAGGCCTTCGATCCTAAAAAGCTCTTCGAAACGAATCAGGTGCTTACTGTAAAGTTTGCAAAGCTGATTGAAAAGCAAGGGCTGCTCTCAGCAAAAGGCAAGTTTGTCTATGTATCCTCCCTGGCCGCCAGAGGCCCCTCCGGTGTGTTAAAGCCTGTAACAAACTATGGTCGAAGCAAGCTATTGGCTGAAGAGCAACTTTTGGAAATGTCGCTCCCATTGGTGATTGTCAGGCCGACTGCCGTATTCGGACCTGGGGATGCTGCCTTCCTCAAGTTGTTCAAGGCCATCAAAATGAACATTGCTCCCCTGCTTGCCAAGCCAACGCAGCAACTAACGTTTATTTTTGCCAGAGACCTGGCGAGGCTGCTGGTGGACTACGCCCCTACCCAGCCGGACAACACCATTATTGCAGCTACAGATGGGAAAAACTACGCTCCCGGCGAGTTGTACAGCAGCATTGGGAATAGCATTGGGAAAAATCCGGTTACTATCCGCATCCCCTCTTTTATCATGATGCCTTACGCCCATGCCAATGAGTTTTTTGCCAGGATTTTTAAGGGGCAGCCAGTGCTTACGCCCGAAAAGATGAATGAGCTTACTGCCGACTGGGCAATTACAGAAGAAGATGTCACGCCAAAAAATTTTATTTTCACATCTTTGGGTGATGCGTTGAAAGAATCTGCCGAGCATTACAGACAAAACGGCCTTCTGTAAATTATGTCGATTGAAATTAGGGAAGTAAAAACCTCCAAAGATTTAAAAGCGTTCATAAAGTTCCCCTTCAGGCTTTATAAAAACCATCCTTATTGGGTACCACCGCTCGTTCAGTTTGAAGAAAGCACACTCAGTAAAGACAAAAACCCTGCATTTGAGTACTGCTCCGCTGCCTATTTTCTGGCTTACAAAGGAGACGAGATTGTCGGACGGATTGCGGGCATTCTCCACGGCACAGAGCTGCAGGATAAGGCCCTGGTGAGATTTGGCTGGGTAGACTTTATTGACGACAGGGAAGTATCAAAAAAGCTCATCGAAGCTGTTGAGGATTGGGCCAAATCAAAAAATGTGAAGGCCATTCACGGACCAATGGGCTTTACCGATCTTGACTTTGAGGGCACCCTCATTGATGGATTTGAAGAAATAGCTACACAGGCCACCATCTATAATTACCCTTATTACAAAGAGCATTTTGAAGCCCTGGGGTTTGAAAAGGCATGTGATTGGGTGGAAGCCAGGGGCGCTGTGCCCAGAGAAATCCCAAGAAGATTAAAAAGAACTGCCGAAATTGTTGAAGGCCGCTTCAAATTCAAGGTAAAGGAGTTCAAGACCAATAAGGAAATGTTGGTTTACGCTAATAGCATCTTCGAAATTTTGAATGAATCGTATGCCGACCTGTACGGCTACTACCCACTTACTCAAGCCCAGATTGACTACTACGTTAAGCTGTATTTTGACCTCGTGAGAAAAGAGTATGTGAGCGTGGTTGTGAATGACAAAGACGAGGCGATTGGTTTTGCCATTTGCTTTCCTTCCTTTTCGAAGGCTTTTCAAAAAGCAAAAGGTTCACTGTTTCCATTTGGCTTTTATCACGTGCTGAAAGATTTTTATTTTAACAAAACCCTCGACATGTTTCTCATTGGGGTGAAGCCCGAATACCAAAAGCTTGGGGCAAATGTTCTTATCTTTAGAAGCATGTTAGATAATTTCATTAAAACAGGCGCCACCGACGTAATGACGGGCCCCATGCTCGAAGAAAATTTCAATGTGCTTAATCTGTGGAACGACTACACCGGAGAGGGTAACCGGCTTGCCATCCGCAGAAGGTGTTTCATTAAACCGATACAGCCATGAGCAAATGGGCATTGATCTTGGGAGGTTCCTCAGGGATAGGCCTGGCTACTGCCCGGAAGTTGGGCAAAAGTGGGTGGAACCTGCTTGTGGTCCACAGAGATCGCCGCTCGGTGCTGGGCGATATCGAGGCTGCATTTAATGACATCCGGGAATCAGGCGCCCAGCTAATCTCTTTCAACTTTGACGCCACAAGCCAGGAGAAAATCAACGAACACCTGCCACAGTTCAGAAAGGCCCTGGGTGATGCCGATATCGGCCTGATGCTTCACTCTGTTTCCCGGGGCAATCTGAAGCCTTTTGTTTCAAACGATGGCCCCGAGCTCAACCTCCAGGACTTGCAGCTGACAATTGACGCCATGGCCCTCAATGTGTTTACCTGGGCCCGCACTCTTTTGAAAAACGACTTCTTTGCCAAACCTGCCCGAATTATCACACTTACTTCCATGGGGAACGACCGGGTATGGGAAGGCTACGGCGCCATTGCGCTGGCAAAATCAACACTCGAAACTTTGAGCAGGTACCTGGCTGTAGAACTGGCCCCGCACAGCATCAGGGTAAATACCATACAGGCAGGCGTGACACTCACACCCTCTTTGAAAATGATCCCCTCCTACGAAAAGATGATCGAGTTGGTCACCAAAAACAACCCGATGGGCAGAATGACGACGCCTGAAGATGTGGCAAATGCCATTTACCTCCTATCTTTGGATGAAGCTAACTGGATCAACGGAAGCACCATTCATGTGGATGGGGGCGAGCACCTACTATGAGCGAACTCTTTGCAGCCATTATTCAAAAACTACCCTACAGCCCACCGTTTTTGTTTGTGGATGAAATACTCAGTGCCGACGAAAACTCCATTAAAGGAACCTATAAGCTAAAAAAGGATGAATTTTTCTACCGGGGTCATTTTCCCGGCAACCCTGTCACTCCCGGAGTCATCATCACCGAAGTGATGGCACAAATTGGCCTGGTTTGTTTTGGCATGTACTTAAACCACACCAGCAGCCCTGATGAGATGGATGGAAAGGTGCCTGTTTTCACCTCCTCCTGCGTCGATTTCTATTCGCCAGCCTACCCTGAGCAAACACTTGAGGTGACTTCCTCCAAAATTTATTATAGATTCGGTAAGTTGAAGTGCCGTATCGAATGCCACAACAGAGACACTAAGCAGCTGGTTTGCAAGGGCGATCTCTCTGGCTTACTAGTGAATAAAAATGAGCTTAAATAGAAGAGTAGTTATCACAGGACTTGGCGTTGTGGCACCAAATGCCACAGGGAAAGAAGCTTTTGAGCAAGCCTTGCGAGGCATGAAGTCCGGCATTGCCAGAATACCTACTTTGGCCGAGCACAACCTGGGTTGTCAAATCGCTGGTGAACCCGAAGTGTCAGAGGAGTACAAGCTCAGTCTTCTCCCTCAGCTCCTCAACAAAATGCTCGACAACCATGGCGTGATCTACGGCTGCCTGTCGGGCCTGGAAGCCTGGAAAGATGCAGGCCTTACTATTGATTATGAAAAATTTGATCCTGAACTAGGCATCGTGTACGGAGGCGGTGCACTGAGTATGGACGAAAGCATAGGGCCCCGCTTCGACCTGGTGAATGCCGGACAAGTGAGAAAGCTGGGCACCAAAACCATCACTCAGTCAATGAACAGCGGCGTGAGCGCCTACCTCAACGGCATGCTGGGGGCAGGCAACCGGGTCATGTCCAACTCTTCTGCCTGCAGCACCGGCACCGAAGCCGCCATCATGGGTTATGAGCTTATTAAAAGTGGCAAAGCGAAGCGGATGCTGTGTGGCAGCTCGGAAGGCAAAGGAAAGTATATCTGGGGAGCCTTCGATTCCATGCGTGTGCTTTGCAGAGACTCCAACGACAATCCGACATTTGGCTCAAGGCCCATGAGCAGCACGTCGTCGGGGTTTGTGCCCGGCGCAGGAGGCGGGGCGCTGGTGCTTGAAGAACTCGACACAGCCCTTGCCAGAGGCGCCCGGATTTATGCGGAGATTCTCGGCGGCGACGTCAACTCAGGCGGACAAAGAATGGGCGGATCCATGACAGCCCCTAACTCCGCCGCCGTGCAGGCTTGCATCAAAAATGCCATCAAAGAAGCTGGAATTACACCTGAGTCTATCGGCCTCATTTCTGGTCACCTCACTTCCACTATGGCCGACCCAATTGAGCTCAACAACTGGGTGGAAGCGCTCAATGTTCCGGCCGCCGATTTCCCTTTGGTAAATGCCACCAAATCAATGATTGGACACTGCATTGCAGGCGCAGGCTCAATCGAGCTGGTGGGGTGTGCCCTTCAAATGCACGGCAACTTTGTGCATGGGAACCTCAATATTGAGGAGCTTCACCCGGAGATTTTGAAGATCATTCCGGCCGAGAAAATCCCGTCCGTTACTGTGGAATCCAACCTCAACATTGTGGCTAAAGCCAACTTTGGCTTTGGGGACGTGAATAGTTGTATTATTTTGCGGAAGTTTTCCTCGTAAAAACCTTACCAACCACCCGTATGACCAAAGATGAGATCAAAGCAGAAATCAAAGGTGTTATTGAACCCTACGTGATGCAAAAAGAGTTACTGGACAACCTCTCCGACGAAATACAACTCATTGGTGATCTTAAAATTAACTCTGCCCACGTGGTGGATATCGTGCTTGATATTGAGGAGAAGTACGATATCACTATCGACGATGAGTCTATCAACAAGATGAATACGATTGGCGAAGCCATTGAAGTGATCCTGGAAAAAATGAAAAAGGATTGATTGGAGTTGACATTGTTGACCTGACAGACCAACTTCTCAAACCCCGTTCCGTAAGAGAGATAGGGTTTATTTCACATCCCTACGACCATTGCCCCAAAGGCACCGACGAAGAAACACACTACTGGCTGCTCTGGGCTGCCAAAGAAGCAATATTTAAGGCCGAAAGATCAGACCAGTCGTTTTCGCCCAGAGAAATTGAAGTGGTTTATTCTGAAACAGAGAGCGAAAGGCTGCACTACCGTGGGAAATGGCTGAATGAAATCAACGGCTATTCTATCCTGAAAAAAGGCCACATCATCTCTGTGGCAGCGACTGCAAATATAGAAGCTGTCAAATGGAAGACCTTCAAGCTGAACACGCCAAATCAACCTCAGGAACTTCGTGATTGCTTTCAAAGAAAAATGGGGCCAGGTTATCAAGTGTTATCGGATGCGGCAGGTTTGCCGACGATAAAGCATGATGGTATCACATGGCCAGCCAGTGTCAGCCACCACCACCATTTGGGCATAGTAGCCTGGATAGAAAGCTAGAAGACAAATTACGGATCAAGTGTAAAATACGGGGGCTGAACCCTTAACCGCAATACCCCGACTGGTGATAAAAAAGCAAAAGGTCCAAGCCTAACCCGGCCGGGCGAGACGCATTGAACCAGTTTTGCTTTTTTATTTGACCACACACCAAACATTCAACCCCCAAGAATGCAGATTGGTCTCAAACTACCCCTCCGCCTTACTCAATAATGACCTTGTGAATTTCCGAAGCGCTGCCGGAATTGATGCGCAGCAGGTAAAACCCAGGTTTCAAACCTGCAACATCAAGGTCGAGGGTTTGCCCGGCCCATGCAGCCGAAAGCTCGCTGGCAGCGACCGAGGCCCCTTCCATGGTAATAAGCTCAGCCCGAGCCTGCGACATACGATTGTTAAATGACAGCGTCAGGGCGTTTCCCCGCTGCACAGGGTTCGGGTACACCGTCACCTGACTTTTCACCAGCTGGCGCTCCTTCATGCCAGTAGTGACACCGTCAAAAAACCTGTTGGCAAAGTTAAAAGCATCAATTCCTATTTCATGCCCCATCATTCGCCCACGAATATCATCCATAGGCGGGTGAATGCCTCCCCAAATCCTAGACAGGCTGCATTGGTCGGAAGCATCCTGGTACCTGGCCCACTGCAGCACTACATCGGCGCTTGGACCTTCTTCAAACACCAGAAACTCATTTTTCTCGGCATCAAATTCACCCATGCCACCTGGAAAGTATTCACTGCCCGTTAGCAGAGACAGTACTTCAGCTGCGGCCCTTGAATAGGTGCTATGCCCTGAAACATAGCCTGCAAAGGGCGGCGTAACGAACGACGGTCGCTGATAAGGCCACCAGTAGTCCGCCAGGATCCAGTCAACACCTGCGTCGGTCGTGGCCGGATCGAATACATACTGGGGCCCCTTCCACGCCTTCAATTTTATTTTGCCAACATTTTCTCTGTTCGGGCCGGCCAAAGGGTCACCAGCTTTGACTGACTCTATAAGTCCGTCATACAACTTAAACCCACCGGGATCATACCTCGGCAGCTTGGGATCGGAGGACTGGCCAACGCCGGACAACCAGCGAATAGCAGACACAGGCCTGATATAGTCGTAGTATCCTTTTACACTCCAGGCGGCAATGGCTACATCGTGCATGGTGCCCCCAAGGATAAAATAGGCTTTGATATCCCATTCGAGGTCGTCCAAAACCTCCCCCTGACCCATGAACTTCTTCACCAGTTGCGGATGATCGTTTATATAGTTGAGAATCACAAACCAATGCCCCGGTGGTGTTTCAGAGCTGGGGCCATCGGCCCAGAACTCCGCCAATACCCTCGTATAATCTCCCCTGGCCACCATTTGAGGCTGGTAAGGCTGCCCTGTTACTGGGTTCACATCATAGCCCTTGCTAATATCTCCCCCGTGGGAAAGATCATAGAAGGCCGGATAGTCTTCGATCTTTTTAGGAAGCTCGGCGTAATCTATGTTGCCAAGGGAGGCGGGAGAAATGTCCCACATAACGCCATCCGATGGATCGAGGTGAGACGACCAGGCAGCCACCAAACTAAATGTCCAGACATAGGCAGCCATGGCCTCCTTATCATCCTCGTCATAATAAACGGGTGGCCCTGGGTCGTGATACACCAAATACTCATGACCATCTCTCTTATGTGGTGTATAATGAAGCGCATTCATCGAAAAAGGAGTGACGTCACCCCACTCAGGGCTCAAAAACGGGATGGTGGTGCCGGGAATAGGGTTACCGCCCTGATCGATAAATGCACCAAGCTCCAGCGACTGCCAGCGATTGGGGTCTTTCAAATTAGGATTTCCCGGCATCAATGGATTCAATGCCTTATCGTTAAGGGGGGTATAATACTGATTGGCATACAAATTCGCTTCGTTGGAGCCATCCTGCAAACCAAACTGAATCACTTTTTCGGCTATATAATTACCAAGCGCCGCCGGAGAGCCGGTTGAGTAGTCGGTGGATGTAAACGAAAGCGAATAACCACTTTCCTGCATCTGCTGATAAGCGATCAGGAAAATATTCTGGGCACCGGGAGAAACGGCGAAACGATGACTAATAAGCCTGTAGGCTGCGTAGCTAATAGCCTCCTCCTGAGCAGCCCTTCGGTCTTCAGGCACCTGGATACCATCATAGGGAAAATAAAAGTCTCCGTGATACCTCCCCAGAAAGTAGAGCTCTGCCTTCTCATCATAGGCCGCCCAGGCATCGTACATGGCGGCGGAGATGTGAAAAAGATTGCGGGCATGAACAGTAGGCCGGGCAAAGTCATTCCTCACCGCCTCAAGCAGCACTTCATTCCACTTCCGGGCAATAGAGTGGTCATTTTGTCTGGCGAATGTGCTGGCCCCTGTCATCCAAATAGCCAGTAAAAAAATAATGTGTTTCATCTTATGCAACGACACTTTTGTGCCAAAATAGGTTGCCTGATTAATAGAAAATTACCTCAGTAAATTACCTTATCAACAAGTCAAATGATATTAATACTTACTCACTGCGTCAATCAGCGTATTGCCGTTGTTATTGTACACGGCAAAGTTGAAGCCTTTATGTATCGCATAGGAACCATAATTACCATACTTATCCAGCGCCAGAAAGCCCACCTGCAGGTCGGCGACTGAAGGATGCTTGGCGGCGATGCGCTCTACAATGGCTTTGCAAGCATCACCAGGACTCATCCCATTGCGCATCAGCTCCACTACCATGGCGCTACCAGCCACTCTGATCACCGCTTCTCCAAGTCCGGTAGCACAAGCGCCACCCACTTCCCCATCCAGAAAGAGACCAGCACCGATGATAGGCGAGTCGCCAATACGTCCGTGCATTTTCCAGGCTGCCCCGCTGGTGGTGCAAGCGCCTGCTAGTCGGCCCTGGCTATCCAGCGCCAGCATGCTGATGGTATCGTGGTTTTCTATATTAATGACTGGCTTGTATTCTGCCGTTTCCAGCCATTTCTCGTAAGCCTCCTTCGACTTTTCCGTTAGAAGGTTTTTCCTTTCGAAGCCCTGCTCCACTGCAAATCGCTGAGCACCCTCTCCTACCAGCATGATATGGGGGGTCTCCTCCATCACCTTGCGGGCGACGGAAATAGGGTTTTCAATTTCTTCCAAAAATGCCACCGAGCCACAACGGCTGTCGTAGTCCATGATGCAGGCATCGAGCGACACCACCCCATCTCTGTCGGGGAAGCCGCCCAGGCCAACTGTTTGCACCTCCGGATCCGACTCTACGACCCTTACCCCTGCCTCTACCGCATCAAGGCTGCTTTTGCCCTGGCTCAGCAGCTCCCAGGCCTTTTCATTGGCGGGCATGCCATGCGCCCAGGTAGCGATCACGATGGGCTTTGTGCCTGTGGTGGACGGGTCTGACCCGGCACCCTGCTTCTGTTCACCTTCACTGGCACATGCCGCTAGTGACGAAACGCCTAATACACCTGCACCAATGGCAGACTTGCGGATAAAATCTCTTCTGTTGGTAGACATACACTTCGGATTTGCGTTGAAGTGCTGAAACTAGTAAAAATTTGGGATTGCAGAGGATGGATTGTGGATTGACGGCGTCATGAGCTGACACGTTACTGCTAACCCCAATCCCGCAAGGGTCTCCCTTGTGGGTTTCTTATATCGGCGTCCCGCCGCTACCCCCTCATCCCGCAAGGGTCTCCCTTGTGGGTTTCTTATATCGGCGTCCCGCCGCTACAATTAATCGCCAATAGAACCCATCAGATAACTCAAGCTCCCTAATCGACCTAGTTTCTCCCAATCTCTCTTGTTTGTAACGACGTGGCATGAAATAGAAGCTTGTGGCGCATCTCCGCTGAGCTCAGGGTTTAGCAGAAACGCCGTTTTGGGCCACTGCCATCATCCGGCAGATTCCCACGGTCGTAGTGGAATCAGTGTTGCGAATTCAATGATTTACTCCCTCGGAATGACGGCTGTTATGGGAATTTCACTGGTTCAGCCCCTTTCCCTGCCATTCTAAATCCCCACATACCAGGCCCACCCCGTGTCGCCCGGATCGACAAACTCTTCAGTTACCACAATACGCTGAAGGTACTTCATGCTTTTGTAGCCGATCTGCTTTTCCACTCTGAGGCGAACCGGGGCTCCGTGAGGAATTGAAAGGGCTTTTCCATTCATGCCATAAGCCAAAATCGTCTGCGGATGGAAAGCATCCAGCATATCGATGCTGTCCTCCCATCCGTCATAAGAATAGAAGTTAATGAAGCGGGCTCCTGGCAATATCCCTGCATGTTCGAGCACGCTGCTTAACGGTACGCCAGTCCATTCACCAATAGCCGTCCACCCTTCTTCGCACGTGTGTCGGGTGATCTGCGTGCGGGAAGCAAACCGCTGAAGATCTTGCAACGAGTACTGCCCAGCATTTGTCACACTTCCCTCCACCGACAATCGCCAGTTGGCAAATAGCCCGCTCTTGAGGCGTTCATACTCTTCGCTGTAGTATTCTTTTGAGCTATCAGCCGGATTGATAGTGCCCGTAGCTGGAAACGATGAGATTTCGCCAAAGCTGTACTCTTTCGCCAGAGATTGTCCCGGTAACAGGGTTCGCTGGGCATTGTAGGTCAACGCATCTCCCATACGCAGCAGACTGCCATAAGTAGGTGGCGACGTTTTGGAACATCCAGGCAACAAAAGAGCCCCCAGAGCGGAGGCGCTTACTGCAAGGGCTTTTCTTCTGGTAATGATGTCTTTCCTTTTCATATTACTCATATCACTTTCCCAGGGTCATGTAACGTATTTGCTGTGTAAACCCAGTTTTGATAATCATGGCCAAATGCATGAACAGAAACAACTCAAGGGTTAGCGAAGTAAAAAAGTGAATAGTACGGGCCGACTGATAGCCGCCAAACACCTTTAGCAGGAAAGGATAAGCCGCAGTGATGGCTGGCGACATGGTAAGGCCCGTGACCACTGCCAGGGGCAAGGCAACAAAAATAACCATCATGTAAGCGAGCTTCTGCAGCAGCCCATAATGAGGCCCACCAGTAGCCGGAGCAATCTGCATGCGCAGGTGATCCTTCACATCCCTCCAAACCGATGCAGGCGTCAGCTCTTTTCTTTTTGGCCAGATATGGTTGCGGAAATGGCCACTAAAAACCCCGATCAGCAGGTAAATGACTCCCGGAACGATCAACAACCAGGCAGCCAGGAAATGAAGGCTCCGCCCCCATCCATTTTGGTTGAACATTAATTCATCCGACGTACGTGCGGCACTGACCGGCGACTCATCCGTGTCAAAGAATGCCTTGCTTTCCTCCCAGGTATCCCGTTGATGGTTCCGGCTAATGGGTAGCTCCAACAAGGCCGGTGTCAATTCGTTGCCAACTTCTCCCCAATAAAGTCTTGGGTGCACCATGAGTATCTCGAAGCCGGAAAAAGCCAGCAGCAGAAAGCTAACTGTTACTATCCAATGCGAGACTTTTACCCATCTTCGGTGTGACACTGCCTCGGAAGTTGACTCAGTAATAGAACTCATTGTTGATGGTCGTAAAGGTACTCGCCAACCAAGTTACGATTTTGTGGGAAATGTTTGTAGGGGCAGCGTTACAGTGGCTCAGGGGGGATGGCTCCTGTGCTGGCGTATTAGAGTAGGGTGACTGCCGCCTTACACACACGGCTTCGTACGTTCCGACTGAAGCGAAATGTAGGTAGAAGAATTCATTCAGTAGCACATCCTCCCTCACCACATCAACGTCATGCTTGTCCACCAAAACAAAGTGTAGGTGTGGTCGATGGCGAGGAACGAGGGAGATATCCCCCTGATGATGGCAGCTGTTTCCTGGCTTTTTCAATTGTTAGATAATATGGAAGAATGGTACTGATAATAGAGAATATTGGTCGGTATTCTTTTGTTGTGAGGTACCTTACCCCATTCAACATTTCTATTTGGCAGCAATTGGAAAAGTGTATCCAAGTGAATACATTTACGTATGTATTCTGTGGAAAAGACCAACGAATTCGACAAGTGGTTAAAGAAGCGAAAAGATAAATCGAGCAAAACCCGGCAATTATGGGAAGAGTACAAAAAGTCATTTTAGGAATATGAACAAAATGAAGACAACAAAATTCGATATCGCCGAATATTTAGATGACGACGATATGATCGCAGAATATCTAAACAACGTACTAGAGGAAGGCGAAACATCGGATATAATTGCCGCCCTTGGACATGTAGCAAAAGCTCAGGGAATGTCAAAAATTGCTGCGGAAACAGGCTTGAGTCGCCCTAGTTTGTACAAGGCACTCTCACATGGATCAAAACCTCAATTTGAAACGATACTAAAAGTTCTTAGGGCTGTGGGCGGACATCTGAATGTGAAAACTATTCAGCCGCAGTGAAAGCATCTCAACAGCTAAGTATTAGTATAAACGGAGCGGCATAAAACTCCCACACCCCTATCAGGCGCTTTCTCAAAAACCAGGCAAACATGAATCTGAAATCTGACACCCATTTACTCACCTCAATAGCATTACTGACAGTTTTATCAAGCTTCGCTTCAGGCAAATGGTTTCTTTTTGAAGACAAAGAATTTGGATTCAAAATTGAGTTCCCGGAGGAACCAACAGCAACGCCACAAATGATAGATTCAGAGATAGGCCAATTGAAAATGAATATCGTCATGTACGATGCTTCTGAAAAAGGAAATGACGACAATCTGCTTTATATGACGAATGTTACAGAATACCCTGACTCCCTGATAAATTCAGATAGAACGGATATTTTAGATAAGTTCTTCAGAGGCGCCATTGACGGAGCTGTAAATAATGTGAAAGGAAAGTTGCTAACGGAAGAAGTCAAAAACCTGGCTGATTATCCTGGCAGAGAAATTACAGTAGACTATGGCCAAGGAATGGCAATCATCAGAATGAGGCTTTTTCTGATAAACAACAGGGCATACATGTTGCAAACCATTACAGAAACAGGCAAAAGCAACAATGAATCTATACATCGCTTTATGGACTCTTTTGAGCTTTTAAAATAAAGGTTCTAAGCGACAGCCACGTACATTTATACTTTCTACTCTTGAGTCCAGTGCCAGACCAGGGGGATTTCTCTCCGCCGGTTAGCGGATCGAAATGACGTCGTTGTGGATGCTTTTGTGGTGCAGCGGCCACATCCTCCCTCACCACATCAACGTCATGCTTGTCCACCGAAACAAAGTGTAGGTGTGGTCGATGGCGAGGAACGAGCGAGCCGACGTGGAACGGCATCCCCCTGCGAATGGCACTGAGCTGGATAAACACACTGCCAGGTCACTTGGATTTCGTTCCTGCGTCGGCTCCGTTTCACTGCTAGTGACAAGCACTATTGTACCTTGGTTATCCATCAGCTTTTCCAAACACCCCAATTGGCCCGGTTTTAGCAGGCAATTACAAGTAAAGAGGGCCGCATTCCCTTTCCGGCGTCTGACGGCTCCTCCCCAGTAGGCTAAGCTCGCCGTACCGACGCCTGCCCACCATCCACTACCTTTGCTGCCCAGCACTCACTATCCATGCTGCCTACCACTGACCAGGTGTGGTGCGCACCATAGCCTCCTGATAAGCCCTTTACTCACCTACGATAAGGCGTTGTCCCACTTCTTTTAACGCCTTTACTACACCTCTCATAAGCGCTTATAAGGTAGGGAGACAAGCGCTTAACAGGTACCTGCACAAAGGCTTATGCCCGAGGGGTGGCAAAGGCCTGGCTTTTGCAGCAACGAACCCCTCCGGAACTGGCGGCACATCAGCTATTGGTTTTTTCTTTCTTTTGAAAATGTGGTAGCTTGGTTCCGGGGCAAACACATTTAAAACTATTTATTTTTGAAATTCTTCTTTTTTTTATCCTGACCGTAAAACACTTCAGTTCTCGTAGCGATGAGAAAGTTCAAACTCTATCAACTCTGGTTTCTCGTTCCCGGTGTAGCGCTGGTGGCCACGAGCGTCCTCGTTCCTTTGAACTATCTCTATGCACAACTTTACTGGACGCCCACCGAGGCCATCATTACGGGAACAGTGCTAAATAATGATGGGCCAGAGGCGGAACGATTGACACTCATGGATTTTACTGATCATGAGGGTGTCATCCATCACATTAGCGAAGAAGATGATGACGAAGAAAGTGATTCACCAGCCACAGGTGCAGAAGACCAGCATATTCGCATCTATTACAACCCATTAAACCCCACCGACTACGTGCTGGCCAACGACGGAAGATACCTGATCGTACTTTTCCTTCCCCTGGGCTTATTGGCCTGCTACCTCGGGTGGCCCGATGAAGATGAATAAAAGTCGTTCTGGCGTGTGTTTCACACGCCAGCTCACTTCACCACCTTCGCCGGGTCCACCACCACATACTTAATCGACTTCTCCATCTCGCTGGTACGGGAGGAATAGGTGATGTGTAGCAGCCCCTTGTCGTCTTGCACCAGACAGGGGTACGAGTAGCTGCTGCCATCCCCTTTTTCGTGGTCTTCCAGGCGCACTTTCCATTGCCAGGTCTCGCCTTCGTCTTCCGACAAGTAGAGGCTTACCCGATAGCGGCCATCGGCAATGTCATTGCCCAGAAAGGCCCACTGCCCATCTCTGAGCTTTAGCAGCTCCACACTGGCAGTGTTGGGAATGTCGGTTTTTACTGTGGCACTCCACGACTCCCCGCCGTCCATCGACACGCTCTTGTGCACTCTGGACGGTGCATCGCCGCTGTCCCGCATCAGGGCGACGATGTCTCCATTTTCTTTCAGTGCCAGGGCAGGCTGTATCGGCCCACGGCCAACAATGGGCAGACTTGCCCGCCAGGTGGCACCGTCATCCTCAGAAATAGCCACCAGCGACATATTGAAGCCATCGGAGTAGAGCGGAAGCAGGATGCGGCCGTTGGGCAGTATCAGCGGCTTGATGCGGGTCATCCAGCCCGTACTGGTTTTGCGTTCGTCCTTGCTGGCTTCTATGATCATTCTGTCGTACGACGGCGCATACTCCGCCCAGCCAGCCGGGTTGTCCGGCAAGTCTTTGAACTTAGCGGCCACCTCTGCCGCAAATGCCTCTCCGGGTGCCAGCAGGATATTGTCCTGCCAGTCCCAGTCCGGGGCACCGGCTGTATTGTAGCGGGTCGACGTGCGCACCCGCAAAATGGAGTTCTCCCAGCGGTTGGCCTGCACGGCAATCCACACCAGGAAAAGCTTACCATTTCCGTTCAGGAAGAGTACGGGGTTGCAGTCAGGCAGACCAGGCGTGTCGGCCATGAGAAACGGAGCCGTCCAGCTGGTCGTGCCCTTCTTTAGCCTCGCTCCCATCAGGCGCACATCGTCGGCAGTGCGTTCACCACTCCCCTGGAACCACACAGCCAGCTTGTCGCCGTTGGGCAAAATGACCAGGCTGCTGGCGTGGGTATGCTCAGACTGTGGGGGGAAGATGAGTTGCTGGCTGATGATGAAATTGGTGGCGCTTTGGGCGACAACCAAAGTGCTGCAAATACAGACGGCAAACAGGGACAAGAGGAGGTGCTTCATGCATTATTGTGATTGGGTAGGCTAATATAAAAAGGATTGGGGAATGGAAGAGAAGCATTTTCTGTGAGAGAATCAGCGACAAGTGGGCACTAGACGGCTAATATTCATCAACAAAAACCTGTTTGTAGTTTAGAAACGTTAACTATCAAATTTGAAATCACTAACTTCAAATTGTGAAACCAAGGCTATATTTTGATACGTCTATTTTTGGCGGAATTTATGACGAAGAGTTCCGAATGGAAACAGAAAAACCTTTTTGGCATGGTTGAGAACGGAGAAATCACTTGCGTTTATTCTGACCTGACTATCGCAGAATTAGAAAATGCGCCTGAGCGAGTAAGAACGCACTTCCAGCATTTGCCGCAAAGTAATATTGAGCTGGTTCAAATTACTGGAGAAAGCTTCGTGCTCGCCGACCAATACATCAACGAAAAGGTTGTAGGAAGAACGAGCTATGATGATTGTTTACACATCGCTACTGCGACACTGTGTAAAGTTAATTATCTGGTGAGTTGGAATTTTAAGCATATTGTCAATGTATTTAGAATCAGGGGCTATAACTCAATCAACGTTAAAAACGGTCTAGGGCTGCTGGATATTCGTTCACCAAAAGAAATTGTCAATTATGGAGACAAAGATTAAAGAAAAGCAATTCGATACCGTCAGCTTCTTCAGGAAGGAAAAAGAGAGAATAGCAAAAGAAACAGAAGGAATGACCTTCGAGCAGTACAAATCCTATATTGAGAAGCACAGAAAGTGGGCAGATAAGAAATAAGTCAGAAGAGCCATGACTCTTCAGGAAACCTCCTCCCGCAAGGGTCTCCACCATCCGGGCAGGCTTGTGAGTGATAAATTTCAGCGTCCTGCCACTCAAACAAATGATCGGGTAATCAACTCCGCACCCTTTCGTTTCAATCAGTCTCTCCTGAAAGGAATCGGCTGGAGACACTGAGCAACAACAAAATCAACATTTAAGGGCCATAGAGGGAGGCAAGGCTGGTTTACTCCAACCATAAGCTGCGTTAACGTGTCATCAGAAACAACAAATTCGACAGACAATGAGATTACAGAACCTCCTCCTCGTATTGGTTGCTTTTTTTACCTTTTCATCTGTATAAAATTTACTTTTTAGCGGCCAGATCGGTCCGCCGAAGCGGGAATAGCCTGTAGCATTACGGAATAGATCTTAGTCTGTTGACAGGTTATTCATTCCGTTGGGTAGGGTATTCCTTATGGCTATTTCATGTAAAGAAGATATTCCGTGCGACGATTTGTCCTGGTTAGATGCGGAAATAGAAACTTTAAAGCAATCCGAGCTTGTTGAGTTTTTTTATGTGTATCAGGCTGAATACAAGGGAATGGCGGTTTTTTATGTCGGCAACTGCTGTCCCAATTGCTCCACTGTTGCACCCGATGTCCGCAACTGCTTAGGCAACTCAATTGGAACCCTTGGGGATGATATTGAGTCTGATAAGCTCAAAAATGGCAAAATATACTGGCAGCCAGATGATTTTGCCTGCACGCTAAAATAATGCATTTCCCGGGAGCCAGCACTATCTGTGCACAAGTAAACTGCCACCTGTCGCTCCGCAATTGCACCCGGCACATCATTTACTTAACATGCGTTTTTTCATTAACTTCATCCTATGAAAAAACCGACCGTTATATCCCTGACTCTCTCGCTCTTCGTTCTTATCGCAGCATCGTGCACTCAGCAATCCTCTTCATCCGAAGACACTCAATTGGGCGACCTCCACCACAGCCTCTCTATATCTGACAAGGCAAGCGAGTCGTTTGATCAGGGACTTTTGCTGCTGCATAGCTTCGAATATGACGATGCCAGCGAGGCCTTCCAAAAAGCCATAAAGGCCGACCCTGACGAGCTCATGGCCCACTGGGGCCTGGCGATGACGCACTACCGGGCACTGTGGGGATTGCAAGACGTAGAAGCTGGCCGTAAAGTCATTCAGGCTGTGGCGGAAACCAAAGAAGCCAGGATGAAAAAAGCCGAAAATCAATTGGAAAGCGATTTTTGGGAAGGTGTAGAAATTCTCTATGGAGAAGGTGAGCTCGACGAACGTAATAAGAGCTATTCGGATCACATGGCCGAGGTGTATGCCGCCAACCCTGACAACCAGGAGGTAGCGGCCTTTTACGCCCTGGGCCTGATGTGGGCTGGGTACACCGATCAGGACAACCTCAACAAGTCCGCCGAGGTGGCGGCGGGAATCATTGCAGAGAATCCTACCCATCCAGGTGCTCTGCATTACATGATTCACGCCAACGACGATCCTGAATACGCTCAAATCGCCCTCACAGCAGCCGACAAATACGCCACCGTGGCGCCCGACGCCTCCCACGCTTTGCACATGCCTTCGCATATCTACGTGGCCCTTGGTATGTGGGACAAAGTAGTGAGCTCCAACATAGCCTCCTACCAGGCAAGCTTACATCGCATGGAGGCAAAAAGACTTGGCGGTAAGGAAAGAGGCTATCATGCCATGGCCTGGCTGCACTACGGCTACCTGCAGACGGGCGAGTATCAGAAAGCGGCTGATTTATTGGCTGAGATCATTGGTTACCACCAGGATTCCACCGCATCGAAGAGCTATTTGATTACCATGCAAAACGAGCAGCGCATCGAGGCGGGGTACTGGCCTGAAGGGCTCACGCCACAGCAAGTAGACTACTCCAAGCTTGGACTTTCGGAAAAGTCGGCCATGCATTTTTTCAATAGTTCGCTGGCTTTCGATAAAAAAGACGCCGCAGGGCTCCAGGTGGAAATTGATGGGCTTAACCGTCAGCTCAGCAAAGCCAGTTTATTGGTAAATGACGAAGGCATAGCCATGTGCAGCGCAGGGCCCACCCGGTATGCACCTACCAAAGAGGGGTTGAAAAAAACACAGGTCGTGATTCACCAGATGGAAGCGCTGCTGGCGCAGCTAAAGGGCGATGCTGCATTAACAGAAGGCCACCTCGCTAAAGCGACACAGCTTGAAAGTGAGTGTTCGTACGATGCAGGGCCACCTTTCATCGCCTACCCTTCTTTTGAACAATACGGCGATTGGCTGCTGGCGCAAAACAGGCCGGAAGAAGCATTGGCCCAGTTCAACCAATCGTTGACCAACCGAAAAAACCGCAACAAAGCCTTGCGTGGAAAGCTAGCGGCGCTGGAAGCCCTGGGCAGAACCGACGAAGCGAAAGAAGTGAAAGCCATTATTTCTCAATACGCCCCGGCTCAAAAGGTGGCTGTGAGGTAGTTTTATCAGCAGGAAGAAAAGACTACAAAGGTTTCGCTGGATCGCCGGATTGCAGCCATTCCCTGCATTTCAATCCGTTAGCCAGCAGAAGCTGTTTGACCAAACTTTTGTAGTCTGCGGGAACGGACAGCGAATGTCTTCTCACGCTTTGGGAAACATCAATCTCCCGATCCCCCTCAGAGTCTCCTGATAAGGGACTCTGAGGGAGGAGAGGGAAGAAATCCCGGCGTGTGAGGACACCCGCCGGAACAAAAACAGTCTTAGCTATTCCCCACCATCTTATTAAACAGCTGCAACTGCTCCTTCATGGCAGCCACTCTGTCGGTAGGTTCGGTGCGGGCTTCAAGCAAAATCCAGCCATCATATTTGATACCGTTGAACAGGTTCATAAGCTGTTGGTAAGGGTATTCACCCACGTTCAGCTCCCGAATGTGCACGGTGTCGCCAAACCATTTCTTCACAGAATTGAAGTTCGCTTCCAGCCCTGGTTCCCACAGGTCCTGATCGTTGCAGTTCCAGCACATCTTCACGCTTTTCTCCGTTACCTGCTCAAAGATAGCCTTCATGTTAGGCAACTCCTGGGTTCCCTCGCCGTGAACTTCCACCCGCACCACCAGCCCGAGGTCAGCTGCATATTTGCCACATTCATTGAACGATGCCGCTATCTGAGCGATGGTTTTCTCTTTGGCAACCCCATCCGGGAAGCCATTGGGCTTCACCTTGATGCCGGTAGATCCGATATCCTTGCAAAGCTGAAGATACTGCTTGGTACCTTCAATGTTCTTGCGAACCCTTGCCTGGTCGGCATGGTGGTAGTCGAAATTAGAACCGTAGCCAAGGCACTTCACCGGACTGTCAGCAAATCGCTTTTTCACCTCCGCCCGCTGACTGGCAGAAAGACTTGTCTCCACACCATGGGCATGTTCTGTGCGCAGTTCCACACCCAATAAGCCTGTCTTTTCGCAGTTGGCAATAAGGGTAGGCAAATCCCAGTCTTTCCCCCATTGATAGGTCACCAGGCCGAGCTTCATTTTCGACTTTTTGGCAAACGCACTTACCATAAGTGGGTCTATCAACGATAGACCCACTCCGGCAATAACACTTTTTCCTATAAAATCACGACGTGATTTATTCATTTTCATACGTTGTTCCATCCAGATGCTTCGCTTACACTATCTCAGGAACTTCGAATCCCTTTCTGTAATTGCGCTTCAGCATTTTATCGGCTTCAGGGTCGTTTACGAAGGTTTCGGAGCTTGGATTGAACGTAAGCACACGGTCCAGCCTGTAGGCAATATTGCCAAGGTGCGCCAGTCCTGAAGCTAGGTGGGCTGTTTCCACAGGGCCATTTTGTACAGACCTGTCACGCTTGCGCACGGCGTCAATGAAGTTCTTGAAGTGTCCGTCGGTACCACCATCGCCACGATCCATGCCAGTGCCTGATGCTTGTCCATCGTCGCCTGATTCGCCCGGCGTTCTGTCCTGGCCCATGTAGGTCTTGAACTTGTCGTAGCCGTCTACCACAAGGATGCCCTTTTCACCATAGAAGATGTTGCCAACCGTAGCACCGTCTTCAGTGTTGGTACACCAAGGGCGCACTTCGAACTGGATGATCTTACCTTCTTCAGGGTAGTTATAGATGGAGGTAAGCACCTCAGGCACCTCTTTGGCATCGTCCCAAAGAAATTTACCGCCCATAGAGGTGATTTTAGTAGGTAGCCCCACGTCCAATCCCCACATACACAGGTCGGTTTCGTGAATACCCTGGTTGCCTACGTCGCCATTGCCGTAGTCCCATGCCCAGTGCCAGTTGTAGTGCACAAGGTTTTTGGTGAAGGCACGCTTGCCTGCCGGGCCAGTCCACAGGTCGTAATCAAGGCCTTCTGGCACCGGAGAAAATCCCTGATCACCTATGCTAGGTCTCCAGCGGAACACAAGACCACGTGACATGTATACCTTGCCCAGGTAGCCGTTGCGCATCAGGTCAATAGCTTTATTGATAGCTGGTGAGCTTCTTAGCTGCACGCCATGCTGCACTATTCTGTCATACTTGTGGGCTGCTTCCACCATCTTGCGGCCTTCCCATATATTGTGAGAGCCTGGCTTTTCTACATACACGTCTTTGCCCGCCTGGCAAGCCCAGATAGTGGCCAATGCATGCCAATGGTTGGGCATAGCGATGCTGATCACATCAATGTCCTTGTTGTCGATGATCTTGCGAACGTCCTGCTCAAGGAGCACGTCTTTTTTGTACGTTTCTTTGAACTCTGCCTGGCGCTTTTTCAGAAGAGGCATGTCAGGGTCACACAGGTGGGTGATCTGAACGTTGTCCTGCACCATAAAGCTCTTGATATGGCTCTTGCCCCTGCCATTAACGCCTAAAACAGCGGCATTGATCCGGTCGTTGGCACCAAAAACGCTTGACGGCATGATAGTGGGTAGTGCAAACGCCACCGACCCAGCCACGGCTGTTTTCTTTATAAACTCTCTTCTAGTTGGTTCCATTTTCATTCATTTATTATTTTAAGTAGGACTATTAGTTTTCATTGTTTCAACCAGGCTTGCAACCTGCATCGGGCATGCGGTTCACCTGCTACTGTAAGACGAAGTAGCCAGGGTAATCACTTACATAAGGTACGAAAAAAGCCGATTAAATTGACGAGCGGTCGGGTTGGGAAATCAGAGGAGGATTGGTTAGGATGTTTACCGGATTGTTAAGAGCCTTGGAGAGTTCACCAGTATCCCTCCGTCGTTCTGGTGGGTGTCTTCACACACCAGCACCAATGATACCGGGGTATGAAAACATACTTAGAAAATTAAAAAGGTTACAATCCGCCCTTCCGCAGAGAATAACCCCTTTAACTAATTCGCCTCCCAGATAAAATCACTGGAAAGACACTAGCCAACAGCTACATTTGCCTCTCAACCAACCACCACCAGGCATGAGAGCTTTCCCCTTTTTTTTATTTATCGTCATTGTCAGCTTTGGCTGCAAACCATCAGATGAAAAGAACACACAAGCGCCGGAGGCAAAAGTCCGCCAGGCACGAGGCTATGCGCAGCACGACTGGCAAATGGATTCGATTTACAACAGATTGCACCTGCAAGACAGCGCCAACGACTTACAGTGGAAGGCCGCCATCAGCCCGCACGACAACTACCGTTTTGCCGGTGAGCTCTACTACAAATCATTGCGGGGCATCAACGCACCCCACATCATCCTCATTGGCGTAGCCCACCGGGCCCGCAATTTCGACCTGCAGGACAAGCTGGTTTTTGGCACCTTTACCGAATGGGAGTCGCCCTATGGAGGCATCAAGGTCTCATCACTGGGAGAGGACATCATGAGTCGCCTGCTGGAGCAGGACTTTATTGTGCACGACAGCATGCAGGTGATTGAGCATTCGCTGGAGGCCATTATTCCATGGCTCCACAAAAAGAACCGGAAGGCGGAAATCGTCCCGATACTGGTGCCCTACATCAGCTACACAGGCATCGACTCGATCAGTGCTCATCTGGCCCAGGCTGTGCATGAGATCCTGGAGGCCAAGGGATGGACGTATGGAAAAGACGTGGCTATTGTGATCTCCAACGACGCCGTGCACTATGGCGACGAGGATTGGGGCGGCTCTACCACGCTAGCGCCCATGGGCACCGATTCAGCCGGCACAGAGCAGGCCCGGCAGATGGACCTGGAAATCATTGACAAATGCCTGACCAACGAGCTCTCAGCCGAAAAGATCAAGCTGTTCACGGAATACACCGTGCAGCAAGCCGATTACAAAGAGTACAAATGGGTGTGGTGCGGCAGGTACTCGGTGCCTTTCGGGCTGTCGTTTGCGAACAAGCTGAACGTGCTGGAAACTGGCCAGCCGTTGACCGGCACCTTCCTGGGCTACCAAACCAGCATTGATCATCCCCTCATGGAAGTGGAAGACATTGGGATGACGGTATCGGCGCTTTCTACCAACCACCACTGGGTAGCATATACGAGTATTGTGTATGAGTGACTAACCAGAATGGGCTCATCCACCATCACAACTCCAACGTCATGCCGATTGTGAGGAACGAGCGAGCCGACGTGGAACGGCATCCCCATGGGAATAGCAGTGAGCTGGATAGAGACACTGCAAACATTCTTAGAATTTTCTCTCCCTACAATCCTAAAGGAAGTGACGGCTGCAATGGGAAGTTTAGCCATTAGCAATTCATGCGATGCCCGCATAGGGAACAATCAATACATTTCTTGATTATGATCAAGTATCACTAACGAAAATAAAGAACATCTTTGCGCCAGATGTTTACAAAAATCATTTCAAAATTGGGTTATGAGTTTTACCAGGTTAGTTCCTAATGTCTACTATCAGGATATCAAAGACGGATTGAAAATATTTGTTGATTGCCTTGGATTCAGTATGGGCCACGAAGAATTCAATTCAAACAATCCGTTTTGTGTGATCAAGCAGGGCGAGTTGCAAATGCTCCTTTTTGAACATCAAGAACTGGCAAAGGAACATAACCCTGAGTTCAGGCTTGTGACAAATAATATTGATGAAGTGTACCAAAAGGTAAGCGCCTCACACCCTGAGTTTCTTCATCCAAACCTTAGCAAAGTCACGCTTCGCCCCTGGGGAGCAAAAGAATTTGCACTGAGGGATCACCAGGTATGTATCATTATTCAGCAATGGTGAGCAGTTCCGGCGTGTGAGACACACTCCCGAACGCTGACATGGCAAACTCGAGGGCAGGTGTTCCGGAGCAGATTAAAGAGGTTACTATCTGCGCTTCCGCAGATAGTAACCTCTTTAATTCGAAACCTCTTTAATTCACCGATCACCTAAATCTCCTTTCCACATTCCCGGCAATTGAGTAGACTTATGCTTAGAACCTAAGCCAAACAAATGAACTCAATTGTTTCCAAATGCCTGACCGGCATAGCCGCCTGTCTGCTCCTCCCCCTCCTGTCATTCAGCCAGGTCGACTCAAAGGTCTTCGACGACCTTTCGTACCGCTTCATTGGCCCTGAGGGCAACCGGGCCATTGCCATTGTGGGCGAGCCGGGCAACCCCATGGTCAACTATATAGGCGCTGCCTCAGGCGGGATCTGGAAAACGGAAGACGGCGGCGTATCGTGGGATCCCATCTTCGACGACCAGAACGTTTCCTCTATCGGCTCCCTGGCTTTGGCACCGACCGAGCCCTCTACAGTGTGGGCGGGCACCGGCGAAACCTTCCTGATTCGTCCGGCGCACTCTATAGGCAACGGCATCTACAAATCGACCGACGCTGGTAAGTCGTGGACCAATATGGGACTGGAAAAAACAGCCCGCATTGGCCGGGTGATTGTGCATCCTTCGAATCCTGACATTGTATATGCAGCAGCCCTCGGCCATACCTACGGCCCACAGCAGGAACGGGGTATTTACCGCACCAAAGACGGTGGCAAGTCATGGTCGAAAGTGCTGTTTGTGGATGAAAACACAGGCGCTGCAGACCTGAGCATGGATCCTACCAACCCCAATGTGCTTTACGCTGCCATGTGGTCCATTCATATCAACACCTGGGGACTGCGCAGCGGCGGTGCCGGTGGCGGCATTTATAAATCTACCGATGGCGGCGATACCTGGAAGCCGATGGCCGCTAATGGCCTGCCGGGAGGCAAAGACCATCCTGTTGGCAAAACAGCTGTGGCAGTAGCGCCCGGCAACCCCAACAAAGTATACGCCCTGTTTGAAGACAAAAGCCCTGCCCTGTACAGCACAGAAAACGCCGGCGAAAGCTGGACACTCATCAGCAATCACCACGACATGGCGGAGCGGGCACCCTACTACACCCGCATAGCGGTATCTCCCGCCAATGAAAATGAAATCTACTTCATGAGCGTTCGCTTCTCACAGTCGCTGGACGGTGGCAAAACGCTGGAAAAGCGCCCTCCCCGTGGTGGTGGCGACAACCACGATATGTGGATTGACCCCACCAACGCCGACCGCATGATGGTGGCCCACGATGGCTGCGCCAGCATCAGCCTGAACCATGGCAAGAGTTTCCAGCGGGTGGTGCTGCCCATTGCGCAGATGTACCACGTGGCCGTGGACAACAATGCTCCTTATTTTGTGTACGGCAACCGGCAGGATGGCTACTCTTACCGGGGCCCCAGCAACAGCTTGCAGGGTTATATCCCCCTTGGTTTGTGGCAGGGTGTGGGCGGCTGCGAAAGTGGTTTCGCCAAGCCTGATCCGCTCGACAACAACATCATTTGGTCAGGTTGCTACGACGGTGGCCTGCAGCGCTTCGACATGCGCACTGGTCACGCCCGGGAGGTACGAGTGTGGCCGGAAGCTGGCTATGGCTGGAAACCCGCCGACCTGAAGTATCGCTGGCACTGGAACTTCCCGCTGAGCTTTTCTCCGCACACGCCACACCGGGTGTACGTAGGCAGCCAGTATGTTCACCAGTCCGACGACGGTGGCCAAAGCTGGCAGCTGATCAGCCCCGACCTGACGCTGAACGACAAAAGCCACCAGCAAAATTCGGGCGGCATCGCCATCGACAACCTGATGACCTTTGATGGGGCTACGCTGTTTGCAGTGGAAGAGTCGCCCATTCAAAAAGGCTTGATCTGGACGGGCAGCAACGACGGACAGGTGCAGCTCACACAAGACGGCGGCAAAACCTGGACGAACGTGAGCAAAAACATCCCCGTGGCGCCCTGGGGCACTATCTCGAACATAGAGCCTTCCCGCTACAACGCCGGTACTGCCTACATCACCATCGACCTGCACCAAATGGCCGATTTTGATCCTTATATCTTCAAGACGAGCGACTACGGCAAGACCTGGAAGAAAATCAGCGACGGCATTCCTAAGTCTATCCTGAGCTTCGCACACGTGGTGAGGGAAGACCCGAAGAAGCAGGGGCTGCTGTTTGCCGGCACCGACAATGGCGTGTACTACTCGCCCAACGATGGCGCCACCTGGCTGCCGTTGCAAAACAACCTCCCTCCTGCGCCTGTGTACTGGCTGGCTATTCAGGAAAACTTCGACGACCTGGTGGTGGCTACCTACGGCCGTGGGTATTATATCATGGACGACATCTCCCCTATCCGGCAGTTTTCTGAAGAGGTGCAGGCGACAGCGGTGCATGCATTTGACTTGCGCAAGGCCTATCGCTTTCAGGAGAAAGAAGCCATCAAAACCGATGGGCCTAGCTTGAACGCCGGACAAAACCCGGCCTATGGTGTGGGCGTGAACTACTACCTGAAGGACTCTGTGGAACAGCCAGTGGTGATCACCATCCTCAACCAGCAGCAGGAGGTGGTCCGCACCCTCAAAGGCAAGCAAACTGCTGGCATAAACCGAACGGTGTGGGATCTGCGCTACGAGCCCACCTTTAAGCCCAAGCTCAGGACGAAGCCAGAAGGCCGCCCCTGGGTAGAAATGAACGGAGAAGGCTGGCGGCCTCTTGTGACCTGGGACCTCGACCTGATGGGCGGACAGCTGGGACCAAGGGTAGCGCCCGGACAGTATTTCGTCAAAATAAACGTGGGCGATACGGAAATCATCAAAACGGTGGATGTGTTGAAGGACCCTTCTACGGAGGGAACACCGGAGGAGATAGAAGAGCAGGTTGTTTTTTCTCTGCAGTTGCGTGACGCCATGAACACTGTGGTGGAAATGATCGACCGGGTGGAGTGGATCAGAAAAGAGCTGGAAGAGATGATTCCCACGATCAAAAACACCAAGCTCCAGAAAGAACTGATGGCGGTGCAGGGCCAGGCCACTGCCATTGCCGGTCAGCTCTACGACATCCACATGACAGGTGCTCGTGAAGACGCCTTCCGCACGCCGATGCAGCTCTACGGCAGGCTTTCTGCCCTGGCGAGCGACATAACGGCCAAGGGAGCGGACTTTAAGCCCACCAGCCAGCAGGCCGAGGTAAAAGGCGTGCTGAACGAACGGATGGTTAGGGTGCAGAAAGAATTCCAAACCCTGCTTGAAAAGCAAGTGACCCAGCTCAACGACAAGCTGATCAACGAAAATGCGAAGATTGATATAGAGAGGAAGAAGTAGGGGATTGAATAATCAACAAGGTAGGCTGAGCCCCTACATAGCCCATGGTTTAAACCATGGGCTATGTAGGGGTAACCTCAAGCTCGGCTGCCTCACAGCCACTCTCCCCATACCCTCGTCATGCCGATTGCGAGGAACGAGCGAGGCATCCCCTGGGTAATGGCAGAAAATATTAAAACCTTGGCTGTAGGTCTTGGGGATCTCTCCCTCGTACCTCGGTTCGAGATGACGGCTGTCTCTGGAAGCTTTTGTGGTTAGGCGACTTTTGCGACCGCCGCCGCACAGCCAACCTAACCAAATCAGCGTCATGCCGATTGCGATCCCGATAGCTATCGGGAGAGCGAGCCGACGTGGAACCCGACGCCGGAACGGCATCCCCTAGGTAATGGCAGAAAGCTTAAAGGGTCGGCTGTAGGTCTTGGGGATCTCTCCCTCGTACCTCGGTTCGAGATGACGGCTGTTTATGGAAACTTTCGTTGCAAGGCATCCTTTTCAACAGTTGCTAAATAGTCATATTCCCTATTATTCAATCGAATCGTACAAATCCTTCCACTCAGGATTCAATCCCTCAATCAAAGCGATCTTCTTCTCTCTTCGGTATTTCTTCACTTGTTTTTCCCTGGCAATTGCTTCCTCTATAGAATGAAAAGGCTCAAAGTAAACCAGCTTATCAATATTGTATTTGGCTGTGAAGCTCCCGGGGTGGGCTTTGGTTTTGTGTTCATAGACTCTTGCAATTAAGTCGGATGTAACACCAGTGTAAAAAACGGTGTGGTGTTGGTTAGTCATGATGTAAACGGCGCCTCCTCTTTCCATTGGATTAATGTAGGGAAAGAAAAGTGAAAAACTCAGCTATCATCCGGGAGATCCCGTTCCACGTCGGCTCCCTCGTGCCTCGGGTCGAGATGACGGCGGGCTGTGGATGCTTCAGCTGTCAGGCGTCTTCTGCTGTCATCAATCTACCGCATCACTATCTTTTCTTTATCTTTATTTGATGTAAAGATGCGCTGCAAGCGCAAGTCTCGTAAAGCCCTCGTTGCAAACGAAGGCTAGAAACAGTGTTTTTTAGCTACCCACAAGCCCTGGTGCGTGTCTTCACGCACCAGCTACTTTTCGCTTGTTTCGTGAGGCACGAACCAGGGCGGATAGAACGGATATTGCCATCGGCGGCTGAGACTCGGCCAAAGCCTCTGTAATAACGTCATACATACCCATGATAATGTAAAACGAATCCGCCCTGAGTCATTACAAAACACCAGATAAGAGTCTCTTTGGTTGCATAAGTAACTCATTCAATTATTTTTGAGCACTTAAACGACGGCGCAAATCAGTATGCCGTGCCTTTGCTACTTAACTTTTCAAACCAGAATGAAGTATTTGCTTTTCCTTTTGACTTGCCTCAACTTTGGAAGGCTCAGCGCTCAGTCCAACATCAAGGTTGGTGAAAAAGCACCCGAAATCCATATCACCGACTGGATCGCCAATGTGCCCGCCGACAAAAATCTGAACCACAAATTTATCGTCCTTGAATTTTGGGCAACCTGGTGTGGCCCTTGCATTGCCGCCGTGCCTCACATGAACGACCTGCAAAAACAATTCAACCAAAACGACCTCTATTTCATTTCAATTACCGATGAATCGGTAGCCAAAGTAGAAAGAAGCCTAAAAAGAATAGACTTTCAATCTATCGTGGTCAGCGATCAAACGAAGCAGACACACATCAATTTCGGAGATGGCAAAGAGGGCCTGGAGGCCTACCCCCTGACTGTACTGATCGACAAGAATGGAGTGATCAAGTGGATTGGTGAGCCGAAAAGTTTGACCGGCGAGCTAATGAAGACGTTCCTTTCCGGCCCCACCGTCGGCCAGTCCGAGCAAAAGGCCGGTCAGATAAAAAAAGTCGAAGTCTACGATTTCAAAAGGCTGGTAAGCAACAAAGACATTACTTACTATTTTGATGTAAACGAGGCCAGCACCGACAACAAGCTCAAAATAGCCATGGGCACAAGCCTTATTAACCTGACAGCCTATACCCTGAAAGACGTTTACAGCGAATTCCTCCAGATTGGAAATGAAAACCTTGTACTGCCAGAGCGCCTTGCGTCAGTACGGTATGATATTCTTTACAAGAACATGGACGAGCCTGAGAATATTGGCAGGCTGGAGAAAGAGCTGCTTCAAAAACTTGCTCTTACCAGGAAGAGTAGCACCAAAACTTCCAGCATCAACCTGGTCGCAATTCAGGACGCCAAGCTCCTCGAGCCTGCACTGGACGAAAGCTTTTCTGCGAAGTCGGATGCGGGCGACAAGACCCTGTTTACAGCCTACACACTTGACGAAATGATGAAGGCATTGTCCGACCTGGCAAACACAACCTTCAAGTTTTCTGGCGACAACGACGGTAAATACGACTTTATAATTGAAAACAAATCAATGGCCGACATTGTCTCGAGCCTTGAGTCGTATGGCCTGTCGGTACAAACCGTCAAACGAGAGGTGGAAACTGTACACCTGGTAGAAGTGCAATAAATGGCATACGCACCTGGGCAGGGCCATTGTAAACATCATTCCGACCCGAAAGGCCATGGCGTGTAAACACAAGAATCAGATGGAGGAGACAGGTAATCCGCCGTTGCGAAAGCAGAAAACAAGAAATGCCTCGGCTAAAAGTCTTGGAGATTCTTTTCCTGCGTCGGGTTCCACGTCGGCTCCCTACGCTCCACTGCGGATCGAGATGACGGCTGGTTGTTCGGGTTCCTGCGGTTAGGCGACTTTTTGCCACAGCTGCCGAACAGCCAACCTAACCAAATCAGCGTCATGCCGATTGCGATCCCGATAGTTATCGGGAAAGCGAGGCATCCCCAAGACCTGGCACATAACTTTTAAAGACACTGCTAGAGTCGGGGGATCTCTCCCTTCGCTAGCGCTACGGTTCGATATGACGGCTGTCTGTTGAGGCTTTAGTTGTTAAGCATATTTTCCTCGCCCTCGTTTCTGTCGGCTTGCGGACAGGTGTCAGAAGGGCTATGGGCTTGAACTTTTCAAATAATTGTTATTGAGAACTTAAGAAAAATTTGATAGTTGATAACGAAGGCGACACTCCCCGTTAGTCCTAGCAGCGAACCCAGCCAATAGCAGTGAACATTGGTCCGACACCTCCGACTCGAACCATTCCACACGCCCCCTGCCCAATCTGGGCAAACCCAAAACAAGCGTGCAACAGCCTTGCCCAGACTGGGCAAAAGCGCCGCAAATCTGCGGCGGACTTTCTAAATAGTCAGTAAAGCTGTTGATCAATTGCATAGCCCTTTCCCATTTCAAACACACCCCTTCGCAAATTAACGACTGGATATAATCACCATATCGACTGAAGCTTTGAAATAGATAAAGCTATCTATCCAAAGGTTCTGGTGCATATCTTCACGCACTCGTTACTCCCCTCCGCCTGTTTCGTGAGACACGAACCAGGGCGAAGGCTGCGAAGATACCCCGCTGAAATAGTTTTAGACACCTACTTCAATTGCTCTACATGGCTCGCCTCATGTAGCTTCAATATTTCCTCATCCGTCAGCGCCCGGTCAAATACTGCCAGGCCACCGAAATAACCGATGGTCGCTTCCCCCAGCATCTCTCCTACCGCATAGCGTGCTCCTACGGTGAAATCGGAACCCCCTCCTGGCTTGGTATCTTTATGCACCGTTTCATCGTAGCAAAAGATACCACGACCGTGATAGTACGGGTTCATTCCCCTGTCTCCACCAGTGGGGCCTTCAGTGGTGAAGTAAGGGTCGTCCCGCTTGTCTTTCACAGGATCAAGCGCCCGCTCCTTCAGCACACCATTGATATAGGCCCTGATGTAAACTCCATCGTAGGTGAAAGCAAGGGTACACCACTGTTCCTCTGGCACTTCGTCGGCAGTGGCGGCATAATCGGCGCACCAGGGAAACTTTGTGCTATCGGCCCGCATGGTGACGCCGCCCTCGGCAGAGATGTGAGGTACGAGCTGTCTTGGCCCGCCATAGGTCGGCATGTTCATGAGCATGGCATACTGCCGGGTGCCTGTGTCATCATCTTTTCCTTTCCCTTCGCTCCACATGCCGGCAATGGTGCGGCTTTGTTTGAGATCGTAGATCTTCACCACAGCGAACATCGATACCTGTGCATTGGGTCCGCAAATGTTCAGGTCGCCGGTTTCCTGGTAAGGAATGCTCATGTATTGCTTGCCGTCGAAGTAGGCAGAGTAGCCTGAGAACGGCCCAACGTCAGCCCGGGCAATGGGTCCGCCCACTTCCGATAGCGAGTGTGTTTGGCTACCCCCTACTGACGTCCGCTGCTGCCCGGCTTCTTCGCCGAAAGTCCAGAAGGCCACCAAGTCGGGGGTACTGAGGAAAATAGATAAGTCGCCGACAGGCCCTTTGCTGCACGCAGTTGACAGGAACAAAATGACAAGGGAAACTGAAATCGGGTAATGGTGCATCGACAGATATTTTCTCATGGTGAGTGCAAATGACAGTTAAAAAAGAAGTCTAACTATTTTAGAGAAAATTAGCAATCTCGTTTTTGCAGGCTGTCCAAAACAGAGATTGGTTTGCCGGGAATAACTCAAGAGCTTGCTACTGGCGCTCAAACAGATGCAACTAACCACTTTGTGCATCAAACCCAAATGATCTCTATATTAGCCTCCAGTATTTGAAACCTACTTCACATGTCACTCACCCTCACCCAAATAAAAGCCTCCCTTGAACACGGTCTCCTCTCCTTCCCTATCACCGATATGGACGAAAAAGGCGAGTTCAATCCCGCTACCTACGCCTCTCGCCTCGACTGGTTTGTGACACACAAGGTGTCGTCTATCTTTGTGGCTGGTGGTACCGGCGAGTTCTTCTCACTGTCGGAGCAGGAGTACAAAAAAATCGTTGAAGTGACCGCCGAAACGGTGCAGGCCAGGGTGCCGATGATCTCCAGCGTAGGCCGTAGCATTCCGGAAGCGATTGCTTTCGCCAAAATCGCCGAGAAAGCCGGTATGAGTGCACTGCTGCTGATGCCTCCCTACCTCACCGAGTGCCCGAAAGACGGCTGTTATGAGTACGCCAAGGCCATTATGGACAACACCAGCCTACCTGTCATTTATTACAACCGGGCCAATGGCGTGCTTTCTGCCGACTATATCCAAAAGCTGGCCGACAACTGCGACAACTTCATCGGCCTGAAAGACGGCACTGGCAACATGCAGGAGCTTAATGACACCATCAAATCGGTAGGCAGCCGCTTGTCGTATATTGGGGGCGTACCTACAGCGGAGATTATTGCTGAGGCTTACCTTTCCATAGGAGTTAATACTTACTCATCGGCAGTCTTCAATTTCGTACCCGAGCTGGCTAACCTTTTCTACAAAAGCCTGAGAGCTGGCGATAAAGAAACGGTCGCCAAAATCACTAGAGAATTCTACATTCCATTTGTGCGGCTTCGATCCAAAAAGAATGGGTACGCCGTCAGCCTGATCAAAGCAGGTGCAAAGCTCATTGGCCGAAGTGCTGGTGATGTAAGAGCACCACTGACGATGCCCACTGCCGAGGAATCAAAAACACTGGCAACACTCATTCACCAGTCGAAAGCGATTTTGGCCGGGTAGCAAATTACATTGTACCTGACAGATGAATGGGGTAACTTGTTGTAGTCATCGAAATTTCAGCTTCGCCATCAACAAACACTCTGTCAATTATGAATTCATCGAATAAACTGCGGCTGCCTGCTCTTTCTTGTCTGGCAATTGTTCTACAGATGACCTTTTTTTCTTATGCTCTGGCGCAATACCCCGGCATCGAAAAAGACATTGCTGCCAATCGTAAGGGCCCGCTAGTCATCAAAGCAAAGCCAGGCGACAAGGTCACTGTAGAGCAACTAAGCCACGACTTCTGGTTTGGCGCTGCCATTGGCAACGGCATAGCAGGCGGGTGGTCAGAAGCAGACAAAAAGACCTACAAAGAGAAGTTTCTGGAAAACTTCAACTCAGCAGTCACCGAAAACGCAGTGAAGTGGCTCAGCATGGAGAGGGAGAAAGGCAATGTTAACTATGCAACAATTGACACTATTCTAAGCTTCACCGAAGCAAACAATATCCCTTTGAGGGCACACAATCTTTTTTGGGGCATCGAGAAATTCGTGCAGCCATGGGTAAAAGAGATGAATGACGAGGAGTTGAGACAAACACTTCAAACCCGGGCCGAAACGGTTACTGCTAAATACAAAGGGCGGTTCGTGGAGTATGACCTGAACAATGAAATGATCCACGGCAACTACTACGAAGATCGGCTTGGATCCGACATTACCAAACAGATGGCACAATGGGCCCGCAACGGCGACCCTGACATCAAGCTCTTTTTGAACGACTACGACATCCTTACCGGCAAGCGACTGGATGACTACATGGCACAAATTCGCTTTCTACTGAAGCAGGGAGTGCCACTTGCCGGCATTGGTGTGCAGGGGCATCTGCATACCGACACTTTCGACCGGGCAGAGCTGAAACGGTGCCTGGATTCGCTTGCTATTTTCAATTTACCCATCCGTATTACGGAATTTAATATGCCCGGCCAACGCTCGAAATACTTAAGTGACAATCCGCCAGTAATGACACCGGCACAGGAGTTGGAGAGAGCAAAAGAGATGGCCGACTACTACCGGATCTGTTTTGCTCACCCGGCAGTTGAGGGTATATTGATGTGGGGATTCTGGGAAGGCAATAACTGGATCAAAGCTTCCTCGCTTTACAAACGTGACTGGTCGCCTACCCCAGCGCTTGAAGCCTATCAAAACCTGATTTTCAAAGAATGGTGGACAAAAGCTTCAGGAGTTGCTAATAAAAACGGAGAATATGTCGTTTCTGCTTTCTACGGTAAATACAAAATAACCATCAACGGCGTATCAAAAGAGGTAAACTTCACCGGACAATAGAACCAATCACTCCATTTACAAGAATGCCCTGGCAATAGATCGATTGAAACTCGCTTACTTTGAAGCATTATAAGCGAACGACTGAATGATCTATTTCTTGCATATTGGCTTTGACGGCAGCAACTACCACGGCTGGCAATGGCAACCCAGAGCCACCAGCGTACAGGAAACAATAGAAAAAGCCCTGCATAAGATCTTTAAAGCCCCTGTGACTGTGTATGGTTGCGGGCGCACCGACAGTGGCGTGCATGCCAGTCAGTACATGATGCACATCGACATTGAGCACAACGTTGACTTTGACCTGAAGTTTCGGCTCAACAAAAACCTGCCGGAAGACATTACAGTGTATGAAGTGCTGGAAATGGAAGAAGGCCGGCACAGCAGGTACGATGCAAACTCCAGAACCTACGATTACTTTATCCATTTGTACGAAGATCCGGTGCTGCACAAGTACAGCTCCTTCTACAATAGACTAACTGATCTTGACTATGAGTCGATGCAAAAGGCAGCGGCCATACTGCCCTTTTATAGCGATTTCAAGCCAGTTTGCAAACGGCCCGACGACTACAAACACACCCATTGCAAGGTAACCGACGCCAGGCTGTATGTTAGTCACGATGGACAACGCATGCGATTTACCATCACTGCCGATCGCTTTCTCAGGAGCATGGTGCGGCTTTTGGTCGCCTATCTGCTGAAAATAGGTACCAGAAAGTTAAGCTTCGAAGAGTTTGAAAATATCCTGAAAAACACAATAGTAGTACCCAACATGATTCTTGCAATGCCCAACGGACTTTACCTCTCCAGGGTAGAGTACCCCTATTTGAAAATTACACCCAGGGAAGACTTCAGCAGCTTTTTGAAGGTGGGGCTAGGTGACTAACTGGTCGTGGCTTAAATGCGCCACGGCCTTTTTTATTGGCCTTTCTGCTCTCTACCACGCATCCATAGAACTTTCACGGTTTCAAAAGGCACAAGTCGTAGGAATTGATGAACCAGGCTCGATAAGATTCTAAGTATTTTTTCGTACTTTTGAGTATAAAGTTGGACAATGAAGTTAAGAACAAGGGGCAATTCGATCCGGCTGAGGCTGGAACAGCATGAGATCAAAAACTTGGTGACACAAGGTGCTGTTACTGAGTCTGTCGCATTTGCTGCCGACCAGTCGTTCAAATACACCCTGGCCACCAGCGATAACGGAGAGTTCTCCAGCAAGTATCAGAATGGTGAAATAAGAATTGAGATTCCCTTGGGCCTGGTCAAAGCCTGGTCTGAGTCCGAAGAAGAGGGCGTGTATCAAACCCTCAATGCCAATACCGACTTTGAAATGAAGCTTGCGGTTGAAAAAGACTTTCAATGCCTGCACAAAAGGCCCGATGAAGATGAAAGTGGCCTGTTTCCTAACCCAAAAGCAGGTAATTAAGCTCCCAGCGCCTTTTTAACAAGAGCAGTCACACTCTCGGGCAACTCCATGGATAGTGCCCACTGATGACAGCGATCTGTCATTTTGCCCCATGTCTTTTGCAAAATATCTATGACTTTGGCCTCTTCATGCTGGCCTGCAAAGTCTGCAGCATAGTATTTTAAAAACACCAGGCATACAACGTCTTCCAGGGTGGCTATCTCTCCCTCCTGCTTCACACCTTTTTTAATAATCAGGTTCCTCACGATATCAATGTCGGTTTGAGGGAATCCTCTCTTTTCCATAATGCCCGACAACTGATCGGCATGGTACAGCTTAAGCTTGCTTCTCCACTTCAGGTAGCCCGGTCTGTCCATCGGGAAGCTGTTTCTCGGACTGTTCCAACGGCCAATGTGCTGGCCTCTTGCTGCAATTTGCAACTGCACACTGGCGTGAGGGGCAAACAAGTGCAGCATTTCAGTCATTCGTACGCTGTAGAGCAACTCGGTAGGATATGGCTTGCCATCGACCTCTACAAGCCTTGGGTCTTCCTTGTTTACGCTGTCGATATCTGCCAGCGCAAGGTTCAGTCTTTCTTCTTCTGAAATCATGTTCTTTGTATCTCGGCAGCGGCCAGCTGAGATTTTATCAATTGCAAAGCACTCGCCACCACTTTACCTACAACAATGATAGCAGGAGTTTCAATTCCCTGCACCATCGATTCCTTATAAATAGAACTTGCAGGCGCAAAAAGCTTCCTTTCATCCTGCTGGCTACCCTTGCTTATCACTGCCATGACTTCAGAATAGCCTCTGTGTGTAGAAACCAGCTGCGCTATTTCGTTCAGCTTACTCACTCCCATTAGAATGATGACTGTCCCTTTACCAGCTACTGCCCACTGTAGTTCTTCAGTCAGACTTCCGTCGCTTGCCGTCGCAGTCACAATTGTAATCCCCGCATTCACGCCTCTTACAGACAGCGGAATGCCTGCCAAGGGTGCCACAGCAAAAGCACTGCTGATGCCGGGGACGTATGACGCCTCCAAACCATGACTCACAGCATATTCCATCTCTTCAAAGCCTCTGCCAAACACAAACGGATCTCCTCCTTTGAGCCGCACCACCGTCCCACACTTTCGGGCATACCTTACAATCATCTTATTAATATAGTACTGCTGCACATGGTGGAGCCCCTTTCGCTTGCCCACAAAAACGTGCTGTGCGTTTGGTGCATACTCCGTGAGCAGTTCTTCATTGGCCAGGGCATCATACAATACAACATCAGCCGACTGGAGTGCCTTGGTTGCCTTCACGGTAATTAGCTCAATGTCGCCCGGGCCAGCGCCTACCAGGATGAGCTTGGGAGTCTTTTTATTGCCTGAAACCATGTTTTTCAAAGTTTTGATATTTTTTACGTAGTAAATCTAGCATTACTTAATTTAATTTAAGTATTTTTACGTAATTAATTTACGTAGTTATGATAGACGTACTTGTAATTGGAAATGGCATGGTGGGCTACAAGTTTTGCGAAAAGCTTGTAAACAAAGCTCCCGAGGGATTCAAAATCACCGTTTTTGGCGAGGAGCCAAGTCCTGCCTACGACAGGGTTCATTTAAGTGAGTACTTCGCTCACAAGTCAGTAGAGCCACTACTAATGGCTCCAAGGCAGTGGTATGAGGAGAATGCGATAGAACTCATTACCAGTGAAATGGTGGTCAGCATCAACAGAGAAGCCAAAAGTATCACCACACACAAAGGGAGGACTTTCAACTACGACAAGCTCGTACTAGCCACTGGCTCCACACCTTTCGTGCCACCTATTGAAGGTTCCAACAAATCAGGTGTTTTTGTCTACCGCACGGTAGAAGACCTGGATGCTATGGAAGCTTATAGCAAAAACGCCAAAACCTCAGCGGTATTGGGCGGTGGGTTGCTTGGGCTGGAGGCTGCCAAAGCTGCCATGGACATGGGACTGGAGGCGCACGTGATAGAGTTTGCTCCCAGGTTGATGCCGAGGCAATTGGATGAAGCTGGATCCGATATGCTCCAAGCCACACTGGAGTCAATGGGCCTTCATATCCATTTAAGCAAATCTACCGCAAGCATCGACGGCGATGAAGCGATGACATCCATGACCTTCACTGACGGATCTACGCTTGAGGCTGAAATGCTCATCATTTCCTGCGGTATACGGCCGAGAGACGAGCTGGCCAATGAATCCGGCCTTGAAAAAGGAGAAAGGGGCGGCATCAAAATCGATGAATTAACGCTGACCAGTGACTGCGATATATATGCCATTGGCGAAGTGGCTTCCTACAAAGGCCTGACCTACGGGCTGGTGGCTCCTGGCTACGATATGGCTACTGTGGCTGTCGAGCACCTGACAGGCGCTGATACGAAAGGATTTACTGGGGCGGATATGTCAACCAAGTTAAAGTTGATCGGTGTGGACGTGGCAAGCTTTGGCGATGCCCTTGACGAGGGAAAGCAATACAAGTCCATCGTGTTTGAAGACAAGAACGCAGGCATCTACAAGCGTGTGAATATTTCCAAAGATGGAAAGAAACTCATGGGAGGCATTCTGGTGGGCGACGCCAGCAACTACAACATGCTGTTTCAGATGATGTTGAACGGAATGGCCCTGCCGCCACATCCCGAAGACCTGGTAATAGACACCAGCCGCCAGGGCGCACCCGCTGGAAACACAGTGGATACGCTACCTGATGGTGCTCAGATTTGCTCTTGCGAAAATGTGACCAAGGGAGCGCTTGTTCAGGCGATTGAAGGCGACGGTGTAGAGCAATTTGCAGCATTGAAAACATGCACCAAAGCTGGCACTGGGTGTGGAGCTTGCAGTCCGATGGTCAACGATATCTTGACCGCCACGCTTAAGAAAATGGGCAAAAAGGTGAGAAAGGTACTTTGCGAGCACTTTGCCTACACAAGGCAGGAGCTCTTCGATTTGGTGAAGCTCAACAATATCCATTCCTTCGACCAGCTAATCAATGATTATGGCAAAGGACATGGCTGCGAAACCTGCAAACCTGCCGTTGCTTCGATACTTGCCAGCGCCTGGAACGGCCTCATTCTCAAGCAAGACACCATTCAGGACACCAACGACCGCTTTTTAGCCAATATCCAGAAAGGTGGCACTTACTCTGTTATTCCAAGGATAGCGGGTGGAGAAATCACCCCGGAAAAGCTCATTGTGATCGGCGAGGTAGCTAAAAAATATGACTTGTATGCTAAAATAACCGGCGGTCAGCGCATCGACTTACTTGGTGCAAGAATTGACCAGCTGCCTGAAATCTGGGAAGAGCTGATCAACGCCGGCTTCGAGAGTGGCCACGCTTACGGCAAAGCTCTTCGTACCGTGAAAAGCTGCGTAGGCAGTTCTTGGTGCCGCTATGGCCTGCACGATTCAGTAAGCTTTGCGATCAGAATTGAAGAGAGGTACAAAGGCCTTAGAGCGCCCCACAAAATAAAAAGTGCCGTATCGGGCTGCCGGAGAGAATGCGCAGAAGCGCTCAGCAAAGACTTCGGCATCATCGCCACTGAGAAAGGCTGGAACCTATACGTTGGCGGCAATGGTGGAGCGAACCCACAACATGCCGTGCTTTTGGCGGGGGATATCGACGAAGAAACGTGCATTGCCTATATCGACAGGTTCCTGATGTTTTACATCAAAACTGCTGAGCCGCTTAACCGCACGGCCACATGGATGAACAAACTGGAAGGAGGCCTGGACTACCTGAAGCAAGTGGTGGTGGAAGACTCACTTGGCATGGGCAAACAGCTGGAAGCCGAAATGCAGTTGCTGGTGGAGGCTTATGCCTGTGAGTGGAAAGAAGTGGTAAACAATCCGGCTTTGAGAGCCCGGTTCAAACACTTTGTGAACAGCCCCGAGGCAGATCCGTCACTCAAATTTGACAAGCAAAGAGCACAGAAAGTACCCGCAGGGTGGTAACCCTACCCTGCAAGCCAACATCATAAAACGACAAACAAATGACTGCAAACGAACATACTTCCCAAACACTGACCGACACTGTTAACTGGCACCTGGCCGCCAGGGTTGAGGACTTCCCTGAAAACGGAGGAGCTTGCGTATACGTGGAAGGCAAACAGATCGCCGTTTTCAATTTTTCCGCCAGAAATGAATGGTATGCCTGTCAGAATATGTGCCCACATAAGCAGCAAATGATTCTGAGCCGTGGAATGATCGGTTCGCAGGCAGAAGAGCCCAAAGTGGCCTGCCCTTTTCACAAAAAAACCTTCTCATTGTCGACTGGCAAAAGCCTCAATGGCGATACCTGCGACATCGACACCTACCCAATCCGGGTGGAGGAAGGCGTTGTTTACATAGGTTTGTCCTAAATTAGGGCAGCAGTTGTCGATTCCATGAACCAAAAGCACGTAAGATCCAAATTTGAAAGGTTAGGTAGGTTCTACATTCTGGCGCTATCCGGTATAGCTGCGATCATCATCATTAGTCAGGTGCTTATCCAGAACTTCATCGCAAGCCAGCAGGATGATTCTCACGTTATCAACGTGGCAGGCAGGCAACGGATGCTGAGCCAGCGGATAGCAAAAGCGGCGCTGCTGATTTCCCAGTCGGAGAGCCTGGAGGAGATGAAACAACATGCCGACGAATTGAAAAACGTGGTTGATCTTTGGGAAACCTCGCACAATGGTTTGTTGAAAGGCGACACGACTGCTGGTCTCAAGGGGAAAAACAGCCGGCAAATTGAAGCGATGTTTGAAACAATTACCCCTTACTACATCACTATCGTCGAAAATTCCAGGGCCCTGATAGCCAGAGTTGCCTCCCGATCCACTTTTGATGAGCCACTCCAGGTCGCAATAAACGAACTCACCGGCACTATCCTCAGGAACGAAGGGCCATTCCTTGCCGCCATGGACGACATTGTGTCCCAGTATGACAAGGAAGCACGGGCCAGGGTTGATAAATTAAGCGTTACCGAGCTCATATTGGTGGCCATCTCCCTCTCTATTATAATTCTTGAATTCATTTTCATCTTTCAGCCCACTGCCAGAAACGTCAACCAAACCATTAAGAACCTCGCAGAGTCGGAGCTGTCCTCCAACCAGATGGCGCACGAAATCAACAGGCTTTATGTGGAGCTGGGCAAGTCTTATCAAGACCTGGAAGCGATAAAGGTGGAGCCCAAAAGCTATGCCGTCCTCTGCAAAACCAGAGACGACGGTGCCATTTACTGGACATCGGAGTTTATGCGGGAAAAGTTTGTTGACGAAACCACCAAATTACCCGAGTCGCTTTTCGATTTTTTCAAGCAGGACGGACACCAGAGAGATGCCATAGAAGGTGTAAAAAAACTTCTGAGTGAGGGAAAAACCTGGACGGGAGAAATGAAATTTACTGAAGTATCGGGAGACTTCCTCTGGCTTGATTTAACCATTACTCCTACCACCAACCGTACCGGTAGCAATGAATTGATGGTGGTTGGCAGAGACATCACCGATGTGAAGGAAGCGCAAATGATGGCCCGGGAGCTCAACCGTGAAAAAATTGAGAAGAGCGTGAACGAACTTCGATACAGGTCGGTGCTGATACTTGAAGGCCAGGAGGAAGAACGCAGCCGCCTGGCCAAAGAGCTGCACGACGGCATCGGGCAAATGCTCACCGCCATGAAAATGAACCTGGACTCAGTGTCATTGACCGGGGCCAGCCACAACAGGCAGCGGCTGGACGACATTAAGCATTTCCTCAACAGTGTGATGAAAGAGGTTCGCCGTGTTTCCTTCAACCTGGCACCCAGCAGCCTGAGCGACTTTGGCTTGGTGCCGGCCGTGCGAAAGTTTTGTACGGAGGTCAACAAGGTTTCGGAAATTGAAGTGGAGTTCGTAGACAAAACGCAGTTCATCAATAGGTTGGAGAACAATATTGAGATGAACATCTACCGTATTGTACAAGAAGGAGTGAATAATGCCATTAAATATTCGGGAGCTAAAAAAATAACGATAACTTTCTCCCATAATCCGAGCCAGCTCACTATTAGTATTGTGGATGACGGCAAAGGGTTCGATTACAAACAACTGGCGGAAACCGGCCACTTTACGGAATCGGGGCATGGAATTTTCAACATGAAAGAAAGAGCCGCTTTTGTAGATGCTGATTTCCAGATTGAATCCGAAAAGGGAACGGGAACACATATCGCTATAACAGTACCTATATAAACTATGCCTGCTATCAGAGTAGTCCTTGCCGATGACCATGAAATTGTAAGGAACGGCATTAAAATATTATTAGAAAGTGAAGGAGATTTGGAGGTAGTGGGCGAAGCCTCCGACGGCCAGGAAGCGCTGGATGAATGCAAAAGCAAGCAGCCTGACATTTTGATTGTGGACATTAACATGCCAAAAATGAATGGAATCGAAACCATTCGCCAGCTCAAATCCTACTCACCCACCACCAAAGCCCTGGTACTTTCCATGCATGAAGATGAGGAGTATATCCTTCAATCTGTAGAAATGGGCGCCACGGGGTATTTACTGAAAGGCTCCAACAAGCAAGAGTTTCTCAAAGCCATTCATACGGTTCAAAAAGGAGAAAAATACTTCACCGGTGATATCTCCAATATTTTGGTACAGCATTACCTCAACCTGAGAAACAAGACAACTACCTCCCCCACTCCACAAGAAACTGGGGACAATGCCCTGACAAAGCGGGAAAAGGAAATTTTAAGCCTGATCTACAAAGGCGAAAGCAATAAAGACATAGCCGAAAAACTCGACAAAAGCGTTCGGACTATTGAAACACACCGTTTCAACATCATGAAAAAGCTCGATGCCAATAACCTGGCAGAACTTTTACGTAAAATAGACGGCGATACCTCTCTGAAACAAGCTTTGGCGTTGAACCATTAATCTGGTGGCCTGGTTATTTTCTGACACCACATAAGCTTGACCTTTTCTTAAATAGCTGACCCACACTGGTTTAGCTTTGAGTAAAGGTCAAAATTATTCCTATTTTTAATAAACTTCTGCAAGAATATGAGCACCAAGACAATATCTGTAGATTTCCCCTCTGATATCTTACTTGCACTCAACGAGAGTGAAACCGATCTAAAAAAAGATATAAAAATCTCTCTAGCCATCAGATTGTATTCATTGCAAAAGCTAACCATTGGAAAAGCATCGCAATTAGCTGGCGTATCAAGGCTGGCATTTGAAACCATCCTTTCTGAAAACAATATCCCAATTTCAAATCTTACGATTGAAGATGTAATGGGTGACAGTCAAAAACTTCAATAGCGGACTTGACGGAGTTTAAGGCGGCAATGGTTAGCCCTGGCCACCCTCTCACGATAAACACAGCCCTGTTCTATGAACCCCACAAGAGTATAACTGGTTAATCACTTGCATGGCTTCAATTTCTAAGCCTTTTCACGTTCTGAAATTGCCAAATATTCATTTGTCAAGCTCCAAACTATGGATATTATATTTTTACGTATAATTACGTAATTATTTATCTATAATCTACGTAGTTTAAGTGTTAGTACGTACTTTTACATGAAAGACGTACAGCATGAGAAAAATCTACCTATTCCTATTCATTTCCTGCCTGGCTGCTATTGAGGTTAATGCCCAATTCAGTATTGGTGGAGAGGTACGACCACGTACAGAGTATCGCCATGGTTTTAAGACCCTGGCCAGCGAGGATGCCAAACCGGCATTCTTTACCGAGCAGCGCTCCAGGCTCTATTTTGATTACAAGTCTGACAAAGTATCGGCCAAAATCACCTTCCAGGATGTCCGACTATGGGGCGGTGCCACGCAGATTTACAAGTCAGATGCTGCGCTAACCAACGTGTATGAAGCCTGGGGACAATACAATTTCACGGAAGCCCTTTCCATCAGGGTCGGTCGGCAGGCGCTGGATTACGACAACGCCCGCATACTGGGTAACCTGGGCTGGGCTGCACAGGGCAGATCACACGACCTGGCACTCTTTCAGTGGCAGAAAAATCAGTCGAAGTGGCATGTTGGTGCTGCCTTCAATCAGGAAGATGTACTGTCGCCGTCCGAGCCGGGCAGACTAAAGAACACCTACTACTTCCTGGGAGGCAACTACAAAACCATGCAGTTTTCCTGGTTTAATCAGGCTTTCGAATCCGGTAATGTATCTTTTCTTGTGCTCAACAACGGGGTGCAATCTGCTGTTGATTCGGCAGTCTATTTCAGCCAGACCGCCGGGGCATATGCAGTTAAAAAACTTGGAAAGGTAAGCCTGAATGGTGAAGCTTATTATCAGTTTGGCAAAAACCCGTCGGGCAAATCGATAGGTGCCTTCCTGTTGGCTGCCAACATCACCTACCCGGTGGGAAAAACACCTCTCACATTGGGTGTCGACTACCTGAGTGGAGCGTCTTCCACCAGCAGCAAAGACAATGCTTTCAACCCGCTTTATGGTACTCACCACAAGTTTTATGGGTACATGGACTACTTCTACGTGGGCAACGGGCACGGCAACGTGGGTATCAAAGACCTTTATCTAACAGCTAAATTCAAACTTTCTGAAAAAGGAGCACTTGAAACCGGCGTTCACCAGTTCATTAGCGGTTCTGAGATTCCATCCGCAGATAACAGTTCCTACAAAACCAACCTTGGTACTGAGCTTGATCTGGTTTTCAGCCAGGCTTTCAACAAAGACGTGCTTTTGCATGTCGGCTATTCCCAAATGATGGCCACCTCCAGCATGGAAATCATTAAGCCTGGAGGTAGCAGCAGTTCTTTTAACAACTGGGCGTGGGTCATGCTGACTATCAAGCCCACTTTCTTCGAGTCTGCCCCTTGACCCTATTCATACAATCAATTCATCCATTCAAAAAGAAATGACCATGAGTATCATGACAAAATCAAATAAGGCAACCCGGATTGATATGTTCAATTTCAGTTCGGTACAAATGCGCACATTTCACCTCACGTGGCTGGCCTTCTTCCTTTGCTTTTTCGGCTGGTTTGGTTTGGCTCCCATGCTACAGATCGTAAGAGACGACCTTGGCATTACTACTGATCAAATTGTAACCACCAACATGGTAGCTGTTGCCTCCACCGTCTTCATGAGGCTGTTTGTTGGCTGGCTTTGCGATAAAATCGGGCCACGTATCACCTACACCTGGCTGCTGGTGTTGGGTGCTATCCCTGTGATGCTGGTAGGCCTTTCTCAAAGCTACGAGCAGTTCCTTATCGCCCGTATGTTCATCGGAGCCATTGGCGCCTCATTTGTCATTACCCAATTTCACACCTCGGTGATGTTCGCTCCCAATGTGGTGGGCACTGCTAATGCCACCACTGCTGGCTGGGGTAACCTGGGCGGCGGCGTGACACAACAAGTAATGCCGTTCGTCTTCGCCGGAGCGCTGGCTTACTTTGGTTCTGAGCACCTCGCCTGGCGCTACGCCATGATAGCTCCCGGCTTTCTATTGTTGGTAATGGGCTTTGTTTACTACAGATACACAAAAGACACACCTGAGGGCAACTACTCAGAAATAGAAGAGAAGGTAGCGCATTCGAAATCAGGCAACAGTGGCAAGGTTTTCAAAGAGGCATTGAAGGACTACAGAGTTTGGGCTTTGTTTCTCATTTACGGAGCTTGCTTCGGCGTGGAGTTGATCGTGAATTCAAAGGCGGCACTCTACTTTGCCGATTATTTTACCATGGACCTGAAGACTGCAGGCCTGATTGCGGGCCTGTTCGGTCTGATGAATCTGTTTGCCCGCTCTCTGGGCGGCATGCTGGGCGACAAGTTTGGCAAAACCAACGGTCTTAAAGGCCGTGTAAAGTGGCTCTTTGTTTCCCTTTTCTGCCAGGGAATTGCTCTTGTAATATTCTCACGAATGGGCACAATACCAACCATCATTGGCTCACTGCTGGTTTTCAGCATCTTTGTCCAAATGAGCGAAGGAGCCACGTTTAGCGTGGTACCATTTGTCAACAAAAAGGCCTTAGGAGCAGTATCTGGCATTGTTGGTGCTGGCGGCAACGCCGGTGCAGTAGCAGGCATGTTCCTCTTCAAGAAAGAGCTCACCGGCCTTGAGTGGCCTGAGTCGTTTATGATCCTGGGCTTCATTGTGGTGGCTGTATCATTTACAGTTTTTGCCGTCAAATTCTCGCCCGTCATGGAAAAGGAAGCAGAAAAAGAAATGGAGGAATTGTTGGCTTCTGTGAAGGAGACTCAGTTGAGTCCGGAACGTGTACCCGCATAACTTTTCATACTACTGAATTGGTTAAAAGGAACCCTGGGGCGGTGCAAATTGGAAATGGAAACCTGCCGCCCCACTGTTCCCTTTTTCATTGACCCTTTAGATTGACTCTTATGAAAGAATCTACAGATAAAGTCTTAAAATCAACCTGCTCCTATTGTGGTACGGGATGTGGCGTAGAAGTATCTGTTGACAAAAGAGGAAGGCTGAACTTAACTGGTGATGCTAGTCACCCAGTGAACAAGGGCATGCTCTGCTCTAAAGGAAGGAACCTCCATTATACTGTTTCCGATCACTCCGACCGCCTCCTATATCCACAAATGCGGTGGAGTAAATCACACCCTATGCAGAGAACGGACTGGGACACCGCCATTGGCAGAGCGGCTGCGGTGTTCAAGTCTTTAATTACTAAATACGGCCCTGACTCCGTAGGTTTTTATGTGTCGGGCCAATGCTTGACCGAGGAATATTACCTTGTCAATAAGCTAACCAAAGGCTTTATTGGCACCAACAATATTGACACCAACAGCCGTCTGTGCATGAGTTCAGCTGTGGCGGCCTATACCCAAAGCCTTGGTGAAGACTCGGTGCCCATCTCCTACGAAGACATTGAACTGGCCGACTGTTTTCTCATTGCAGGTGCTAATCCGGCCTGGTGCCACCCCATCCTTTTCCGCCGCCTTGAACAACACAAAGAACAACACCCTGACATCAAAGTGATCGTTATCGACCCGAGGGTTACCGATTCGTGCGGCCTGGCTGACCTGCATTTACAGCTCAGGCCCGGCACCGACACGATCCTGCTTCACGCCATAGGAAGATGCCTCATAGAAAATGGCGATATCGATCTGGAATTCGTTCAGAACCATACCGACGGCTACGAAGACTACAAACAAAAGGTACTCAGCACCTCTCTGGAAGAAGCTGCCCATATCTGCGACGTTCCGCTGGAGCAAATCAAGCAGGCTGCCAGCTATATTGGCAATGCTACCGGCTTTATCACCATGTGGGCCATGGGACTCAACCAAAGCACTGAGGGGCTGAGTAAAAACCTGGCACTGATCAACCTGAACCTCGTCACAGGCCAGTTAGGTAAACCAGGTTCGGGGCCCTTCTCACTCACTGGTCAGCCCAATGCCATGGGAGGCCGGGAAGTGGGTGGCATGGCAACCCTGCTGGCATCGCACAGGAACCTGCTGAATCCTGAACACCGAAAAGAGGTGGCCGCCTACTGGGGCGTCGACCAAATTTCGGAGAAGCCAGGCAAAACAGCTACCCAGATGTTTGAGGCCCTTCGAACCGGCGAGATGAAAGCCATCTGGATCATCTGTACCAACCCGGTGGTGAGCATGCCCGATGCCCGCCTGGTAGATGAAGCACTGAAAAACGCTCGCTTTGTGGTGGTGCAGGACATCTCTACTCAGTCGGACACCTTGCAGTATGCGGACCTTGTGTTGCCCGCTGCCGGGTGGTTGGAAAAGGAAGGCACCATGACCAACTCCGACCGACGCATAAGCCACCTGAACAAAGTAGTTTCTCCACCTGGAGAAGCTTTGGCTGATAGTGAGATCCTGATCCGTTTTGCCAGGCAAATGGGCTACCATGGTTTCGACTACGAAAATCAGGCTGAAATATACGCCGAGCACTGTAGCATGACCCGGGGCACGAAAATCGACATTTCAGGGCTTAGCTACGAAAGGCTAAAAAAAGAGGGATCTTTTCAATGGCCCGTTCCCGACTCGGTTCACCCGGGCACACCCAGGCTTTTTACCGACAAGCAGTTTTACACATCATCAGGTAAAGCGCAGATCAAGTCTGATACGCACACCAATCTTACCGAAGAACCAACGCCTGATCATCCCCTCATCCTCACCACAGGCCGCATCCGTGACCAGTGGCACACGATGACCCGCACAGGCAAGGTCAACAAGTTGAAGCAGCACATCGACAAGCCTTTTCTGGAAATTCACCCACACGATGCAGCAGAAAGAGGGATCAAAGAAGGAATGGCAGTAGAAATTGAAAACAGCAGGGGCAGCGTGCAAGTGGTGGCCAAACTGACTGATACAATCAAAAAAGGGGTTGTTTTCCTGCCCATGCATTGGGGCAAAACATTACAAAATGACCTCACAAGGGCCAACAACCTTACCTCCTCAGCGTTTGACCCTACTTCCAAGCAGCCGGGATTCAAATTTTCGGCGGTAGAGGTAAAACCGCATAAAAAACCAGCGCAGAAAATTGTGATTGTCGGTGCTGGGGCAGCAGCCTATCGCTTCATCAACACCCACCGGGAGCTCAACCCAGACGACGAAATCCATGTGTTTTCAAAGGAAGAATTTCCGTTTTATAACCGGGTATTGCTGCCTGAATACATCAACGATCAAAAGCAGTGGGAAGACCTGCTCAAATTCAAAATTGGAGAATTCGAGCAACTCAATGTGCATCTGCATCAGTCAAACAGCATTGAAAGCATCGACCCGGCACTCAAGATGGTCACTGACCAGTTTGGTGTGAGCCATAGCTATGACTCCCTGGTGCTGGCCACCGGCAGCCGGGCGTTTGTACCGCCTGACGTACCTATACACTTACCTGGCATCTTTACCATGCGAGACCGCCGCAACGCCGACGAGCTGAAAGCCACCGTGGGCGAAGGCAACCATGTAGTAGTAGTGGGCGGTGGACTGCTTGGCCTGGAGTTGGCGGCAGCTCTTGCTGAAGTAAAAATCAAGGTGAGCATTATCCAGCTCTCATCCCGACTGATGGAACGCCAACTGGACAGCCTTGCCAGCAATTTATTGAGGCAGGAAATTGAAAACATGGGCATACAGGTATACACCAACGATCAGGTGCAGTCAGTAGAAAGGATCAATGAGCAATGCCTGGAAGCCAAACTAAAAAGTGGCAAGAGCCTTATCAGCCACGCTATCGTTTATGCCATTGGCACCCGGCCCAACCTGGAGTTGGGCAAAGAGGCGGGCCTTGCCTGTGGTCGGGGCATCAAGGTCAACGATTACATGCAAACCAGCGACCCGAGTATTTATGCCCTCGGAGAAATAGCAGAGCATGACGGACAGCTCAATGGCATTACCGCCGCCGCCGAGAAACATGCAGACGTGCTGGCTCACTACCTCAATGGCGACCTGAGCAGCCGCTTCACAGGCTGCACGCCGATGAACATCCTGAAAATGGCCGATGTTTCGCTGTGTTCCATAGGCATGGCAGAGGCACCTGAAAATGACCCCGCCTATGATGAAATATTGCTTGTGGACAAGGGCCTCTCTTACTACAAAAAGTGTATCATTCATCACGACAAGCTGGTTGGCGTGATTCTCATGGGCGACAAGGCTGAGTTTGCTGAGTTCAGAGAATTGATAGAAAATGGCACGGAGCTGTTGGACAAACGAAAAAGCTTGCTGCGGTCGGGCTCGCAAAAAGAAGCTGTGCTGGGCAAACTGGTGTGCAGCTGCAACAATGTTGGCGAAGGCAATATCAAAAAAGCCATTGCCGGTGGATGCAGCGATTTGCCGTCCCTTTGCAAAGCTACTGGGGCCGGACTCGGCTGCGGCAGTTGCAAACCTGAAGTAAAAAATATTCTTAATCTTGAGGCTATTCCTGCCGAAGTTCTAAATTGACCGTGAGTGCAAGAAACAATGGATAAACTCAATCTGGTAAGGGTATTTGTAAAGGGTGGCATCATCTCACCAGGCGACTTTTTGAAGATCATTCAAACCGCCAGCCATTTGGGCTCTTCGTATATCCACTTTGGCTCCAGGCAGGACATCCTCTTTCCAGCGGACACCTTTGATAGGAGCTATCTTGACAAAACGTTTGCTTCCATTCAAACAGACTACGAAATCAACGCCAATCAGTACCAGAACATAGTAACCTCCTACGTTTCTCTCGACGTAATGCCTCGCAGAAGCTGGCTGGCACCACATATCTACCATTATATACTCGACTCGTTTGACTACCGGCCAGGCTACAAAATCAACATTGTCGACCCCAGCCAAAGCATGGTTCCGCTGGTATCCGGGCAATTCAATTTCATAGCATCGGGTATTGAAAACTACTGGTATTTGTACCTCAGGTCAGATGAAATGGGCAGCAGGCCCTGGGCGGCACCCAGCTTGATTTATGGCTATGACATAGCGAAGATGGCCAGAGCACTGGAAGAAGCCAGAAACGAAAAAGAAGACATATCCTTTGAAAGCCTGTACCAGACTGCCCTTGAACGAGTAAAAATTAACACACAACCTGTAAAAGAAGCCCTGGTTTATCCGGATGTCAACTTCCCTTACTACGAAGGGTTCAACCGTATACCCGATGGAAAGTATTGGCTGGGGCTTTACTGGCGAAACAATCAGTTTGACATCAGGTTTTTGAAAGCGCTTTGCCAGCGATGTATCGAAACAGACATAGGGAAAATCAGTCTTTCACCATGGAAATCCTTTATCCTCAAGGGCATTGAAGAAAAACATCGTATTGGTTGGGAAAAACTACTCGGCAGGTATGGCATCAACATGCGGCACTCATCGCTGGAGTTGAACTGGCATATCCCTGTGCTTGATAACGAAGCCATGGAACTAAAAAGCTTTCTGGTTCGGGAAATGGACAAAATGGATATCAGCACATACGGGCTTACTTTCTCTATCGTGTCCAACAAAAATGTGACACTTTTTACCTCTGTGGTCATCGAAAGAAATGAAGCAGGGGGTGATGTGCCGACATACAATATCCAGTTCTCCAAAGACTTCAACCCCAACCTGATGGAGTACCAGTACTTTGTGAAAGACATCACAAAGGAAATCATCCCTCCCCTGCTGCTGGAGCTTAGCTACATGTACTACGAGCAACTGGATGAGAAAAGCAATGAAAGAAAAAAAGAGGTCAAAGTAGAGCTTTCAGATGCAAAGTCGCACTACCAATGCGAAGAGTGTTTGACTATTTACGACGAAAATTTGGGTGATACAGCGAGCGGAATAGGCCCGGGCGTAGCATTCCATCAACTACCTGAAACATACACATGCCCTACCTGCGGAGCGCCCAAAAATTCCTTCCATAAAACAAGCCTAAATACGTAACTAGCGGACTTTAGCAGCACGTTTTTCCGTTTGAAATTCCCCCAAAATAAACATGCCACTTTGAGTTGTTTTTACCAAAGTAAAAACAACATTTGTATCTACTTTGCTTCTGTAAACTGTCAGACCAAAATCATTTCATTTTGATTATAAAACACGGCGGTTTACTATGCACATTCTCCTCATATTAGTCTTTGTCGTTGGTTATCTATGCATTGTATTTGAGCACAGGCTAGGCATCAATAAAACAGCTTTTGCGCTTCTAACAGGCATTCTCTGCTGGACCATTTACTTTCTTGGGAGCAGCGACATCTCAGAACCCTGGCTTCTCCTGCACGATCACTTGTCGGACATCACCAGCATTCTGCTGTTTCTGATGGGGGCCATGACCATCGTGGAGTTGGTCGACAACCACAGAGGCTTTCAAACCATCACTAAACGGATCACCACCAGAAATAAAATCCAGCTACTCTGGGTTATTAGTCTGCTTACCTTTTTCATGTCGGCCATTCTGGACAACCTCACTACCTCCATTGTAATGGTTTCCCTGCTTCGCAAGATCATTCACACTAAAGAAGATATTAAGTTCTTTGGGGGTGTGGTAGTGATAGCTGCCAATGCCGGCGGTGCCTGGACACCCATTGGCGACATAACCACCACTATGCTTTGGATCGAGGGTCAAATCACAAGCTGGAACATTATCAGGAGCCTTTTTATTCCAAGCCTCCTGTCAATGGTTGTTCCCTTAATCTTTATCTCTACTCGAATGAAAGGCGTATTTGACAAAACTTCGATTCAAAAACCGACAGACCATGTCAAAGATTTTGATCGCAGACTTATTTTTGGTGTGGGTATGGCGGCACTTATTTTCGTGCCCATTTTTAAAACCCTCACCGGTCTCCCTCCTTTCATGGGTATGCTGCTTGGGCTGGCAATTTTATGGGTCACAGTGGAGATTTTGCAGAGAAAAGCTCCTGAAGAAGTAACGGCCAACTTCTCTGTGATCAGGGCCCCACAAAAGATTGACGTATCAAGTGTTTTCTTCTTTCTGGGCATTCTGCTGGCAATAGCATGTCTGGAAAGCACTGGTCAGCTGGAAGCACTCAGCCAAACTCTATCTGAAAAGATAGGAAACAACGACCTTGTTATTTTCGTAACGGGCATCGCCTCCTCTATTATCGACAACGTGCCGCTGGTTGCTGCAGCGCAGGGTATGTACCCTTTGCCTCCTCCCGATCCTTCTGTGGCTATGGAGGGCATAGAGTATTTCCCCACTGACAGCAGAATTTGGGAGTTTCTGGCTTATGCAGCCGGCACTGGTGGAAGTATGCTGATCATTGGATCAGCTGCGGGCGTAGCTGTGATGGGCATGCTAAAGATTGATTTCGTTTGGTATTTCAAGCGCATCACTCCCTGGGCCTTGTTGGGCTACCTTGTAGGAGCAGGGGCTTATTTACTGATTAATTATTAGCGCTCAACCAACTCCTTCTTTCAGGAACAACAGTCCTCCCCTTCGCTCATTTGAATTGGCGGGCATGGCTTAGTACCATAGCTGCAATACACGCAGCAATCACCGGCTTTGGGCTTTAGCACTTCGTGACAGCTTTCACATTCATAGAAGAATTGGCATGCGTCAGTGGGCATGGTTTCGTCTTTTTGATGTCCGCATTTCGGGCAGGTAATCTTAGATTCTAAAATAACTTCATTCATTTTCAATGATGTTCAATGTCTTAAATGTCCCCCCTAGCGGTCAACCCGCCTGGCTACTATTTCATCGACCGCTTAAGCAGCTGAGCGTTAATGGCCACGATGATCGTGCTTAGGCTCATAAACACAGCACCAATGGCTGGACTTATCACCAAGCCGGGAATAAACCCAGTCGCTAACGGCAACGCAACGGCGTTGTAACCCGTTGCCCATACAAGGTTTTGAATCATCTTCTTGTAGGTGGCCCTGCCAAAAATTACCAGATTGGCAATGTCCTTTGGGTTGCTATTCACCAGAATGATATCGGCCGTCTCTGCCGCCACATCGGTTCCTGAGCCCACTGCGATACCCACATTGGCCTGAGCAAGCGCCGGGGCGTCATTTACTCCGTCGCCGGTCATGGCTACAAAGTGACCTTCCTTCTGAAGCTTCTTAATGATGTCGACCTTTTGGTCGGGCAGCACCTCGCTGTAATAGCCATCGAGCCCCAGCTTATCACTAACTGCTTTCGCTGTCTTCTCATTGTCGCCAGTTGCCATGAATAGCTTCATGCCTTTCGACTTCAGTGTTTTGATGGCATCGGCACTCTCCTCCCTGATTTTATCAGACAGCGCTACAAACCCGACCAACTTTTCTTCCCGGAGCACAAACACAATAGTCTCAGCAGCATCGGCACCCGCTTCCTTCGGCACGTCGATGCTCTTTTCCTTTAAATACCCTGGGCTTACTACTTTCCAGTTTTTGCCATCAACACTTCCCTGAATACCCTTGGACGTTAGAGATTCAAAATTCTCCACTTTTCCCAGCGTCAATTTCATCTCTTTAGCAGCCTTCACAATGCCTTGTGCAATAGGGTGTTCTGAACTTTGCTCCAACGACGCCACAGCTGTCAACATATCTTCCTTCTTCAGGTCATCGCTCAGGCTTTCGTACCGGGAAACACCAAACTTACCTTCCGTAAGGGTGCCTGTTTTATCGAACACAAACGCTGAAATCTTTCTCGCATTCTCAAAAGCCGTTCTGTTCCTGATTAGCAGCCCCTTGCTTGCCGAAACTGCGGTAGAAATAGCCACGACGAGAGGAATAGCCAGTCCCAATGCGTGCGGACAGGAAATCACCATCACAGTCACCATGCGCTCCAGCGCATAATCGAACGGTTTACCCATGACGAGCCAAACGATGAGCGTAATGGCACCAGCACTTAAGGCCACATAGGCCAGCCACTTGGCAGCCGTATTGGCCAGGTTCTGCGTTTTCGACTTTGCCTTTTGTGCGTCCTGCACAAGTTTAATCACCTTATTCAGGTAGCTCTCCTCCCCTGTCTTCGCCACCTTCACTTTGAAGGACTGATTGCCATTCACAGACCCACCAATAACCTCATCCCCTTTGCTCTTTTTCACCGGCTTACTTTCTCCTGTAAGCATACTTTCGTCCAGGTAGCTTTCACCTTCCGCTATCACACCGTCAGCGGGAAGCTTTTCGTTAGCTTTAATGAGAATGATATCGTTCTTCTTCAATTCGCTAACCTGCACATCCTTCACATCGTCCCCTTTAACAAGGTGCGCATCTGAAGGCATCATCTGAACGAGAAGTTCCAGTGCCCGGGAAGCCCCCATCACCGACTTCATTTCGATCCAATGCCCCAGCAACATGATGACAATCAAAGTGGCCAGCTCCCAGAAGAAGTCTTTACCCTCCAAGCCGAATACCACTGCCGAACTGTAGCCATAAGCTACAGTAATAGCCACCGCAATCAGCAACATCATGCCTGGTGTCTTCTCTTTTACCTCATCGACAAACCCTTTCAGGAATGGCCAGCCACCATAAAAGAATATCACGGTGGACAGCCCAAACAAAACATATTGATCGCCCGGAAAACCGAATTCGAACCCCAGCCATCCCTGCACCATCTTGGACAGCGCCAAAATAGGCAGCGTTAGTGCGACGGACACCCAAAACCGTTTTTTGAAGTCCTCAATCATGTGGGCGTGGTGACCGTGGTGGTCCGAACCGCTGTGTTTAGAATGTTCGTGAGCATGATGCTCATGATTGCTAGTATGATGATGATGATGATGTTCCATTGTGCTGATTTTAAGTCTGTTACTATTTGTCGCTGAACTCCAGAGTCACACCCAGTTTCTCCCACGTCATGGTAATAGCTCCCTTGCCATCTCCTTTGTCCTCAATATTATAGTTAAGCCTTTCCTGGAGCGGAAGATCAATTTGAGGTACTACTTCAACACGTACCACGTCTTCGGCTGCGGAATAATCATCCGCCAAATGCTGTTCCCAATTTCTATTGATAATTATCTGCCAAGAGTCCTTACCGGGAATGGTGAATAAGGCATATTTTCCTTCTGGCACTGTTACCCCACCTATTTCTACATCTTTCGAAAAGGTGATGCTGGTAGCACTGTGAGCACCCGTCACCCACACTTCATTGAAAGGCACAAGGCCTCCCCATATCACCCGTCCTCTCGCTCCGGGAGCATGGTAAGCCATAGAAACGTGCACCCCTCCCACCTGTCCATGGGCTTCCTTGGGGATGCTTTTTTTCAGGGTATCCACCGAAGCAACCACAGGTTCGGTGGCGTGGTGCTGGTGCTCATCCGTGGAAGATTTCTTTGACTCGCAGGCGGCTGTGAGCAACACCAGCGCTAATAAAAGATAACTTAGGTTTTTCATGATGGTTTGTTTATTTGATAAGATAAATCAATGATTAATTACTAAGGTGAAAATTTTATAAGTCTGTCTGAGCATTGCTACCCGGCTGCATCTGCTACGAGCAGAGCACCAGGCACTTCTCACAACTATACAATTTCAAAGTTGAGCATCATGCCATCATCCTCATGCTCCAGGTTGTGGCAATGAAACACAAAACCTCCAGGCGTATCTGGGAAAGTCATAATAAGTCTGACCTTTTCCTTCGGAAAGATCAAAACGGTGTCCTTCCATCCTTTCTCCGAGGGTATAATACCATTCCTCCCCCCCGTTCTTGACAATATTTGAAACTGAACTGCGTGTATGTGGATCGGGTGTATTTCATCGCCTGCATTGTCAAACTCCCAAATTTCCGTGGCCCCGGCTTTCACTGTCTCGTCAACTCTGCCTCTCTTATAAGACTTTCCATTGAAAGTATGCATAGCTCCACTGCCCATCATCCCCATCCTGTTAATCTCAAAGTTCCTGACTTTAGTTGCTTGATTTTCAGGAATCTTGTCGATGACCGAAAGAGAGCCGGGTGGCTGAAAGGTATCACCGGTTGATGCCCCGATAATAAATTTCATGATTTTGAAGCTCTCGGCTCCTTGCGACGATCCCCCATTGAACTTTTTGCTTTCCAAATAGACTTCAGAGCCTACTGGTTCTGCCGAAAAATCTACCAAAACGTCCAGTCGCTCGCCAGGGCCAAGCAAGACTTCATTGACATCTTCAGGCGCACCAAGCAGACCACCATCGCTCCCAATTATTTTCATGCCCAAATTGGGGCTCAGAGCAAGGTTATAAACCCTTGCAGTAGATCCATTCAATATCCTGAACCGGTACCACCTCCCCTGAACTTCGTGAAAAGGTGATACTACGCCGTTTACAGTGATCGTCTGACCAAAGTACCCGGCCATCGTCTCCATCATAGACGGGTCATAGACCAATTTACCTGCCTTCAGCCTTTTGTCCTGAATGATTAGTGGAACCTCAAAATAGCCAGCGGGAAGCCCGATCGCCAGCTCCTCGTCATCATTGATAATAAGCATTCCGGCCAGGCCAGTATGCACTTGCCTTGCAGTGGCGCCATGCGGATGCGGATGATACCAGTGGGTTCCGGCTCTTTGATCAATTGGAAAACTGTATTGAAATGATTCTCCAGCTTTTACAATGTCGACAGGATTGCCATCCATGTTAGCTGGCACCTTCAGCCCATGCCAGTGTACGTTTGTTGGCTCGGATAGAGCATTTTGCACGCTGGCAATAAGCATCTCGCCCCTAAAAGCCCGAATGGTGGGACCCAGAATATTGCTCCTGTAGGCGAACGTGCTGGTTGTTTTGCCTTCTAAAATGCTGGTTCTTTGGCTAGCTGGATTCAAATCAAGAGACGCTCCAGCTTCTTCCGGCAATGGCAATGGCCTATCAAACCCAGTGTCTAAGATGCCTGCATTGCCATCCCTGTCATGGAACATGCAGTTCTGAAGAACCATGGGTAGAGCTACAGAACCAGCGGAAAGCTTTACAAAATGTCTTCTCTTCATACCACGGGATATTATAACAGTTTCTTTTCGGCCCTTCTAAGCTTTTTTACACTTTCGCACATACATTTTCGCAGCGTCACGACAATGGCATCCTATTTAAGTTCGCTGCCTTTGATGCCTGTTTCAATGGCCGAAATACTCAAAAGACTTCAAGTACTTCAGCCTTTAAAAACACCCTAAACAGTGGCGATTGAGCTTTTTTGAATGATCAGTGCTATGAATGATCATTATCATTTTTCGCCTGTCCCTTATTCAATCGTCTCCTTCACGCTGCCGCAGGAAAGCATCTTGCTCCCGTAGTAAGGATTCTTTATTTCCTTGTCGTTAGAAAGCCACGAACCCTTGGCCATAGGACAATAATCCAAATAGATAGTGCCCATTGAAAGCTTAGCTCCCTTCACCAGGGCAGTCATCTCATTGCTTAAGCCCACAAAAGCTTTGCGCTGGTCGTCCAGCGTAGCAGCCTTGGCTACTTTGGCTGCTTCGGCAAGCGCAGACTTACTATTGTCTACCGCTGCCAGTGACTTTTGAAGTCCAGCTGCCGCAGTGGTTGCGCTTTTTGATTCCGAGGCCACCAATGCCTCTTTCAATTGAATGTATGCGCCATAGGCAAGCCCCATGTTCTGATCTTCAAACATTGGTGCCATTTGTTTACTTGTAGCCTTTTCAGCGGTGCCACTGGCGTGGTCGTGTTGTGCACTTGCAGAAAGGCTTAATAAAGCCATGCTGAGTATTAGAATTGACTTTTTCATATTAATAGATTGTTGATGCAGCCATCGGCCACATGTATGTGTGACAGTTGATAAATAAATTTCGTGGAAATAATATGGAGGGGGAGCACGAATACCCGAGAGTATTTTGGCGCTACCTTGAAACTCCCAAATTGATCAGGGGCCTAAATAAGAAATGACTGAACGAGCACTTGAATATCTCGATCTATCAATGGGGGAACGTATTCATTGCTGCAACGCTGACTGCTTCTTTCCGCCGCCAAAAAAAGTGAGGTAAAAACTACCTGTGTGGCATAGCTGGAGGCAGGAATATCAACAGACATGGTGCTTTTCATATCCGTTTGAGCCTCTACTAGCTGGCTGAAATCAGAGCAGCAATCGCTCCTTTTCAGGTTTCCGCCAGGGTTGTGATTGTCGGAAGCACACCCCGGGTTTTCATTCATTGAGCAAGCCGAAGCGTCAACAAAAAAAGCTACACTTTCAACTCTTCCTCCACATAAATGCGTGTTGATGGTGAAACTCATTGAGCTCAAGAGCACAATGCAGGAAAAGAGTATTGCAAATATTTTTCGGAACGGTTGCATGCGTCGTAAAAACGCACACAAGCTAAAAAAAGTTTTCCAGTAGGTAAGAATAAACTTTGCAGTGCAATGAACGGCTCATTCAAACCGTTCCGAAATATGACTTTACCGGCCAACATGCCCAGTCGGCGTCAAAGCGTGACGCAGAAGTAGTTGTACCAGGCATATTGTACAAAAAACTACCTCCCTGGTAGGTCATTGATCACAAAGTTATGATCATTTTCCCCAATTGTTGGCCTAACTCCATTCTTTCGAAAGCCTTATTAATGTCTTCGAGGCCAAATAGGCTGTCAACTACTGGGTGTAGCTTATAGACGCCAAAGAAATCTATCATTGCCCGGAACTCCTCATCGTTTCCCATAGACGATCCATGAATAGATAGCTGCTTCCAAAAAATGGTGCTTGGATTCAACTGGGTGATTTTCCCCGCTGTTCTTCCAAAAAGGACTATTCTGGCACCTGGATTGGCTATCTCTGTAAGGGCTGCAAAGCCTGTTCCGGCCGCACTATCGATGATAATATCAAATCCTCCGACCAATGCCAGCAGCTTTTTGTCCCATCCAGGTTCCTTGTAGTTGACACCAGCTTTGGCCCCAAGACTGACGGCCATTTGAATTTTCTCCTCGCTGCCTGAGGTAACATAGGCGTTGGCACCAGCTGCAATGGCGAATTGCAAGGCAAACAGAGCGGCTCCGCCACCTACTCCCGTGACCAACACGTTGCTTCCTGTTTCGAGTTCCCCTCTAATAAAAAGGGCCCGGTAAGCAGTAAGCCCTGCCAGCGGTATGGCTGACGCCTCGTCGAAGTCCAGATGCGAAGGTTTTTCATAAACGTACTCAACGGGTATACTGATATACTCGGCGAATGTTCCGTTTCGGGGGAAACCGAGAATTTGATAATCGGGCCCCTGCACTCGTGGATTACTCCCCCAGTTCAACGAGGGATTGATCATTACGGCTTTACCTATCCATGTGCTCGCCACACCAGGCCCGACTTCCGTTATTTCCCCAGCTCCATCCGATCCCATAATGACTGGGGACTGGCTAACGATGCTCTGCTCCCGCATCGACCAAAGTTCATGATGATTGATTGATGCCGTTTTTAGTTTAACCAGCACTTCGCCTTTGGCGGGTGCGGGGGTTTCCATTTCGGCCACCTCCAGCTGATATGACGCCTGATTGAGTACAGCTGCTTTCATGCGTTTTGAGTTTAATTATCGAATTCCAGAAAAAAACCACCCTATTTTGAGAGTGGTTTTCGAAAGTTACCTAAGAATATCCTGGAGATCTTGCGGTAAAATCCGGCCCCAGTCCCCGACTATACCGGTTACAGTTACAGTTCCTTCCGGTAGCTTAAAATGACTGAAAGATGCCCTCGGATAGGTATTAACATACGCACCGGATGCCTCAGAAACAATGGCCCAAGTACCATTAAAGGCCTTGGCCCCGTCGGCATCTCTAAACTTAACACCAGTAATAGTCACCCTCTTTCCTTCATAGTTTCCTGAATAGAGTTGGTCAAAAGTAATTACTTCGGGCGCTACTGTCTGGTTGTGCTGAAGCACCATGCCAAGCATATCATGCACATTGGCAATGCCCTTTTGTCCATTGAAATTATTACCAGATCCGTTCACAAGATTGATGCGAACTCTATCGCCCGTTTTCAGGAAGTTCCTACCGGTGAAACGCAACATAATGCCACCTGTTTCATCCTGAATATAGGCTGTTTTGTCATCGATGACGTTGTCTGCCGACGTGATCACTCCCTCGATTAAATAGTCAGTCGACATCCAAAATTCGCCATCAAACTCATCGAAGTAGTCCCTAAGCTCAGCAATGCTGTGCACCTCAACTGCTTGTTCTTCATCATTTTTTTCTATTCGCACAGCCAACTGCAAAATCTCTCCTTTTTCAAGCCTGCCCGTAGTGGCATCAATGCTGAAGGTCATCTCATAGGTACCTAGCACCAACGCATCATCGGCTGGGAAGATAGTGAACTGAACAGCGCTTGCACCGGGCAAAACCTCTATCTCAATCATATTTTGAACAGCTGCTGGTGCAGTAGTGAAATGAGTCCCATAATTGCGACCGTTGGGTGCGTCAATCACAAGCGTTACCGTTTCCTTTTCAGTCAAAGGATTGGTCAGCTTGAGATTAACAGCGTACCCATTCACTTCGTATTCTGAAAGGTGAAGGAATACATCCTCGAAATTGATTCTCGCTCCCGCTGGCTCTTCGGGCAATTCCAAAAGCTTTACATTTGACGTTGCCTTACTACCAATCAAATAGCCTTGCGATACGTTGGCTACAGTGAGAGTAATTGTCGACTCGTCCCTTTTGTTGTCGTTTTTCAGCCTGTGCACTGTAAAAATGTTTGTGCGCATTACCTCCTGAAAGTCCATTCTCACCACGCCGTTCACTGCCGCTGGCTTAGTAACGAAGTCCTCACCATACACCGCATCGCCAAATAATTTGACAAAAACAGTGCCGTCGGTTGGCGCATCAGCGCTTAAAGCCACTACCACCTGCACGGAATCGCCTACCTCAGCAATATTGTGGGTAGTGTTTAAAAATTCGACTGACACGGCTACCGGACCTGGTTCCTGATCGACGTCTTTGGAACAGCCAAACAGCGTTGCACCAATGGCAACAGCATAAAAAAATGATTTGAAAAAATGAGTTTTCATTGAATTTTGAGTTTTACCTTTAAATAATGTGTTGTTGAAAAAAGCGTATAATTATCCTGCAAATCCGACTAAGGAAAAAATCAACTACCAAAGGATAACGAGCTCACGGCCAGCCGAATCGCCGGAAAAAAGCACTCCTCTCCCTGCCATCATCTTCAAATGATGGTTTTTTTAAATTCGTACGTGTTGGTTAATACAATTACTGGAAAGCCCGTACTTAGTAGGTCAGCGACAATCCACCACCCCACTTCATATCGCTGTCGTAGTGTGTGGAAAGTGACCAGTACTTGGTAATAATATACTTGGCCCCAACGCTATATTCCATGTCAGTGTTCCATACGCCCCAAAGCCTGACTCGGGAAGAAACCGGTATGTCCTCACGAGCGAACTGGATGCGAACATTCCCTGTGTGGTCGACCCTAAGGTCTGTTTTTACAAACCAGGGCAGCGTGTATTCCAGGCCAAAGCATATTACGCTTCTGTTATCCTTTGTGTTGCGAATTCCAAAAATATTTTTCTCATCGCCCTCCACCGATCTGCTGCGGACATCCCAACCGGCATAGGGCATAAAGAATTGGTTTCTGCCAATATACCTCCCAATATGACTCTCAGATTCTTGCCCTGTGGTTTGATTGAACCCAAGCCGCCACTCCGTTTGTAGCGACCAGCGGGTATTGGCCACCCAAACCTCTCCATCGCTCCCACTGCTTTCAAGGCTAATTTCTGCGCCGGAATAGAAGCGCCGATCATCATGATACACCTTTCGAAGGGCCTTCTTAGGGTTGCCTAGCTCAGGATTTGCCGGACTGCCTTCGTAGGAAAATATCCTGCCCATGCCCGACATCATATGGTAAAGAATATGGCAATGAAAGTACCAGTCACCGTACTCTTCAGACGCATGGAACTCGATGGTGTCGGTTTCCATAGGCAAAATATCCAACACCGTTTTCATCGGCGAGTAGGTGCCTTGCCCGTTCAGGGTTCTGAAAAAATGGCCATGCAGGTGCATTGGATGCCGCATCATTGAGTTATTGTAGATCACAATGCGCACATTTTCACCTTTCCGGATCAGGATTTTGTCTGTTTCGGAAACAGTCTTGTTATCAATTGACCACACATACCTATTCATGTTGCCAGTAAGCTCAAATTTTAGCTCACGGGTGGGCACATCGGGCAAAGTAGTTTCCACAGGTGACTTCAACATGCTGTAGTTGAGGGTAACGGTAGGCTCGCTGCTGTCCACAATCTCGGGGTACATCACAGTGTTCATGTCCATTTGCTGCAAACTCATGTTCATGCCCATGTCTTCCATTTTGCCACCTACGGTCATCATGTCATTCATCATTTTCATTCCTTCAAAGTACTTGAGCCGTGGCATTGCCCCCGCAGGAACCTCCTTGCCCTCACCCAGCCAAAGAGAGGCGCTTTGGGTGCGGTCTTCCGAGGTGGCAAGGAATTCATATTTTCCAGCACCAGGTATTGTGACGACTACGTCGTAGGTTTCTGATACGCCCACAATCAATCGGTCTACCTCCACCGGCACCACGTCGGCCCCGTCGTTGGCAACTACCGACATCTTGCCGCCGGAAAATTTCAGCCAGAAGTAGGTAGAAGCGCTGCCGTTGATAATCCTGAGCCTCACCTGTTCACCTGCGGCAAAAGAGGCCTCCTGTGCTGGAAGCCCATTAAGCAACACTCTTTCATAATACACGTCGCTTACGTCCATGGCCATCATCCGCTTGAATTCGTTGCCGAATTTCGTGCCCAGGTGATGGGCTTTGCCAGCCTCCCAATAACTCTGGGCGGCTCCCTTTTTTATGGCATACCAATCGGTCGCATTGTGCAGGGATCTCTCAATCTGATTGGGGTTTTCATTGCTCCAGTCGCTGAGCAGCATGGTATATTCCTGCATCGGGTCAGTCTCCCTTTTGCTGATAATGAAAGCCCCATACATGCCGAGTTGCTCCTGCAGCATGGTGTGCGAATGATACCAATAAGTGCCGCTCTGCACAATAGGGAAGCGAAAAATATGGGTACTCATGCCCTTGACCGGCGTGGTGGTGAGGTATGGAACCCCGTCTTGCTCGTTTGGCAGTATCAAGCCATGCCAGTGGATGGATGTTTCATGGTGCATTTTGTTATGCACATGAATTTCAGCTGTATCGCCTTCGATAAAATGCAGTGTCGGTGCTGGTAGCTGACCGTTGATGGCTATGGCCATTTTTGCCTTGCCGGTGTAATTTACCACCGTATCGGTGACGGTCAGGTCATACCTCACCAGCTGTTGCGTAAATGCCGACCCAAACCCTGGCAAACATGCTAAAAATAACAGCAGTTTCTTCATCAGTCTATTCATTGATCTTGTCGTCCACTTTGCCACAACCAAGCATCTGACTTCCATAAAATGGATTTCGAATAGCCACCTCTGCGCTTAGCCAATAGCTCTGTTTCATGGGACAGTAGTCATAGAAAACCGTTCTGCCTATTGCGTCAGATCCTTTGACCAATGGCCACAGTTGCTGCGAAAGTGCAGCAAGGCCAGCTCTTTGCTTTTCAACCTCCTTTGCACCTGCAATGACCTGTGCCTGCTTTAGTAGCTCAGCGCTCACTGCTGAAAACGCTTTCTTATCGGTCTCACTCAGCGTCGCTAAGTCGACTGTCGTAATTGTTGCCACTAGCTGACCAGCGCCAGTCGACGCTTGCTTAACGTCACCTTTTACAAGGGCTTCCTTCACCACCAGATAGTCATTAAGCATCTGGTTCATTGATCCGCTTTGAGCTGAAAGGCTGCCCACAGAAAGGGCAGCCCCCAGCAAGAATAGCATCGCTTTCATCGTGATTAGCTGATTACTTCTGCTACGTAGCCTGCTTTTTGCATTGCCTGGCTAATCTGCTCAGACGTAGCTCCTTCAGCATGAACCGTAAGAATTTTCTCAGGATTCTTGAGATCAACTTCCCATTTTTCAGCGCCGGCTGCTTCATTAAGGAAAGGGGTCACCTTTTCGATACACCCAGTACACTTGATGTTTGATTTGAACTTTAATGTTTCCATTTTATTTTGAATTTAAATTGTATTGTAAAATTAGCTTGTTTGTGATTCGGGATCGTTACACAATTCCCGGCTTGTATTTCATAATTCAGGTGTAGGAAAGCGTGATAGCCTCTGAGCCTGGTTTTCCGGAGCAAAGAAGCACATATCCCTCCTTGAGTTGACTGTCTGTAAGGGCATAGTTTTCAACCATATTGACTTTGCCTGAGAGCAGCTTCACTTTGCACGCTCCGCACATGGCCTCCTTGCATGAATGTGGAAGCTGCAGTCCTTTATTGAGCCCTGTTTGCAGAATGAACTCATCGCTTGATAGCTCCAGAGAAAACGATTCAGCCCCCTTCAAAAAAGTAACCTCAGACCTTCCCGCATTTGATTCTGCTTCAAATTGGCTCAAAGCAACTGTGGGCTGATACGACTCACTGTACACTTTACTCAGGTCAAAATTAAGCGCTTCAAGGTCCTTCAATATGGCTTGCATCATCGCCTCAGGGCCACATAGATAGATTTCAGTTGCGTCACTATATCCGCTGTCTAAAAAGGCAGCCAGCCTGGCTTTATTAATATAGCCATGATGCACATTGTCCACCTGGCGATTGGCTTCCCACTTTTGCAAAAAATGAATCACGCTGAACCTGCCGGGGTTTTGCGCCTCGAGCTCATCAAGCTGATCCCCAAAAATGACAGTATCAGGCTCCTTGTTAGAATAAAGCAGGGTGACCAGCGGCGGCGCTTGCTGCTGAGATTTGGAATTAAGAATCGTCTTGATCATGGAAAAAAGGGGGGTAATTCCGCTTCCTCCTGCGATGAAGATCATGTGCTTGACAGGACTACCTTCATTTCTCAGCCCAAACCTGCCTGCTGGCTCACTTACGGTGAGCGAATCACCTTGCCCCACCATTTCAACCAGCTGCCTGCTCAGGCGTCCACCGGCCATCTTTTTGATGGTTACTGAGGGCCGTTCACCAGCCAGGGGTGATGAAGAAAAAGAGTATGACCTGCTGATCGTTTCATTGTCTACTTCACCATAAATGTTAATGAACTGACCTGGTGAATAATTGCGTAACGAAGGATGGTTTTCAAATTGTAAAGTGATGGCATCCCTGGTCTCACGAATAACTTTGTGGATTTTGACGCTGTTTTCCATGATAAAAAATGTTTGTTGGAGCAGACTCTTCCAAGCCCGGCATCATTTGATGCCGGCAACTTGAAAGGGTTGCAATTTTTGGGTTTTTGACTTATTAAATCTTAGCCACCTTCAGCCTTAAACTGTTGGCGACAACTGATACTGAACTAAAGGCCATGGCTGCACCTGCGATCATTGGATCCAAAAGGAAACCATTGATGGGGTACAAAACTCCGGCAGCCAACGGAATGCCTATCAGGTTGTAGATAAATGCCCAGAACAAGTTCTGACGTATGCCCATGACGGTCTTTTTCGACAGCATCAGCGCTTTGGGAATTACGTTAAGGTCACTGGTGATGAGGGTCATCTTGGCAACGTCCATCGCTATGTCGGAACCTTTCCCCATGGCGATGCTGACATCGGCCTGCGCCAGCGCATGCGAGTCGTTGATGCCGTCTCCTACCATGGCGACTACTTTTCCTTCAGCCTGCAGGGCCTTGACAAACTCCGCTTTTTCGGAAGGCAATACTTCAGCCTTAAAATGCTTCAACCCTACCTGCTTCGACACCGCCGCCGCCGTCTCGTTATTGTCGCCTGTCAGCATATATACTTCAATGCCACGCCCTTGCAGCGTCTGGATCGCTTCCTTAGAAGTTGCCTTGATCTTATCGGCAATAGCCAATACAGCAATCACTCGCTTGCTATCTGTGAAATAGACCACTGTGTTCGCCTTATTTTGCCATTTAGAAGCTTCTATCGACAGGCTGTCGTCAATGATAATGTTTTTTTCAAGCACTAGTTTTCGGTTGCCCACGTAGTAAACTTCCTCTCCACTTGTTGCTGTCACTCCCCGACCTGTCAGGCTGTCAAATCCTGTGATCGATCCCTCCGCTACTTTTTCTTCCTTCAGCTGATTGACAACTGCCTCTGCCAGCGGGTGCTCACTTTGGGATTCCATGCTAAGCAATATCCCTTTGTGGTTATCCAGATTTTCATCGCTCAGCCATATCGCCTCAGTCACAGCTGGCTTGCCTTCCGTGATCGTACCGGTTTTGTCAAGAATGATGGCATTCACCTTGTGCCCCAGCTCCAGGCTCTCCGCATCTTTGATGAGGATATTGTTCTCAGCACCTTTGCCAACGCCCACCATAATGGCTGTTGGGGTGGCCAGCCCAAGCGCACAGGGGCAGGCAATAACCAGCACAGTGATAGAAGCAAGCAGCGCCATGGTAAAGGCGTTGTCGCCACCAAAAATCATCCACACAATAAAGGTAAGGATAGAAATTCCCAGCACTACTGGCACAAATATGCCGGCAATTTTATCCACCAGCTTTTGAACAGGTGCTTTGCTGCCCTGGGCTTCCTGCACCATTTTGATGATGCTGGCAAGCACGGTTTGGCCACCTACTTTTTGCGCCACCATGCGGAAGCTGCCCTTTTGATTGACAGTGCCTGCAAAAACTTTGGCTCCGGCTGTTTTTTCAACTGCCACAGGCTCACCGGTGATCATACTTTCATCCACATACGATTTGCCCTCGGCTACTTCGCCATCAACCGGAATTTTCTCCCCGGGTCTTACAATTAAAATATAGCCTTCCTGTACTGACGAGATGGGAATTTCTACTTCCTCACCATCTACAATGGCTTTTACTGTTTTAGGCTGAAGGCCCATCAGCTTTTTGATAGCAGAAGAGGTATTCGACTTTGCCTTTTCTTCCAAAAGCTTGCCCAGCGAAATGAAGGTGATAATGACCACGGCCGCTTCAAAGTAGACATGGGCATGGATTCCCCTACTGTGCCAGTACTCCGGAAATACAGTATTAAACACGCTGAATATGAAGGCAATGCCCGTGCTGAGGGCCACCAGTGTGTCCATATTCGCTTTGCCATGCTTGGCCTGCTTCCAGGCTACTACAAAGAAATTCTTGCCAAAGTAAAACAGTATGATAGCTGAGAGCAGCATGGAAATCCACTTGCCAGCTTCCCAGTCCATAAAAAACATCCCGATCACCACCACTGGCAGTGTAAGTATCGCCGACCAGGTCAATCTCCTTTTGATTGACTCATAATGCGCCAGCTGCAGCTGGGCCTGCGCCTCCGAGGGGTCTTCCACATCCACGATGAGGTCGTATCCAATCGACTGCACGGCCTGCCGTAAATCTTCCACTGATGCGACAGTGTTGTCGAATTGCGCCCAGGCAGTTTGGGTGGCGAAATTAACGCCTGCCCCCACTACTCCTTTGGTATTGGCGAGCATCGACTCCACGCTTACTGCGCATGCAGCGCAAGTCATTCCCGTAACGGGAAAACTTTCTTTTGTGAGTTTGCCAGATAAATTATCTGTATCCACTTTGTTTGCTTCTAATGTTGTCATTCTATTTTGAGTTTTTTCTATGCAAAGGTACGTTCGGTGCCGACAATCAGCTTTACATCATTTTGGGATTGCATTACATAGTTTCCATAGCTTCCCTTGCCTTGAGTTTGACTGACCGCAGTGGTTTATAAGCTGATGTATTTAAACCTGTTGTCTTCTTAAATTGAAAAGAAAGATGATGCGCACTGCTGAACCCGGTTTTAAAAGCTATTTCCGACAAACCAAGGTCAGTATAAACAAGCAACTCTTTTACCTTTTCAATTCTTAGGGCGATGGCATATCTCTCTATTGTGTTTCCTTCATGGGTCACAAAGAACTCACTTAAAGAATCATAGTTTTTTCCAAGTTGGCCCGACAAATAAGATGAAAGCTTTGCGGTTCTGGCTCCATCTCCATTCTTACTGAGCCACTCCTCGATAGACTGTTTTATTTGAGAAAGTAATTGCTCGTTTTTATCCGTTATCAGTGCAAACCCCAGCAGGCTCAGCAGGTCTTTTACGCTGCCTTTTTCTGTGTTATCGACGGGTTTTGCAAAAATTACCTTACCAAGGGCAACATGCTCTACAGGATAGCCGTGGGATTGTAGCAGCTCTTTGATAGTGAATATGCACCTGTTGCACACCATCCCTTTGATATTGATCTCGGTAAACTGTTCCATGCTATTTTGCTTTGTACAAAGTTGGGAACAATAGCCATGGGGGGCGTTACATAATCACCAGATTTGGTTATATGATTATATGATATTGTCGAGAGGAGTTCTAATATCAGTTTGTCGGGATTCTTTGAATTCGGTTGGTGTGAGCCCTGTTATTTTCTTGAACTGCGAGGAAAGGTGGGCCACGCTACTGTAGCCTAGTTTGTAGGCAATTTCTTTCACTGAAAGCTCATCATAAAACAGAAACTCTTTGACCTTTTCCACTTTTTGCCTGATGATATATTGTTCCAAAGTAATTCCGGTAACAGAAGAAAAAAGACTGCTCAGATAGTTGTAGTCGTAGTTCAGCTTGTCCGAAAGATAGTGCGACCAGTTAATATTGACTTCAAAATTTTCGTGATGGTGTATGGCATCAATCACTGCGGCCTTAATTTGCTCCAGCAGCTGGCTTTTGCGGTCATCGATGCGCTCAAAGCCGTGCTTTAGTAATAGAGAGTCGAGTGCAGAAAGCTTGTCGGCAGAGACAGAGTCAGCAGCCAGTTTCACCTCGCCAAGACTGATGGAGGCAGTTTCAAGCCCTGCTTGCTGAAAGATTTGATCCACCACCATGATACAGCGGTTGCAAACCATGTTTTTGATATGAATTGATTTTTGGTCTTTCATTGGGAAAATGCCAGGAGTGATTTTTGACAATGTCACGAGCACTGTGCGAACTCATATCGCACCATATCAGTAAAGCACAGAGAGGTCAATTTAGTTTGTTTGTCATGAAATAAGTGCGGAATCTACCATTTCTTTAAGTTGGGCTCCAAGTAACATATTGAAATTCACAGCCTCATTTCTGCGGTGAAGCGAGTGTTCTAAAAAAGTTGAAATTATTGGCGCTACTATACCCTGAGTTATCTTTCTGATTATTAATTACTTGCCTTGCTCTTAGCTATACATCCAATGGGTATGTGTTTCATCTATTCAATAATTATATTGAATAATAGAACTATGATTTCACTTTCATCGTTACTGAGGCAAAACAGCTCCAAATGGATAAGAGAAAGTTTAAAAACAATGTTTATGGTGAACTGGCCAAAGTCACCAAAGCATTAGCTAATCCGCACCGAATGGAAATACTTGACTTATTGGCACAGGGTCCATATACAGTTGAGGCCATCGCTTCGCATTCAGAAATGACCATTGCCAATACCTCCCAGCACTTGCAGGTAATGAAAGGTGCCAGGCTGGTTCAGATTACCCGCAAAGGAAATTTTATCTACTATCACCTTACGAATGAAAGGGTGTTTACTGCCTGGAGAGCGCTCAGGGAGCTTGGTATACACAGTAATGCCGAAGTCGAAAAGCTAATGCGTGACTACCGCAGGGGGCATCATTCTATGGAACCAATTGGTACAGAAGAGCTTCTCGGGAAACTAGCGTCGGACGATGTTGTTTTGCTCGATGTCCGGCCTGAACAGGAGTATCAGCGTGGCCATATTCACAGGGCTCTTTCTATTCCCATGGAGCAGCTTGCCAAACGTATCACCGAGCTATCAAAAAGCAAGGAAATTATTGCATACTGCCGGGGACCTCTTTGTGTTTTTGCCGACGAGGCTGTAGAGCTACTCCGGGGCAAGGGCTTTAACGCTAACCGCATGGAAGAGGGATTCCCGGACTGGGCAGCCATGGGCCTGCCTATTGAACCAACGCCCACTGAATTCTGACCACAATGAAAGGAGACACAATTTCTGTACAAACACTCCGGAGGATGCTTGACAGGCACGAGCCGCTCTTTATGTTGGATGTAAGGTCACCAACCTGCGGAATTGAAGGCCGACGCCAATCGCTGTGCAATTGCTTGACATGTCTTAGATGCAATTGGGCTTAAAGGAAAACTGGAGACAATTCACGCTGTTGGTTTTGGTCAACGCATTCGTGGGTGGAATGGTGGGCCTGGAGAGAACGGTGGTCCCACTCGTCGGCACTGAGGAATTTGGCATTAGCTCCGAGATGATTATTTTTTCTTTCATCATCGCTTTTGGTGTGGTTAAGGCCATTACAAACCTCGTTTCTGGTGTGCTGGCTGACCAGCTCACTAGAAAAAAAGTGCTAATACTTGGCTGGTTGGTAGGAATTCCTGTCCCATTCCTATTGGGCTGGGGGCCAGCGTGGAACTGGATTATTTTAGCAAATGTGCTTTTGGGTATCAGCCAGGGCCTGGCCTGGTCAATGACGGTCAACATGAAGATCGATCTGGTTGGACCTGCAAGAAGAGGACTGGCTATGGGCTTGAACGAAGCCGCCGGCTATGGCGCCGTAGGGATAACAGCGCTGCTCACGGGATACATTGCTTCGTCGTATGGTCTGCGACCTGAACCATTCTACATAGGCATCTTTTACACAGCAGCTGGTCTGATTATTTCTGTGTTTCTGATTAAGGACACCAGAGGCCATGCACAAATGGAAGCTGCACAACTAAAAAAAACCAATGCCGACGAAAGTGAGAACAAGCCCAATCTGCTATGGGTGTTTGGTGAAACTAGCTGGCGCAATAAAACCTTGTTTTCAGTTTCCCAAGCAGGCTTGATCAATAATTTAAACGATGGCATGTCATGGGGTGTGTTTCCGTTGCTCTTTGCATCAGTCGGTGTGGGAATAGAGGGCATAGGCTGGATCAAGGCGGTTTACCCCGTCGTGTGGGGCCTCGGTCAGGTGATCACCGGCCCATTGGCTGACAGGATTGGAAGAAAACCATTGATCGTTTGGGGCATGATGATTCAGGCTATTGGTCACGTCGTTATTGGCTTTGGTGCCTCATTTCCACTTTTTACCGGCCTGGCGGGTTCTGTATTGCTGGGCATTGGCACGGCAATGGTTTATCCAGCCCTATTGGCAGCAGTGAGTGATGCAGCGCACCCCTCATGGAGGGCTTCCTCTGTAGGGGTCTACCGTTTTTGGAGAGACATGGGCTATGCCGCTGGAGCTTTAATGGCAGGCATTGTTGCCTCTTTCTTAGGGCTAACATGGGCTGTACATGTGGCCGGGCTGCTTACTTTTTGCTCAGGACTTCTGGTTTGGAGAAAAATGAAAGAAACATGGCATTGATACTATTGCCACGGATTTGAAATTGCAAGTCACGAGCCACTCTTTACGCCCACTCCAAATCAAGATGACTAACAAATGCTTAAATTTTTCATTGACGTGAAGTTGCTTCTGCCAATCGAATCACTTTTTTGTTTTCGCTGGCATTTGTTGTTGATACAGCGTGCCAATGTCGTACATGCAGGCCCTGAACTTTTTATATCACACTGCAACCTTTGCGCCACAAAGGCTGTCTTATGCTCCATGAAAAGCTCGAAATTTACTTCAAGTCTGTTGCTGGTAGTGGCGGCCTTGACACTACAATCATGCTATGAATATGAGCCAGCACCATCACCGGTAACGCTCCGTGCCCAAAAGTTGACCTATTCCTTTGGCTCCAGCAAAAGCTACCGAACCCTGACGTATGATGCCGGCGGGAGGCTAACGACCATTGTCTCCGGACTAACAAACCCGGAAGACGGAACCTTTGAATCTACGCATAAGCTTTCCTATAGCCGCAATTTGCTAAGGCCAGCGAAGTCAGATGACCAAACCGTCATTTCACGTGTATAAAATTTACTTTTTAGCGGCCAGATCGGTCGCTCGGCGAACCGCCGCCGAAGCGGGAATAGCCAAAACCTTTCGGAAGCGATAGTCGACTACTCTCCGACTTTATTCATCGTTCCACGCCGGTCCGCTGGGTATGGACTTTCCTTATGGCTATTTCATATGAATACTCCTACAGTTCCTCCGACATTCTTACTGAAACCAATGCCTATCTGGGCAATGATCTTTACGAGTCTCACAAGTATTCGTACGATGGACTGGGCCGACTAACAAAAGATATCACGTGGACGAGAAATACTACAACCGGCACACTTCAGAAGAACTATCAAATTGAATACAAATACGACAGTCACGACAACCTCACTGAGGAGCGGCGTTCTGGCTACAATGGCTCAGCCTTTGTTCCAGCATCCACTATTGCTTATCTAAATTTCGATACAAAGGAAAACTCCGAGCACCTCTTCATGAGCAGCCTTCATCATCCATTTGTGATATTTTTTCAGAATAATCCTCAAACACAAAAATTAACCAATGCCAACGGCATCTCTGCTGAACAAAAATTCACCTATGAGTATAATGACATGGGTTGGCGATTAAAAAATTTATTGCAGGTAGCGATGCAAGCTTTGAATACAAATTTGAGCTGGTGAATTGAGGTTCAGATGGCTTTTTATTCGGAATGGAAGGAGAAAAAAAACAAAAAGCTGATCAACGTCGATCAGCTTTTTGTTCAGGCACCTGATACTTCATGCGTGCTTAGTCTTTGGTAACCCTCACGGCTCCTATGCCCGCCTCCCATAGGCGCCTGTTGAAGGCAGGAGCATCGGTATTTATCAATTCATCGGCCCGCCCCTTCAGTTGAGCCCATTCCTCCATCAGCACCCTGAGTTGGTCTCTATTGGCTTGATTAACCCTCGGAATATCGCTCTCGGTGGCATTGATCAGGAAGAGGAAGTTGGCAGTGAACTTGTTAGGGAAGTTCTCCACATCGTCGTATGCCTTCGATTTGCGCTGCACCATGTCTTCATCCCAGGCTTTCATTTTGGCAACCAGGGCCTCGCCGTCCGTCTTTAGAGCTACAAATGATTCACCTGCGGGCAAATCTTTTAGCACGCCTTCGATCTGACTTCTTAGGTCAAGCACTGTATTGACTTTCTTGTGCATCTCATTCAAACTGCTCTCCATGCCCGTCATGAACGTGTGGTATTCAGCATAAGTGGCAGGCGTGGTTTCATAGAGCGGGTTGGGAAGGATTTTGCACTCGCTTTTTGCCTCCTTGCCTGGGTATTTCAAGGTGATAGAGTAAGTGCCCGGCGAAGCCTTGTGCCCTCTGTAACCTCCTTCTACATAGGCACTTGGTGCGCCTATCATTGTTGCATAGCGCATATCCCACACAAATCTGTTGATCCCCTTAGACTTTGAAATGGTAGGTTCTGGAGAAGGGCCACCGGGGTATGACTGAAACTTTGGATCCTTTTCGGAGCTAAGCGTACGCACAAGGTTGCCCTGCGCATCTCTTATTTCAAGCGTTACTGCGACAGAATCGGCCAGCTTCGGTAGTTCGTAGTAGATAATGACGCCATTAGCAGGATTCACGCCTTCCAGCAAGTTGGTGCCATCAAATTCAGCCGAGGTGCGGTTCAAAGGGCTTCCCCAATTGCCAATCACCGCATCGTCGGGTTTGTAGAGCTTGAGCGAATTGGTCAGACCACTATACTGGCCAAGCACACCAAGGTCATCCAATATCCAGAAAGATCTTCCGGAGGTAGCCACTACGAGGTCGCCCTCTTTCACTTTCAAATCCATGATTGGCGTGATAGGAAGATTGAGCTGGAAAGGCTGCCAGGAAGCTCCATCATTCCACGATATATAGAGGCCCTTTTCGGTACCGGCATAGAGCAGACCTTTTTTGGCCTCGTCTTCCCGCACTACTCTTGTGAAAGAACCATAAGGAATGCCTTTGCTGATATTGATCCAGGTTTTGCCATAGTCCGTGGTTTTATAAATAGCAGGCGTGTAGTCGTTGAACTTGTATCTGGTTGTTGCGATATAAGCTGTAGCCTTATCGTGCGGAGATACCTCAATTGCATTGATCAGACATTCTGCCAAACCCTTAGGTGTTACGTTGATCCAGCTGGCACCATTGTCTCTGGTTACATGCACAAAACCATCGTTGCTGCCTGTCCAGATCACGCCTTTTTCGTGCGGTGATTCGATCACGTAACTAAGCGCACCGTAGTTCTCTGCACCTACAGCTTCAACGGTATAAGGGCCTCCGCCTTTACCCTGCTTTTCGTCAATATTCCTCGTCAAATCAGGAGAAACTTCTTCCCAGGTAACGCCTTTGTCTCTCGTTCTCAGCAGGTATTGCGCACCATGGTAAAACGTGCCCGGCTCATGTTTCGACCAGATGATCGGCGCATTCCAGTCATAAAGGTATTTCATATCACGGGCTGCCATACTCAAATATTGTATCGGTGCGGCCATCACTCCAGTTCCCGCTTTGGATTTCATGTCCAGTATCTCAATGGTGCCGAGGTAGCTGCCTCCCATTACGTAGCGTGGGTCGTCGGGGTCAAAAGCCAGAAAGGCACTTTCACCGCCGGCCGATCTTGTCCAATCTCTTTCGCCAATGCTGTAAGAACCTAAGGACATGCTGGCGATTTTCACGGAACTGTTGTCCTGCTGGCCAGCGTAAATATTGTAAGGAAACTCGTTGTCAACGTTGATTCGGTAAAACTGGGCCGTTGGCATATTGTCCAGTGTCGTCCAGCTTTCTGCCCGGTTGAAGGTGATGGCAGCTCCTCCATCGTCTGCCAACACCATGTTTTTGGAGTTATTCGGATTGATCCACAAGTCATGGTGATCTCCATGTGAAGTAGAAAGCGTTTCCCAGGTTTTACCACCATCAATTGAACGCAAGGCCTGAGCGCTTAGCACATACACTGTGTTTTCATCCTGCGGGTCGGTAAAGACTTCAATATAGTACCACGCTCTTTGCAGCAACCGGTGGTCGCCGCTTACTTTGTTCCAATTCTTGCCGGCATCTCCTGACACAAACAAGCCTCCCAGCTCCTTATCAGAGTCGCTTTCCATCAGCAGAAATACTTTTTCGGGATTGGCTCTGCTCACCGATATTGCCATTTTACCCATTTCCTTTGGCAAGCCTTTGTGTATCTTCTCCCAGGTAGCTCCACCGTCGCTTGATTTATAGACGCCACTACCGGGGCCTCCGCTCACCACCTGCCAGGGCATGCGCTGGTGGTGCCACATGGTGGCGTACAGCACCTGCGGATTGCTCATGTCCATAGAAAGCTCGGAGCAACCGGTGAGGTCATTCACGTACAATACCTTTGTCCATGTCACTCCGCCGTCCGTGGTTTTGTAAATTCCCCTGTCCTGTGTTGGCCCGTGCAGGGCTCCTTGAGCTGCCACGTAAACGATGTCAGGGTTCTTAGGATGAATGACAACCCTGGCAATGTGCTGCGTTTTTTCCAGCCCTATTTTCTTCCAGGTCTTGCCTGCGTCGGTCGACTTGTACATGCCGTCGCCGTAAGACGTCATCACACCTCTCGGCGCATGCTCACCCATGCCGACATAAACCACATTGGGGTCACTTTCCGAAACAGAGACAGCTCCTACTGAACCCATTTCAAAAAAACCGTCAGATATATTTTTCCAATAGGCACCGGCATCGTCGGTTTTCCAAACGCCTCCACCAGTGGTACCCATGTAATAGGTGAGCGGGTCGCCAACTACGCCACTGACGGTTACTGAACGACCTCCACGGAAAGGCCCAATATTTCGGAATTTTAAGGTTTGAAAGACGCTGTCAAGGTTTTGTCCGTACGACATAGATGCCGAAACCAACAGCAGCAGGAGTAGCCTGAGATGCTTCATTTTTAGATTGATTGTTGTTAAGCGCTCAATATAATAACAAAAGAAATCTGCTAAATTAGAAATTGATAAAGGGTCGAAGCGGGTGGTAGCATACTTGAGTGAATTGCGATAATAAGAACAACAATGAATCAAAAAATTGAACTCAACACAAATCCTAAAGCACTTGAACTAGAACTAGTAAGAAGTTGGCTGATTGAAGAACGAAACCACTTCAACGAAGGGTTCTATTGCAATTGGGGAATAATCGAAAAGGCATTTAACAACAAAGAATTCATCACTTTAAACCATGCAAATTATCCCATCGGCTTTGCTGTTTATTCGAAAAGTGAGCTCTATGTAGAAATAGAAATTTTAGAAGTAAAGCGCAATTTTCGAAGGAAAGGAATTGGTCAACAATTCATTCTGAAATTAGAATCCTATTTTAAAAGCAAAGGCCATGTTGCTTTTAAACTGTTTTGTTCGCCAAAGGAATCTCAAGGATTCTGGGAAAAAAATGGATTTGTCAAATTCCCTCGTAGAGGCTACACTGAATCTGATTTAACATACTTCAAACCCTTAGTAGAAATAGAAAAGCCAACAGATTCCACAAACCTGACAAACAAGCTTGAATTGTGGAATGCGGAACCCTATGAAATAAAAAATAATGCACCTCAATGGACTTGGAAAATTGACATGACACTGAATAAGCTTTTAAAGCCCATAATTCACCCCTGCAATAATAATTGGAACCTTCGGTGGACGAAAAATGCCAGCATCGTTCGAGAGCATAAAGTGAAGCACTTCAACAAAAACACAAAACCAATTCATTGCGGTCCTTTCCTGATCATATATGAGCTATTTGAATAAAAACAACCGTGCTTAATAGTGTTACGGAAATTTTAATGTAGTCGATTTTCGCCGATACTCATCAACAGCCAAACCAATTAAACGCTTCAAATAAGTCGCTTACTCAAAAATGCCCTCCCTGATCCCGTCTTAATATACTTTTCAAATGCAAAAGTTTTGTGTTGTTCAGCAAAGGCAATATAGGTTAAAAGAGTAACAGGCAGCCGGGATTTGGTGACAGGGACATAACCAGCATTGTGCGGGGCCAGACGCTCTTCTACATTGGCCGTGCATCCAGTATACAAATCTCCATCAGCACACCTCAGAATGTAAACGTATTGCATAAATACAAAATTGGCTTGGTAACTAAGTCGGGCCTGCCCGACGGAGCCCTTTTGACTAAAGTTCGAACAAACTGGTAACCTTTAAAGCAAAAAAAAAAGCCCGCCGTCGCTGAAAAAGCTATGGCAGGCGGAATATTCGATTAACTAAATCAATCTCTTGTTCAGAAAAGCTCTGTCTGATCCCGTCTTAAGATACTTTTCAAATGCAAACGCTTTGTGTTGTTCAGCGAAGGCAATATAGGTTAAAAGAGTAACAGGCAGCCGGGATTTGGTGGCGGGAACATAACCAGCATTGTGCCGGGCCAGACGCTCTTCTACATTGGCCGTGCATCCAGTATACAAATCTCCATCAGCACACCTCAAAATGTAAACGTATTGCATAAATACAAAACTTAGGTTGGTAACTAAGTCGGGCCTGCCCGACGGAGCCCGATTGACTAAAGTTCGAACAAACTGGTAACCTTTAAAGCAAAAAAAAAAAGCCCGCCGTCGCTGAAAAAGCTATGGCGGGCGGAGTCGGGATACCAGGATTACTCATACCCACAGGCATGCCGCACTTCCCCTCGTGCACCTCCTTCGTCGGTGTCGAACGCCACCCGCTGGCCCCAGGTTCTCATGGGCCTTAAACGCAAAAAAGCAGACATTGCTGTCTGCTTTTTGTCGGGATACCAGGATTCGAACCTGGGACCCTCTGGTCCCAAACCAGATGCGCTACCGGACTGCGCTACATCCCGTACTTCAATCAATCAGGTTCCGTGTGCCCTGATTCTCAAAACGAGGCTGCAAAGATGCGGAATCTTACTTTTCCACACAATACTTTTTTCACTTTAATTCATCAATCATTATAACATCCTCAACCTGATTGACTTAATCTCCAGGCTGCTTCCAGAAAAACCGTTAACACTGACACTTAGTTCGCCACTTCCCGGACTTACTTTCAGGTTGCCTGCAAATACCAGTGGCCATTTTCTTTCATATACCTCTCCCCGGTCTTCACGATCGGGGCTTTCGAGCTGCGGAGCCGAAAGGCTTGCGGAAACTTCTTTTTGAACAACCTCGCTTCCAAGCGAAATGCGAACATTAAAAGGGGCTGCTGTTTCACATGCCATTTCCACATACACCGCATAGGTGGCTGTGTTCACCGCCAGCAAGTCCCAGCTAGCTTTTGACTCATTGTTCACGCCGGTGAACCAGTCGTTGGCCCAACCAATGCCTCCCTTAAATGCAATCGCTTCTTTGGCAAACACATCTGGCGCAGGCAACTCCACTTCCGGCACGCCAGAATGGCCTACCTGGATGGGCTCCGGCGTTGTTCCTTTTTTGGTTACTTCACTAAACCAATTCCGATAGTCTGCCTGCATATTTGCCGCCAGCTCTGGTAGCGAATCGATAATATTCTGCTTTTGGTACGGATCGGCCAACAGGTCGTAAAGAGCCGTTTCATTAGGCTTCATGGTCAACAAATACTGATCGGTTCGAACCGCCGAAGGAATGGTATCCATTTCACGAATCACCTGGTGCGTGTAAAACTTCCGGTCGGGCAAGCCCGGCGCCGAATCAGTCATTGGAAGCAAACTCTTTCCATGAATATTCAAACTATCGGGCAGCACAACCCCAGTCAGCTCAGCTAGTGTGGGTAGAATATCGATATGGCCTGCCATCTTTTCAATCTTCGCCCCTTTGTCCCAGCCCAATCTTGGATATCGGATCAAAAAGGGCACCCTCACTCCCCCTTCATCTACGTGTGCTTTGATACCTTTGAAGCTGCCGTTGTAACGCACGCCGTTGGGACCATTATCTGTCATAAAAATAACGATCGTTTCTTCCTCTTTCTGAATAGCATTCAAATGATCAAGCAAACGCCCCATGATGTCATCAATGTTCTCGACCATTCCATACACGGCCGCATCCTTGTTGCTCAATCCCATCGCCGCATACTTATCAAAATACTCGTCGGGCACCTGAAAAGGTCCATGAGGTGTATTGAGCGTCAGCATGCACAAAAAGGGGCCATCGCTGGCCATAAACTCCATGGCTTTGTCTGCCAGCACATTAGCCATGTATCCTTGTGTTTTTACCTCCTCAAAGTTATGGGTGAGCACAGCGTCAAAGTAGTTATTAAAGTGACCTTCCTTGAAGCCGAAAAACTCTTGAAAGCCCTGCCCTAGCGGGTCGTGCGGGTACTGCTTGCCATTGTGCCACTTTCCGAACAGCCCTGTGCGATAACCGGCAGCCTTCATCACCTCGGCGATTGTCACTTCCTCCTCACGCATGACTTCCATTCGGTGGGTTACCCATGAAGTTCCGGTAGCCAGGTGATAGCGGCCAGTAAGGATGCTTGCTCTTGTAGGGGCGCAAACCGGAGAAACGTAGAATCTTGTAAACTCCGTGGCATGCTGTGCCAGCCAATCAAGGTGTGGTGTATCGATGCTGTCGTTACCGTGAAAGGCCAGATCGCCCCACCCCTGGTCGTCCGTAAGCACCAGAAGGATGTTGGGGCGTTTCTGCTCAGGCTCTTCGCATCCTGAAAGTGCTCCAACTGAAAAGGCGGCAGCAAATAATAATAACAGATTCTTCATAGGGTAAAATAAAAAAAACCGGAGGTGAGCCCCGGTTTAATATTGCTAATTTCGTTCACTAAAACTTCAAAGTATCTGGTAGATATTTCGACGCCAGGTCTTCGTAATAGGGTCTCAACTCCTTCACATTCGGAGGAGTGGCAGCCTTTGAGTATAAGTCGTACGGATTGAATTTATTCACCCACTCAAACAGCTTGTGATCATCCTTGTTCATCAGGTGCTCGTAGGCGTTCTCCCGATGCTGTGAATAGAAACTATGATAGCGCAACATGGCTAACCCCTCTTGCGGAAGGTAGTCCTTCATAATCTGGTAGATGTATTCATCGTGGCCCCAGGAAAGATGAACATTATCCAGGCCGCAGTTTGGTTCGTAAACGCCGTATTTAGTATTGAAACGTTCGTCGTAGGTGTCGGCATTGTCTTTGAAAAACTCAGGATATACGATCTTATCTGAGTGCTTGCAGCCAACAGGAAAAGTATCGCCCACCACACACCACTGAGGCTCACCAAAAAGGCAAAGCACCTTGCCCAGGTCGTGCAGAAAGCCTGTCAACACAAACCAGTCAGGATGACCATCTGCACGAATGGCCTCAGAAGTTTGAAGGAGGTGTTGCGTTTGATCCAGATCAGTATCGGGGTCGGAATCGTCTACCAGGGTATTCAGAAATTCTACAGCATCCCAGAGCTTCATTTCCCTTTTATCAAACTTGAGAAACTCCTTTTCCTTTGCCATCACAAAATCATAGGTCTGATGGATGTGGTTGACCCGGTAAAATTCTCTTACCGTATCTCTGGCGGGATCATCGTAGTTTCTGAATTCCTCTTTTGCCTTGGCAGGTTTTCCTTCTTCGGGGTATCTTTCTAAAAGATCTTCCTCCCAAAGCTCTTCCATTTGATGAGGTGTAACGTCCTTCATGGGTGCTTAAATTTTTACTAAGATATTAACAATGTTGTTTAGTTAAGAGCCTTATTACCCTTTTATTCCCTAAAGGGGTATGCTAACGACCATTCTTCGCCCTTCAGGGACAGGGGTAAAACAGAATCGGGAAACCGAGCCTCTTAACTATAACGACGTTGAAGATAATAATTCAAACCGAGATTCTAAACCAATTCATTGTCCCAGCCAAATGTAAATAGCGACGGTAAGTACTACCAGAAGCAGCCCGAGATGCCTGGCATACTTCCACGGATGCATTTGTATCGACTCAATATCGGCGGGTTTAAACGTATTGGTATTGGGGTAAAAGTAAGACACGCCAAACATCACTATCATATTTAAGATGAACTCAATGCCCCACAGGTGCACGAAGTGTATATCGACTTTAAAGATGAAACTGGTAAGGATGTAAAAAGCCAGACCAATAAAAAGCGCTGCCTTCGCTCCCACGGCAGATATTCTGGGTATAAAAAGGCCTGCGATTAGGATGGAAGCGATGGGAATAAAGAAGATACCATTGAGCTGTTGCAGAAGTTGATACAATCCTTCTGGAGCTCCAGCCACCATAGGAGCGGCAACAATGGCGCAAACGGCAAGGATGATAGACGTCAATTTCCCTATCCAAACCAGCTGTTTCTCAGAAGCGTCTTTGTTGAGGTGCCGCTTATAAATACCCAAACTAAAAATGGTTGCCGTACTATTGAGCACGCTGTTAAACGTGCTTAGCACGGCCCCCAGCACTACTGCAGCAAAGAAGCCAGTGAGGCCGACCGGCAACACTTTTTTAATGAGCTCGGGATAGATCAAATCTTGATTGTTGTAAAGGGAGTCGCCGAAATAGTAAAAGCCAATCACACCAGGCAAAATAATGATCAATGGTACCAGCAGCTTTAGCACGCCGGTATACAAAAGGCCCTTCTGCGCCTCCGCAAGGCTCACCGCCCCAAAGGCCCGTTGAATAATGGTCTGATTCATGCACCAGAAGTACAGCTGGTTAATCATCAACCCGGTAAAGAGTGTTTCGAATGGAAGCACCGAATCCTTTGCTCCTATCACATTGAACTTCTCAGGTGCGGCCTTGTACACTTTACTCAGGCCTTCAATCATATTGCCATCGCCGATGTCCCAAAGAGCAAACCCAAGCACCAGCAGACCTCCTATAAAAAGACCAAAGCCATTGATGGTGTCAGAAAAAGCGACCGCCTTCAAACCACCGAAAATGGCATAAATAGAGCCTATCACTCCTATTATGATAACTGTCACCCACAGCCCCTGCCCCTGAGTGACCCCAAGTGTTTCAGACACGTTAAAGATGCTTTCGAGGTTAATAGCGCCAGTATAAAGCACAATCGGCAACAGGGTAACTACAAACGATACAATCAGGAAAAGAGCCACCAGCGTTCTCGTAATTCGGTCAAAGCGGTACTCAAGGTATTGCGGGATCGTCGTCAAGCCCATTTTGAGGAACGTCGGAATGAAGTAGAGAGCGCCAATGACCAGCGCTACCGCCGACGTCACCTCCCACGCAATGATGATGAAGCCATTTTTGTAAGCCGAGCCATTCATCCCTATCAGGTGCTCGGTAGAAATATTGGTAAGTAGCATGGAGCCAGCGATGACTACGCCGGAAAGGCTGCGGCCTCCGAGGAAGTAGCCGTCCTGAGTGTCCAGCTTGTCTTTGCGGAGTTTGTACCACGAAAAAAGAGCGACGAAACCCGTAAAAGCCAGAAAAGATAAAAAGGTAAGTAGCATGTAAGTAGGTGTAGTTATTAAGCGAAAGGGTAATATACACCAGAATGATATTTCTTCCTCATTCAATTATTCGAAGTGGCTTTCCCTTAATTTCGCATGACTCGGCAGATACGAAAGCCCCGCTTGGTACAAATCTTGAGGGTGTTTCCGCAACAGCATTCAATAACTATGAAAAACACACTACCCTGGCTATTAATCATCTGCCTTTTCGGTTGCACGGCGCCTCGCATTATTCCGGTTGACTCAGCATCACGAGTTCTTCCAGAGCCGTTAGTCATTCGCCCTGCTTTCGATATGTACAGCCTGCGTGCTGACTTAATCAGACAAAAAACTTATTCCTATATAAATGATCAATACCATGAGCAGCCTGTGAGCTACCACCCCCTTGGCTTCGATCTGGGCAATGGTCTGTTTTTCGACCTTAACAGGAATTTATGCCTCGATCTGGGTTATCTCTTAAAGCTGGATAAAAGCAGAGACTTTACCCTGAAGACTACCAACTACAGTGTAGATGGCCAACCCAAAAAAAGACAGCATTTTCTAGTGCAAGCAGGCGACCAGTTGTGCACAGGTAGCAGAAGAGACGCCGATGAAGCTGCAACTATTTGTCGCACCCTGGAGCAGGAAGGTGAGCAAACTAAAGTAATCAAAAACGACAAGGAAGACTTCACTTTTTCACTGAGCGAAAGCGGGGCAACATTTGCCAGAAAGGGCAAAGTAAGGGCAGAAATTGTGAAAACGTCGAACTCGACTTTCAGAGCAGAAACCAATCGACCTTTTGAAGCTTCTATGATTGAGAATCAGCTCACATTAGGAAAGGAGTACTACGTTCAGGCAGACGACGAGAAAAAAGAGGTCAGTATTTTCCAGAGAAGAAAAAGGAACCACAAACTCCTTTATACAATCACCGAGACACCTACCGCCCTGATTGTCAACAGCCTGAATGGCAACCGGTATGTGGTTGCTCTCGACAAAAATGCACTTACACTTTCCAGCGGCGCACGACCAATCCTTCAAATTCATGTAGAGTATGTGAATCAGGCAAGGTAAAAACCGGAGCTCATCATATTGAATCGCCGCTTTCCCGCTTCACTCTTCGATCGAAATTCGGAGTCGCTAGCCTGATGTTTGCGCACACATCCTCTATTTTACAAATAATAAGAGTTTTAACTCTCGCTTTTTTTTCTCAAATTGAGGCTGTACGTCATATTACTCATGTACTCAATCATACAACGCTAAACTGACTCTTATCATGGAAAAACTAGAACGCAGATCTACCCTGAAAAAACTTTTTGCTGGTATAGCTGGCTTCGCTGGTTTTGGAGCCGTTTCATCGGCCAATGCCGCACCGGCCACGCTCGAAAAGAAAGCCAACAACATCACTACCTTTCAGGACATGCCGTTATTTTCAGGCTCCACTCAAATGGGTAATCTGGTGTTTATCGCCGGAAAAGGGGCACATTTCGAAGGCGACATCAAAGCACACACCGATCATGTGCTAAAGGAACTGGAAAAAGAACTCATCAAAGCAGGATCCTCCATGGAAAAAGTACTGAAGGTAAGCGTTTTCCTGGCCGATTTGAATGACTACAAAGCCATGAATGAGGTTTACAAAGGCAGGTTTGGTGCCAAGCCCCCTGTGAGAACCACTGTGGCAACCTACGGTGGCGTACCCGGCGACTCCCTGGTGGAGATTGATTGCATCGCTTACGTTTAAAATACTATCTATGAAGGCCCGGTGCCGTGAGGCGACGGGCTTCCTTTTCACACCCTGAATCCACTACAATGAAACGCTTCTTATCTATTATTGCCTTTTTCTTTGTCACTGCCAGCGTCGTAGCGCAGCCCTATCAAATCGTTATCAAAGGCGGTCATGTCATCGATCCAAAAAACAACATCAATGAGTTGATGGATGTTGCCATCCACGACGGAAAGATTGCCAGGGTAGCCAAGACCATCGATGCTACCGGCGCCAGGCAGGTGGTAGATGCGAAAGGCATGTACATTACTCCGGGACTGATCGACATCCATGGACACGTATTCTTCGGCACGCAACCTGACCATTACCTGAGCGACGGCTTGACGGCTATTATGCCTGACGGGTTCACCTTTCGGGTAGGCGTGACTACCATTGTGGACGCAGGGGGAGCCGGTTGGAAGTCGTTCCCTACATTCAAAGAGAACATCATTGATAACTCTCAAACCAGGGTACTGTCGTTTCTCAACATTGTTGGTGAAGGCATGAGAGGCGGCGTGTACGAGCAGAACCTGAATGACATGGATGCCCGCATGGCTGCCGCTGTGGCAAGGTCAAATAAGGAACATGTAGTAGGCTTTAAAGTGGCTCATTTCAATGGCCCCGAATGGACGCCGGTAGACAATGCCGTAGAAGCAGGTAATTTGGCAAAAATGCCTGTGATAGTTGATTTTGGTGGGAACAACCCTCCTCTTTCGATCGAAGACCTTTTCATGAAGCACCTCAGGCCAGGTGACATTTTCACCCATGCCTTCGGGGAACTGGATACGAGAGAACCTATAGTTGATCCGGCTACCAAAAAATTGAAACCTTTTGTTTGGGATGCGCAAAAACGGGGGATTGTGTTTGACGTGGGGTACGGTGGCATCAGCTTTTCCTATTCACAGGCCATTCCTGCTATCAAAGCGGGTTTCTATCCTACCACCATCAGCACCGACATCCATGCGGGCAGCTTCAACAATGCCATGAAAGATCAGCTCAGTGTGATGTCGAAATTCCTTCAGATGGGGATGGATTTGGAGCTGGTCATCAATGCCTCCACCTGGAAACCTGCTCAGGTTATCCAGCGAACGGAGCTCGGGCACCTTACCGAGGGAGCGATTGCCGACGTGGCTATTCTGAATATGCGCAAGGGCAACTTTGGCTTCTTCGACTATCGGGGGCATAAAGAAACGGGCACACAAAAGTTTGAGTGCGAAATGACTATTAAGGGAGGAAGAATCGTCTACGACTTAAATGGCATCGCTAACCCTGTAGTGCTGCCGAGATAACTACATGTAAGGCGGGGGTGTGGACATACCATGTCGCAGGGTGTGTCCACACCCTGCTGACCATTTTTGAATAGAATCCGGTGTCTGACGGCTCTTGCTCAGGGGCAATTTGCCGTGCCGACACCTACAATCAAAGCCCTTAACCCGCTGCTGCTTTCTCAAGGCCGTCACGGATTCGGTCCGCAACAATTCTTTCCTGTCCGGGACGCATCATCCAGGTGGTGATGCTGACGGAGTTTTCGCCACCACCCGCAACCTCTATCGACGGGTGACCGCTTCGAAGCACATCTTTAAGGCCGTTGCCTGATATTTTTACCTTTTTGGTATCCCATGAAAGATCCAGGGTAGGAATATGGTTGGCAATGGGGGGCACATGAATTTTTATGGTCAGTCCATCGATACCCTTCACGGCGTCAGCAATGAGGTTAATCTGGCCTTCCCACAACTTCCATTCTTTTTCATGGTCTCCATTTACAAAGGCCTCCAATGCTGCCCACATACCGAGCACCTCTTCCTTGTTCACTTTCATGCCCCTGCCGACAGTATTGCCTCTTGGCGGAGCGCTCAACCGTGCCGCCGCTATCAGTTCTTTTTTACCGAGCAGTAAGCCTGCGCTCTGGGGACCTCTCAGACCTTTGCCTCCTGAAAAACATACCAGGTCATAGCCCATTTGGGTGAACTTCCACAGATTCTCCACTGGAGGCACATCAGCCGCACAGTCGTTCATGCAGGGGATATTATTCTCCTTGCCCGTCTTCAGCCATTCTTCTGCATTGATCTGTCCATTAGGCTCATAGGCATTGATAAAAAGCATCAAAGCCGTGTTTTTGTTGATGGCCTTTTTCAACTGTTCTTTGGTCTCCACCTCAATCACTTTCACTCCGCAGTTGCGCACAGCATGGGCGTAACCAATATTGTGAGACTTCTGAATGATGGCCTCTGTTTTCATCCCTGTGCCCTCCAGGTGTGGAATCTGCTCTGCTTTTTTGGGATCCATGCCGGTGAGCACGCCTGCCATCCCGAAAGTCATCGCCGAAAAGGCTCCGGAAGTGACCGTGGCTGCCTCACATTTCAGCAACTTTGCAATTCTCTCGCCTACTTTATCCTGCAACTCGTCGAGCATTACATAATGCTCCGAGGCGTAGTTGTAAGCGTCTTTCATTTCATCTCTTAGCAAAGAGCCAGTCATAGCGGTGTAAGTACCTGCCGCATTAATGAAGGTGCGCACGCCTAACTCGGCAAAGTAATCACGGTAAGGGGCTGCAGGTGCAGCGGCAATGGCTGCAAGAGGCACTCCACCACCGATGATCCCTCCTACAAAAGGCAGGGCTGAAAGGCGTTTAATGAGTTTTCTTCTACTTAGCATAGGTTTGTCGTTTAAATAGGTCTTAATTAAAAATAGGTTGGCTCAGGCATTGTTACACTGCTGCCTGAAGCACTTCTTTGATTCGCCTGGCAACAATTGGCACCTGGTCGGGTAACAAAGTAACCACGGTGATGCGAAGAGCATCGTCTCCGGCAGAGGTTTCAATCCTCGGCTCACCAGCCCTAAGCGCCTCCACTACGTCCTTTGGCTTGATTTTTACCTTGTTCTGATCCCACTTCACCAAAAGCCCTGGAAATACATTGGCCCTGCCTTTAGGCATGTGCATCTCTCCTTTTACCCCGGGCACGGTTTCTACTGTCTTGGTGATATCGGCTACTCGTCCCTCCCACTCCTGCCATTCTTTTTTATGGTCCTTTTCAAGATAGAGCTTCAAGGCGGCGTACATGCCAAATATCTCCTCTTTGTTCACTTTCATGGATCGCCCAATGGGGCTTTCATGAGGAGAAAAATTAAGCTTAGCAGCTTCAATTAAGTCTTTGCGACCAAAGAGCAGGCCTGCGCTTTGTGGGCCACGAATCATTTTTCCACCGGAAAAGGTGACCAGGTCAAAGCCCATCTTTTGGTATTTGAAAAGGTTCTCCACTGGCGGCACATCCGCTGCTGCATCTATAAAAGAAGGAATATTATGACGTTTGGAGATGGCTACAAAATCCTCGTGATTGATACTATCTTCAATGCCATACCAATCGACCGCACCATTAAAGAAGAGGGTCATCACCGTGCGCTCGTTAAAGGCAGCCTCCATTTCCTTTGCATTTTCTACTTCTATCAACTTCACTCCGGCAGTGCGCACCGCCTGGTCAAATACATAGCGATGCTTTTTCTGAATAATCACTTCTGGCTTAGGGCCAGGCAGGTTAGGGATTTGTTTGATTTTATCCATATCCATCCCGGTAATAGCAGCCGCAGTGCCAATGGTAAGAGCACATGCAGCCCCGGAAGTGACCATGGCTGCTTCACATTGTAGCATCTCTGCGATTCGCTCACCCACTTTGTCGGTCAGTTCATGCATGTTGGCGAAGTCGTGTGCAGTTGCGTTAATCGCCGCCATCACCTCAGGCTCCATCAAAGAACCTGACAAAAACGTCATGGTGCCACGGGCGTTGATCAATGGGCGTATCCCCAGCTCTTTGAATAAGTTTTGTGCAGGTTTCGCCGCAGGTGTTGCTGCGGCAACGGATTGAATAGGAATACCACTGCCCACAAACCCTCCTATCAAAGGAAGACTGGCTAAGCGTTTTACAAGTTTTCTTCTGCTTAACATGTTCTGATAGTTTATAATGTCTGTCTTATTTTTTTCACATCTTCCGTGGAAACCTCACTGGCCTCATTTCCAAAGCTTTGCCGGATATAGGTAAGCACCCCGGCCACCTCCTCATCGCTCAAAAAGCTATGCTGTGGCATCACGTTGTTGTATTCTTCCCCATTTACCGTAATGCTTCCTTCCATACCATTGAGCACAATACTAATAAGCAAGCCTTTGTCGCCAACCACCCAGGGCGCTCCAGCCAGTGGCGGAAATCTACCAGAGGCGCCCTTGCCATTGTTCTGATGGCAAGACCCACAATAAGTCAGATACGTCTTTTCTCCAGCCACTTTCACTCCTTTTTCAAGGTTGTCTTCTATCTTATCAGGTGTGCGGATATTGGAAGCGTTCTTACGTTCTTCCATTCTGGCCAGTTGTTCGGTGCCAAAGCTGCCCCTATCTCCCTTGTACATTACCCTCCAGATTTTCCCTTTTTCGGTATCAGAAAAATAAAGTGAGCCATCGGGGCCCATGGCTATGCCCATAGGTCTATAAATGGCATCGCTTACATTAACAACGGGGTCTACGCCAGCAAAGCCATCCGCAAACACTTCCCAATCGCCTGAGGGCTGCCCGTTCCTGAAGGGTACAAACCCAATGAAATAACCCGCCTGCGGATAGGGTGCCCGGTTAGTGGAGCCATGAAAAGCGATAAAGGCACCGTTTTTATAATGCTCGGGAAACTGATCGCCTGTATAAAAGAAAAGATCGTTGGGCGCCCAATGCCCCGGGAAACCCATCAAGGGATCGACAAAATCAGCACAGCGTCCGATGCTATCGCCATCGCCACCATATTCCGGAGCGAGTACCTTCTGGCCTTTTATCTGATCGTAGTAGCAGTAGGGCCAACCGGCGTTGGTGCCTTCTGTCACCCGCAGGAATTCCTCAGCTGGCAGCATGGCGCTTTCCCAGGGACTGTACTTCTGCGCCCAAAGCCGGAGCAGGTCGTCCCGACCGTGCATGACTACGTACAGATTATTGTCTTCAGTATTCCAATCCATGGCCACAATGCTGCGCAATCCCGTTGCGAACTTGGTGCCATCTTTCTGCGTTTGATTTTTCTTGTTAGCATCGAACTTCCAGACTCCACCGTGGTCTTCAAGCTGTGGGCATGGATCCATCCCCGGCATATTGGGCGTTCGCTTTACCGGCATGCAGGCATTCGAAGGCGTGCCAAACGGGACATACATATTTCCCTTATCATCAAATGAGACCACTTTGGCGATGTGCTCATGGCTGCCGTGCTCGTGGTCGTCGGTTAGAATTGTTTCTATTTCAGTATCCGGAACCAGTTTGCCAGGCACCAGCTTCTGCCGATACACCGCCAGCTGGGAGCCGTAGTACAAGTAGCCATTGTATATTCTCATGGCTGCCCCATAGCTTCCGTCATTTTTGTAGTCGCCAAATACCTGAAGTTCGTCTGCTTTGCCGTCACCGTCCACATCCCGCAAGGCCATATTACCACCTTCCTCCTGTGGAAAACGGAGTTTTACATAGATGTCGCCATTGTCGTTTACAGCCATGTGCCGGGTTCTGCCCTTGAGGCTGTCGACCACCACCACAGCATCGAAGCCACCGGGGAGCACAAGGCCACCATTGTCAGGGTCGCCGGGTGGCAACTGCGGGCCGCTGCTGCACGACACCATGACAACAAACCCTGCAGCCAACGCCGACCGGCAGATAAAAGTGATCAATGGATGAAACCATCCCTGTTTAGGTAAGAAGCGCCGTCTAGCCATGTTAATTCATATAGAGTGTTTGTTCAATATATAAAAAAACATTCTAAAATGATGTTGTGTGCGGACACAATTATTCAAAAGGCAGTATAAGAGGTTTGACGAAAGGAATCTCACTCACACAGTGTGATCGCTTCGATCTCACGTAACTGTAATACCTTATATATTATAAGGGGTGAATGAAAAGCCGAGAAAATCCAACACATAGAGAGCAGCGGCCTGCAATATTGATCACCTACTTTCAATGCAAGTATCCGAAGAATTCGATCATCTGTTTTTTTTTTCATCTACTGGCCAAAAAGCACCAAAAACACCTCAGTCAAAATCATAGCTATAATCCACTTCATTTATAGCTATGATTCACCTCAAACATAGCTATGTTTCGACCCAAAGATGGCTATGTTTGGAATGAATGATAGCTATCTTTTTGAGTAAGCGTAATTTTCCTCCCGGAACTCATTCCTCAGCACACAGTAAATTTCTCTCTGGTAAGTCCAATCCCGGGAAACATAACACCTCTCCTACTCCCACCCCGCCCAAAGGTTGCTCATCAGGCAACTCGTCTCCACGTGGCCATTACACGGACAAAAGTGACAAAAATTTGCCTCCCATAAGACCTACGTCATAGCAATGGTGAAAGAGAATAAGAATCTTTAGTCAAGCAAATTCAATGACTAAAAAACCAATATTATGAGCACCACAGTAAAAGAATCGGCAATAGGCTCCACACAAAATACCGGTAAAGATTTTTGGAGTGAGCAATATGTAATGGCAGAGCGCTGGCAATCCGACCTGAAGTTCGATAAGGATGAATTGCGGTTCCTTAAGAAACTGATTGACAAATATTTCTTGTGGCTGATTGACGAAAAGCACCTTGAAAGCACACAACAAGTAGCCAGCAGGCTCTCCCATTTTGAGAGAAATACTCTAGCAACTGAAACGAAAGTAACTAAGCACATGCATCATTTGGTAGCGTTTATCGAAAACCCTTCGCTTCCTGATGCGTCGGCCTGTGAAAACGAGCATAACACCGTTAAAAAGGCTTTGGCTGACCTGCAGATGGAACTACGGGCGGTAAAAAAAGAGGTGTTTCAAATAGCGGAGCAGGCAATTGACTCCAGTAAAGCCCAGCGACTGCTTTCTTCCACATAAGAAATAGAAGCCATGAAAAAGATACTTGTTCCCTGCGATTTTTCCACACCAGCAGTTCACGCTTATAGTTTCGCATGCCAAATGGCAAGAGAAGCGCAAGGTGAGGTGTTTGTCATGCACGCCTTCGAGCTTCCGTTTTCCTACGAATCGACCTTTGGAGTACAACCCTATATTTTCGACATGGAGCTTCTTAAATCTATAGAAGACAAGGCAGAAGAAAACTTCAAGAAAATGAGAAAAGCTGTAGGCAAAGCGGTAGAAAACCAGCATTTCGAGGCCTTATATGGCAGCATTACCGGTTCAATTCTCGACCAGATTCGGGAGAAGAACATTGACCTGGTAGTAATGGGCACAACAGGAGCCAGCGGACTCAGGGAGGTTTTGATTGGCTCCAACACCGAAAAAGTAGTTCGGTTTTCGCCAGTCCCAGTGCTTTCTCTAAGAGAGGGCCACGAAGCTTCCAACATAAAAAACATTGTATTGGCCAACTCCCTCGAACTTAACCAGAGGAAGTTTGTGGAAAAGGTAAAAGATCTTCAGGCATTTTTTGGAGCCAAACTTCACATACTCTATATCAACTCGCTTGCTCGCTTCAAGCCCGAGGAGGAAGCACAACTTTTACTGGAAGATTTTGTAAAGCACTATAAACTTGAGAATTACACGCTGAATATCCGAAATGCTCCTTTTGAAGAGGAAGGTATTATCCGATTTGTGGAGCAGACAAAGGCAGACATGCTGGCGATGGCCACCCACAGTCGGCGAGGGCTGGCTCACCTGGTTTCCGGCAGCCTGGCAGAGGACATTGTCAACCATATTGAATGTCCTATCTGGACTTGTACGTTAAGGGACTGAGGCTGATGCAAACAAAAAAAGCCTCCAGTATCAACTGAAGGCTCTAAATTTTCTTCGTGATCCCATCAGGATTGGATCGGGGGCGCCTAGCCGTGAGACCTACTGCTTAGAAGACTAGGCGTCCCCGACTAGGCGTCCCCGACAGTGGCTCTACCCGGGATCAAGCAATATTTCTGGGGGATTAATTCTTTTGACAAGAGTATTATGTCATTACATAAAGAAGCAAAAGGTCCAAGCCTAACCCGGCCGGGCGAGACGCATTGAACCAGTTTTGCTTCTTTATTGTCTATCATTCGCCAAATGGTACAACGTAGTTTCAGCGTCTTACTCCCCAGATTTTCCGATTGATCCTCTATCCGGCTGACCGTTCACGAGTATATTACCGAAAAGGTAAAACGTGCAAACACAAAAAAAGCCTCCAGTGTCAACTGAAGGCTCTGAATTTTCTTCGTGATCCCATCAGGATTCGAACCTGAGACCTACTGCTTAGAAGGCAGTTGCTCTATCCAGCTGAGCTATGGGACCTCAATCAATGCGGAGAGACCGGGATTCGAACCCGGGGTACCGGTTACCCAGTACGACAGTTTAGCAAACTGTTGGTTTCAGCCACTCACCCATCTCTCCATAGGTCTGTTCTGAAAAAGAGTTGCAAAGATAACGGACATTTTCTGACGGAAGCAAACCTCAGCCCTAAAAAAATGATATTCTTTTTACCCTGTTAAAAAATGTGAATTGCTAGCCTGCCAGCGTTCATTTTATATATTTGTCCCCACTTCCGGTGTTATAAAAGCTGTGGCATTGCCCAAATAGTGTTGTATGAGTTGGTATCAGTCGTTTGGATTACTTGAATTAACGTTTTGCCTCGTTTTTGGCATCCTCTACCTGGCCTACCTGGCCCGGGTGCTTTATGTCGCCAAGGCAGTGGGAAGCTCCTCCAAAATAGTGCTAAGCAAAGTCATCCTCCGGTCAAGCTACTTTCTGCTCTTCATTGTCGCCCTCATGGGGCCATCCTTTGGCGACAGCAAAAAAGAAATCAAGTCGGTTGGTAAAGACATCTTCTTCTGCGTCGATCTCTCTGTGTCTATGGATGCATTTGACGTACAACCCACGAGGCTTGAGAAAATAAAATTCGAGCTCAAAAACATCACCGATGCGTTCAACTCCGACCGGATGGGCATCATCATGTTTTCGAACGAAGCTTTCATGCAGTGTCCGCTCACTTACGACCAGTCGGCACTCAACATCTTCATCGAAACGCTCAACACCAGCCTTGTGCCCAACACCGGTACCGACTTTGGCCCGCCACTTCGGATGGCACTTAGCAAGCTGAACGACGATGAGTCGCCCCTTACCCAACAAAAATCGAAGATTATTATACTGATCAGCGATGGAGAAGATTTTGGAGAAGAAACCGACCAGATTGCTCAAGAAATAGAGCAAACAGGTATCAAACTGTTCACTTTGGGCGTTGGTACAGACAAGGGCAGTAAAATACTAAGCCGAAGAGGCTTTAAAAAAGACAATCAGGGAAATGACGTAGTGACCAGGCTTAACAGCAACTCATTAAAAGACGTCGCCACAAAAACCGGCGGCAAGTACTTTGAGATCAATGAAACTAAAAACGACGTTTCGAGATTAATAAATACAATCAATGAGATCGAAGGTGAAATGAGAGATGCCCGGCAGGTTGACGTTACGGCCAACAGGTACTATTATTTCCTTGCCATTGGGCTGGCTCTTTTCGCTCTCGATTACCTCATTTCAGTGAAAACCATGAAAATATGAAGGCATTAGCAGGCATTTTATTGGTGATAGCGGCCATCATTCCGGGAGTGAATGACATCGCCACTGTTAACAAACTGAAGAAAGACGCAGAGAAAGCTTATCTGGCAGGAGACTATGCCAGGGCTTCTCAAGCCTACACTATACTTACCGACTCGTTGGGTGTACTGGAAGACAAGCTATTTCTTAACCTCGGCCATTCTCTCTTCCAGCAGGGCGACTCAGCCCAGGCGTTCAGTCAGTACCAGCGCCTCATCAACACCAAGGAGAAAGACCTGAAGTCGCTGGCTTATAACCAAATGGGCATCATCAGCAACAAGCCGGGCGACAGAAACACTGCGTTAAGCTTCTTTAAAGAGGCGCTAAAGGCTGACCCTACCAATGAAGAAGCCAGGTACAACTACCAGCTGGTGAAACGCCAGATAGCCGAAGACAACGAAAAAAATCAAGACGACCAGCAGCAGGACAAGGAGAAGAACGAGGAAAAAGAAGACGAGAAGAAAGACCAGCAGAACCAGCAGGATAAAGATCAGAACAACGATCAAAAGAACGAAGAGCAGAAGAAGCAAGACCAGGAAAAGAAAGATCAGGAGAGCGAGAACAAAGAGCAGAAAGACCAGGAGCAGCAGAGCGAAGAGCAAAAGAAAGAACAAGAAAAGAAGGATCAGGAGCAAAAGAAAAAAGAGCAACAAGACGCCGAACAGCAGGACAAAGAGAACAAAGACGGTGAAAAGCAGCCTCCTCAGATCAATCCCGATAAGCTGAAGGAGATGAACATCTCAGAAGAAAAGGCCAAAATGATACTTGAGGCGATGCGAAACAGCGAGATTCAGTACATTCAACAGAACAAGCGGAAAGGCGTTAAAAAACCAGAAAGCGGAAAGCCCGACTGGTAAAGCCCAGGCTGTAGTCAACAGCCAGGCTGACATTGTTATAAGAAAAGCCGACCAATACACCCCAATTCATTAACCCGAAAATTATATCATTATGCAGGAAGTAGTTATCGTTTCAGCAGTACGAACACCCATTGGAAGTTTTGGAGGCGCTTTAGCTGGCTTGTCTGCCACTCAGCTTGGCTCTATCGCCATTAAAGGTGCGTTGGAAAAGGCTGGTGTTGGTGCAAAAGAGGTTGGTGAGGTATTCATGGGCAATGTCATTTCGGCCAACCTGGGACAAGCTCCCGCCCGTCAGGCGTCGCTGGGTGCTGGCATCGGACAAAATGTACCCTGCACCACCATCAACAAAGTGTGCTCGTCAGGAATGAAAGCGGTGATGATAGGAGCACAGTCGATTATGACCGGTCAGAACGAAGTAGTGGTTGCGGGTGGCATGGAAAGCATGACCAATGTGCCTTACTATATCCCCAAAGCACGGTATGGCTACAAATATGGCCACGGCCAACTCATAGATGGCCTCATGCATGACGGACTATGGGAGATTTACAATGGTTTCCCTATGGGTAACTGCGCCGAGAATACCGCTAGAGAAATGAAGATCACCCGGGAGGAGCAAGACGCCTATGCCATCAACAGCTACAAGCGAGTGGCAGCCGCTACTGAAGCCGGTTATTTCAAAGACGAGATTGTTCCTGTTGAAATCCCCCAGAGAAAAGGAGAACCGATTTTAATGAAAGAGGACGAGGAGTTCAAAAATGTGAACTTCGACAAGATACCTGGCCTGCGCCCTGTGTTTGAAAAAGACGGCACGGTAACGGCGGCCAACGCATCCACCATCAACGACGGCGCTTCCGCCCTGATCATCATGAGTGCGTCCAAAGCCAAAGAGCTTGGGCTTATTCCTATCGCCAAAATCAGGGGCTTTGGAGACGCAGCGCAGGATCCATTGTGGTTCACCACCTCGCCATCGCTGGCCATCCCTAAAGCGATGAAGATGGCTGGCGTCAGTAAAAGTGATGTCGATTTTTATGAAATTAATGAAGCCTTTGCTGCAGTGGCGATTGCCAACAACAGAAAGTTGGAGTTGGATCCAGCCAAGGTAAATGTGTTTGGTGGCGCTGTGGCATTAGGGCATCCACTTGGCTGCTCCGGCGCTCGGATTATCACCACGCTAAACAGTGTGCTGCGTCAGGAAGGTGGCACCATTGGCGTGGCAGGTATTTGCAACGGTGGTGGTGGCGCTTCCGCCATTGTCATTGAAAAAATTTAGCCCGTAAAAAATGAAAGTGGCGCCGCAACGTTATCAAGCGGCGCTCATTTTAAATTCGCTTGATGCATGATGAAAAACTGCCTTTTATTTAGCATGCTTCTCCTTCCTTTGGTTGTGGCCAGCCAAACCAAAATCACCACCTATCACGACCGGATCAAAGGCCTTAAAAACGAAGAATACTTTGTTCTGAATGCCGACAGCAGCCTAATAGACGGTAGGTATCTTAAATACAACCCGGAGGGCGTAGTCATCATCGAAGGCGATTACGTAAAAGGGAAGCGAAATGGCACGTTTTTTAACTACTACGACAACGGCAAGCTGCAAAGAGAAACCATCTACATCGATGGCTTAAGGCAGGGGGAAACAAAAGTGTATCACCCCAACGGCAACCTGCTTCAAATCGCCGTCTTTAAAAACGACACGCTTTCCGGACAAATTATTTCCTATTACGAAGATGAGGTCGTCAAATCCTCCACTGAATTCAAAAGCGGCAAGCCCGATGGTGAGGTAGTGAATTACTATCCCAGCGGCGTGAAGAAAGAGGTGATCCATTACCAAAGCGGGCTACAGGACGGTGCCACCGAAACGTTCTACGAAAACGGAACCAAAGAAACGGAGGCCTATTATAAAAAGGGGAAGCTGGATGGGCATTTCAAAACCTACTATCCCTCAGGTACCCTAAAAACTGAAGCCTACAATGAGGCTGGATTGCAGAATGGCACCTATAAAACCTACTATGCCAATGAGCAGTTGGAGTATGCCGGCACCTACGTACAGGGAAAACTAAGTGGTACTGCAAACGCTTTTTTTGAAGACGGAACGCCCTCCCAAAAGCTGGTGTACAAAGAAGGATCCCGGGTAGGGAAAAACTACACGTACCATCCCAACGGCGCTGTGAAAACGGCAACTGACTACTCCAACAACGAGAAAGACCGCACCATTGAAGAGTTCAATACCTCAGGTCAGCTTCTCTCCACCAAAACCTACAAAGAGGACGTCCGCTCAGGGCAGTGGACAATTTACAATATTGCCGATGGATCATTCGTCAGAGAAAACTACGTCGACGACAAGCTTGATGGCAAAAGGACAACATATAGTTCGAAAGAGATTATAACGGAGGAAGCCGACTTCAAGAATGGCAAACAGCATGGATTGACAAGAGGCTACCACCCCAATAAAAAAACTGCTTACGAAACTTACTACGAATACGACAGGAAGCACGGCTCCCACAAAGCCTTTGATAAGTCAGGCGACCTTATAGAAGAAGGAAACTATGTGAGAAACCTGAAAAATGGCACATGGAAATATTACGATCGTAAAGGAAGGCTGGAAAAGACGGTTACCTATAAACTGGGCAAGGTAATCAAGGAGCAATAGCCCGCCATCTCCTCACTGCTACATTTCAAAAAAGAAAATTTTTTAATACGCCACCCATCCATAAATTTGTCACCCTTATGGAAGCCCTCAAGGAAACCCAATTTCAATTCCCCGGCGTCACTGGCAAATACAAAGGCAAAGTGCGGGACGTGTACTACCTCGACCAACTGATGATAGTAGTTGCCAGCGATCGCATTTCAGCGTTCGATGTCATCCTTCCGAGGGCCATCCCGTTCAAAGGACAAATCCTGAACCAAATTGCAGCCAAGTTTCTGGCACTAACCAGAGATGTGGTGCCCAACTGGGTAACCGCAGTGCCTGATCCCAATGTCACAATTGGTGTGAAGTGCGAACCCTTCAAAGTAGAAATGGTGATCAGGGGCTATTTGGCCGGACATGCCTGGAGAGAATATAAATCAGGGAAGCGTCAGGTTTGCGGAGTGCCTCTTCCCGACGGGCTAAAAGAAAATGACAAGCTCCCCTCTCCCATCATCACACCCACTACCAAAGCCTCAGAGGGTCACGATATGGACATTTCCAGGGAGGAAATCATAGCGCAGGGAGTGGTATCGGAAGCTGACTACATGCAGCTGGAGAAGTATACGCAAGCGCTTTACAAAAAGGGTTCGGAGTATGCGGCCTCGCAGGGACTTATTTTGGTAGACACCAAATACGAATTTGGGAAGCACGACGGCACCATCTATTTAATTGACGAAATACACACACCGGATTCATCCCGGTATTTTTACGCCGATACGTATGAGGCAATCCAGGCAAAGGCAGAGCCTCAAAAGCAACTCTCAAAAGAGTTTGTGCGGCAGTGGCTGATTGAAAATGGATTTCAGGGTAAAGAAGGTCAAAATGTGCCGGAAATGTCAGATGAGGTAGTAAACTCCATCTCACATCGCTATATTGAGCTTTTTGAGAAAGTAACAGGCGAAAAATTTCAGAAACGCAGCTATGCCGGGGTTGAATCAACCATAGAGTCGAACGTTTTGAAGAGCCTTAAAGAAATTAGTAAGTAGAAGTAAACACATACACACATGAAGTATTCGTTAGATAAGAGCGAAAAATACAGCATCTTAAAAATTACACAGGAAAAACTGGATACCTCTACTGCCCCGGATTACAAATCCGAATTTGTAAAGCTGCAAGCTGAAGGCAGCTCCAACATGATCCTAGACCTTTCCGATGTAAAATATGTCGATTCGTCTGGCCTGAGTGCATTGCTTGTTGGCAACCGCTGCTTTTCAGAAGCTGGAGGCATCTTCGTTATGATCGGTATGAACGACCACGTGGTGAAGCTGATTAAAATATCGCAGCTTGACAAGGTGTTGAATATAGTACCTACCAAGGAAGAGGCAATAGACACGGTATTTCTTCATGAAATTGAAAGTGGACTCGAGGAGGAAGAAGAATAGTCTCCATTGAGCTTTGTATTAAAAATTCTTGGATCAAATTCCGCCGCTCCAGCGCACAACAGAAACCAAACGTCGCAAGTACTGGTGGTTGATGACGAGCACTTTCTCATCGATTGCGGAGAGGGCACTCAGCTTCAGCTAAAGAAATACAAAGTAAAGGCCACCAAAATCAATCATATTTTCATCAGCCACCTGCATGGCGACCACTACTACGGCCTGATAGGGTTGTTATCAACCATGCACTTGTATGGCAGAAAGGCCAGGCTTTTCCTCTATGGCCCGCCAGGCCTATCTGAAATCCTCAGTCTGCAGTTCAAGTACTCCAACACCACACTGAACTTCCCCATCCAGTTCAAAGAATGGGTGCCCGGCACTAGTGAGGTGCTTCTGGAAAATCAGAAAATCACTGTCAGTAGTTTTCCTGTCAGTCACCGAATTTCCTGTAGTGGGTTTCTTTTTCGGGAGAAACCAAAAAACAGACGGATTGAGAAGTCCTTGCTGCCCCCTAACGTTACGCCCACCCTGATCATTAAGCTAAAAAACGGAGAAGATCTGCTGGATGAAAATGGGAACATCAAATACAAAAATAGCGAGGTAACGCTCCCTCCCCGGCCCTCTTATTCGTACGCCTACTGCGCCGATACGAAGTACGAAGAGTCCCTCATCCAATACATTGCCAGTGTCGACATGCTCTATCACGAGGGCACCTTTCTGGATGACATGAGAGAGCGAGCTGAGCTAACGTTTCACTCCACGGCCGCACAGGCAGCTACCCTGGCGCTGAAAGCAGGTGTAGGCAAGTTGATCCTGGGCCACTTCAGCACCCGCTACAAAGAACTAAATCCTTTGCTGGAAGAAGCATTGACTGTGTTTAAAGAATCGTATCTTGGTATTGAGGGGAGTGACTTCTCCCCTGCCTGACAGAAAAATGGAGCAAACACTCAACAACAAACGAACCAATCTCTTTATCGTCCTGAGCGGCATTTTTCTCACCAATGCCGTCGTCGCAGAGATGATTGGTGTCAAAATTTTCTCAGCCGAAGGCACCTTCGGACTGCCCCCGGCACAAATTCATCTCTTTGGCGACTTTGTGCTCGACTTCAACCTGACTGCAGGTGCCGTGATCTGGCCGGTGGTTTTCATCACCACCGACATTATCAACGAATACTTTGGCAAACAAGGCGTGAAGAGGATCAGCTACATGACGGCCGGCTTTATCGCTTACGTTTTTCTGGTCATCTATCTGGTTACACTGCTCGACCCCGCAGCCTTCTGGCTCGATGTCAACGGCACCGACAATGAAGGGCATCCATTCAATATCAACTATGCTTTCAAAGTCATTTTCAGGCAAGGGCTTGGTATCATCATCGGATCACTGGTGGCGTTCCTTATCGGCCAGTTGCTCGATGTCTATGTGTTTCATCAGCTTCGCAAAGTAACCGGATCAAAAATGATTTGGCTCAGGGCCACCGGGTCAACACTCGTCAGCCAGTTCATCGATAGCTTCGTGGTATTGGGCATTGCTTTCTATGTCCTCGCTCCTGAAGGTGGTCGATGGAGTCTCTCTCAGCTTGCGGCAGTAGGCACCATCAACTACATCTACAAATTCAGCGTCGCTATCTTGCTCACGCCTCTGCTCTATGTTGCCCACTACTTCATCGACCGATACCTGGGCAAAAAAGACGCAGAAGCGCTGATTGAAGACGCTGCTGCAAAAAGTAAAGGCTTTTTCTGATGAGACTCTATTCCCTTTTATCGATCGCCGTTCTGGTTGCCTTGTCATATTGCAATCCGGCTACTCAACAGCCCGAGGTCATTTCAGTCAACGGCAAAATGACTCCCAGCGAAATGGGAACCACACTCATCCACGAACACATCCTGGTCGACTTTATTGGAGCCGACAGTGTTGGCTACCACCGATGGGACCGGGACAGCGTGATTGCCCAAACACTTCCCTTTCTGGTGGATGCCAAAAAAAGAGGTGTCAACACCTTCATCGACTGCACCCCTGCCTATTTGGGACGAGACCCCTGGCTGCTGCAGGAGCTCAGTGAGCTGTCGGGGCTGACCATCATAACCAACACCGGTTACTATGGAGCTGTCGGCAATAAGTACTTGCCTGAGCATGCTTTCACGGAAACGGCGGAACAATTGGCCACAAGATGGATCGACGAATTCCAAAACGGTATTGAGGGATCGGGCGTCCGGCCGGGTTTTATAAAAATCAGCGTCAATAGCGACGTGCCACTTTCCACTGTAGATCAAAAACTCGTTCGGGCGGCTGCCATCACACACCTGGCCACGGGAATGACCATCGCTTCCCACACGGGCCCGGCACTGCCTGCCCTGGAAGAAATCGCCCTGCTAAAGGCCGAAGGTGTTGATCCATCTGCGTTCATTTGGGTGCACGCCCAGATCGAAACTGATTTCACTTACTACAACAAAGCCTATGACCTGGGTGCCTGGATCAGTTTTGACGGGGTAGTTTGGGATGTGGAAGAACACTTGAAGCGACTCATCTATTGCAAGAAAAACGGTCTTTTAGACAAAGTGCTTATTTCCCACGACGCCGGTTGGTACAGCCCGGGTGAATTGAACGGAGGTGACTTCAAGCCGTTCACAGCCATTTTTGATGAGCTCATTCCTCTTTTGAAGCAAAACGATTTTTCAGAAAAAGACATAGACCAACTGCTGCGGGTCAACCCGGCACGGGCCTTTGCTATCAATGTAAAAGCAGCCAACTAGCTCTTTGGCCTGCGTACATTGTCGCAAACTATGGCAGTAGCTACAGCTACGTTGAGCGACTCGGCACCACCGTGCCCCGGAATGGTAATAGGGTGACTCACCAGCGGTAGCAAGCCAGCAGAAATGCCGTTTGACTCATTGCCCATCACAATAAGCCCACCTTGATCGAATCTTTCGTCGTAGATGTTCTTCCCATTCAAAAGGGCGCCGTACACAGGCCCTTCGTACCCCTCCAACAGGGTGTTCAGCGCTGTATAAAAAACCTTCACTCTGGTCAGCGAGCCCATGCATGCCTGCACCACCTTCCCTGCAAACAGGTCGGTCGTTTCCGGAGAGCAATATACCTTGCCGATGCCATACCAGTCAGCTATCCTGATGATGGTGCCAAGGTTACCGGGATCCCTCACGTCGTCTAAAACAAGGGCAAACTCCGAGGCAACTGGTTCTTCAAACTGATAAGCTGGCATTTGAACAACAGCCAAGGCAGCATTGTTGGATTGTAAACCACTGGCCATTTCCAGTTCCCGCTCCGAAACTATTTCTACCGGAATAGGTGCCAGTTTTAGAATAAATTCGTTTTCTGCGTAAAAGGAAGAGGTTACATACAGCTCTATGAGCGTGAAATTTGATTGCAAAACTTCGAGCACACTTTTACCGCCCTCTACCACAAAAAGCCCCTCCTGCTTTCTGAATTTTTTTAATTGCAGTGATTTAATGAATTTTGCCCTGTTTTTCGAAATCATTCCCGTGACGGCTTCAATCCGCAAATTAGTATTTATAACCATTATTGCCGCTGCTTTTTCGGGCACTTTGTCGGGGTGTTTGGGATTGCGGTACCTTAAAGAAGACGAGAAGCTGCTTTACAAAGAATCAATAGAAAATGCCAAGGGACTGAATATAGATGAACTCGAAGCCCAATTTCAGCAAAAGCCCAATCGGCGAACGCCCATTTTCCCCTGGTCTCTATATGTGAATGTCTACTACTGGGGGCAACACAGGTACGATTCAGCAAAGTATCAAAGCAAAAAAGAAAGTGCCATTGCCAGGTACGATGCCAAGATTGCCAAAGCAATAGACAAAAAAAAGCCAAAAAAAGCAGAGCTTCTTAAATCAAGAAAGCTCAAGAAGGTCGCTAAAATTGACAAAACTTTAAAGGAAGGCAATTTATTCATGCGGTGGGGTGAGGAAGTCGCCGTTTTCAAGCCAGAGTTGCGAGAACAAACAGAGCAACAGCTTGTATCCTACCTTCAGTCGGAGGGGTATTTCAATGCCGGAGTTACCTCATCGCTGAAAGAAAAGGAGAAACTAGTGTCGGTGACCTATGAGCTTGAAAGAAACAAGCCCTATGTTATTGATTCGATATTTTACGGCATACCCGACGATGAGATCAAGGACATTGTACTTAACTCAGAGAATAAATCACTGTTAGTGAAGGGCGACAGATATCGCCAAAAGGAGCTGGCCAGTGAACGGGAGAGAGTCTATGAATCTCTTGTAAACAAGGGCTACTACAGATTCAATAAGCAATTAATTTCTTTTCAGGTGGACACGGCAAGCCTGGGCGGCAAAAAGGTCCTCATCGAAATCGCAGTGAAATCACCTGTAAAGGAACATGACCACAAAAGATTTGTCATCGACTCTGTAAACTTCATTACTGATGCCAATATCAATATCCCCGGTGAGAAGCGAAGCAATAGGATCTATCATGGTGTCAACTATAGCTTCTATGAGGAGCGATACAACAAAAAAATACTTGACTGGAGGGTTTTCATCTACCCGGATAGTATGTATAGCAGGGCCAACACCTTCGAGACGCAAAAGCAATTGGCCAACCTCGATATTTTCAAGTTTGTCAACATCAACTACGACACCGTAGGTACTCATTTCATCGCCAATATCTATACCAGCCCTCTTCAAAAGTTCCAAACCTCAACAGAGTTTGGTGTCAATGTAAGCCAGGGACTTCCCGGACCCTTTGTCAACGCCAATATCAAAGACAGGAATGTATTCAAGGGCCTTGAAATACTGGAACTGTCTGGCAGGTTTGGTATCGAAGGCGTCGCATCACCATCCGATGTAAAGGATGTGTATTCCAGCAAGGAGTACGGAGGGAATCTTGCCTTAACTTTTCCTCAGTTCATCACACCTGCCTCCTGGAGCAGACGACGAGACCAGGGGCGGCTCAACCCCAGAACACGCTGGCTGGTAGGTACTACCGTTACCGACAGGCGTGAGTACAAACGAACCAACTTTAACTCGACCTGGGCATACATCTGGCAAAAGGACAATAAACACCTGTTCAACCTTACCCTTGCCGATATCAGCTTTATTGACTCGGAGTTGAAGGACGACAAATTCAAAGAGTTACTTCAAGACTACGCCGACAGAGGCAACCGATTGATCAATTCCTTTAACCCATCTTACGTTGGAAGCACCAGCTTCTCGATGGCGGTCAACAACAATAGCTATGGTATTACTAAAGGGAATGCCAGCTTTTTCAGAATTTTTGTCGAAAGCAGCGGAAACTCACTCTGGTTCTTCAATGAGGACAATCTCATTAGTGACCGGTTGGAGTACTACCAATTTTCTAAAGCCAATTTTGACTTTCGAAAGGTCACCAACCTATCATCGAAGCACGATCTTGCCTACCGCTTCAACGTTGGGGTGGCTGTGCCCTACGGGATAAACACCGTGCTTCCCTATGAAAAGTACTTCTTTGCTGGCGGAAGCAATGGTATTAGAGCCTGGCGCCCCCGGCGGCTTGGCCCAGGATCCTACACGCCTCCACTCAACGACAACCCGGAAAAAGACGGGCTCTACGACTACAGCTTCGAACAACCAGGAGAAATCTTACTAGAAACAAGTGTTGAATATCGCAGAAGGCTTTTCAGCTTTGTATCGTGGGCGTTTTTCATTGACGCAGGTAACGTGTGGACGCTAAGAGATGACGTCACCAGGCCCGGAAGCCAGTTCAAAGTTGACTCATTTGCTAAAGAAATCGCAGTTGGATCTGGCTTTGGCCTGAGGTTTGATTTTTCGTTCCTTATCCTCAGGCTCGATGCGGGAGCAAAGATACATGATCCTGCAAGACCTCCCGGACAAAGATGGGTGTTCGACAAACTGCTGACCAACTTCCCATTTGGCGAAAAAGAGCAGACTATTCTGAATATTGGAATCGGGTACCCGTTCTAGTTTTGTGGTTCTCCTATATTTGCCATTGAATTGATATCGTTGAAGCTATGCCTGGAAAAGAAGAAATTACAAATTGGTTCAAAGGCTTACAGGATAATATCTGTGTGTCACTGGAAGCAGCCGATGGCACTGGTTCCTTTGAAGAGGATGCCTGGGACAGGCCTGGGGGCGGCGGTGGCAGGTCACGGGTGATAAGAAATGGAAAAGTAATTGAAAAAGGAGGCGTCAACTTTTCAGCGGTATGGGGCCCAACACCCGAAAAAGTTCTTCAGTCCTTTGGCCTCGACCATGCAGATTTCTACGCTACCGGCGTTTCCATCGTACTCCACCCCTCCAATCCTTTTGTACCCATCATTCACATGAACGTTCGGTACTTTGAAATGAGCAACGGCGTTTGCTGGTTTGGCGGCGGCATCGACCTCACCCCACACTATGTAAACCCCAACGACGCCCTCTATTTCCACCAGGCACTCAAAAACACCTGTGACAGGCACAACCCGGCTTACTACCCAAAGTTCAAGGAATGGGCTGACAACTATTTCTATGTGCAGCACCGCCACGAGACCCGTGGCATCGGTGGGATATTCTTCGACCATCTGAAAGCAGAGGATGGAATTTCGATGGATGACCGGTGGAAGTTCGTACAAGACGTGGGCAACACTTTTGCACCTACCTACACGCACTTTATGGCCAGCAATAGCTCGCAGCCTTATGGTGAGCGGGAGAAAAACTGGCAGATGCTGCGAAGAGGCCGCTATGTGGAGTTTAATCTCGTGCTCGACAGGGGTACAAAATTTGGATTAGAAACAGATGGACGTATTGAGTCGATATTGATGAGCTTGCCGCCATTGGCTGGCTGGGAATACAACCACCAGCCTGAGGCAGGTACACCAGAACATGACACGCTTTTGTCCCTTAAGAAAGGGGTTAACTGGTTGGGCTTATGAACTGGCTAATTGAGTTAGACCAACAATTTTTCCTGTGGCTCAACTCGCACTATGCCAGTTGGCTTGACGGCCCCATGCTGCTGATAACTGGAAAAAATACCTGGATTCCGCTTTACCTTGCTCTCATTGCCTGGTTAATCTACCAGCAAAAAAAGGAGGCGGTTTGGTCAATACTTGCCATAGTGCTCACCATTGTGATAGCCGACCAGCTGACCTCTGGCCTTATGAAGCCATTTTTCGAAAGACTGAGGCCATGCCATGACCCCGCTATCGCCTCACTGGTTCATCTGGTTGACGGATGCGGAGGGAAATTTGGCTTTGCCTCCTCACACGCAGCCAACACTTTTGCACTGGCCACGTTCGTCAGTCTATTGCACACAGGAAAACCCTACTGGCACTTTGTGTGGTACGTCTGGGCCGCAGTAGTGACTTATAGCAGGATTTACGTTGGCGTGCACTACCCCGGCGATGTACTTGTGGGAGCCCTTGTGGGTATTGCCGCAGCCTACACCATTTATCTGATTGGGAGGAAAACAGGCAGACTAAAGCATGTTTAGCTTCTTGATGAATTTCTCTTTGTAAGAAGCTCCTACCGGCACACTCTTATCACCTATCATGATATTCGATTCCTCAAGATGATCCACATTGTCGATATTAATAATGTACGACCTGTGAACCCTGGCAAAGGAGGTGGTGGGGAGCCGCTTTTCTATACCTTTCATTGTGTAGTGAACAATGTACTTTCCTTTTTTGGTGTTGAAGATCACGTAATCAGCCAGCGCTTCTACAAACAGCAGGTCACTTAGCTGAATCCTCACAAGCCTGCCATCGCACTTCACAAAAACGTGGGTTTGTTTTTCTACAAACCTGCGAAGTGTCTCAATATTCTCTTTGCCTTTAGTGGCGGCCTTCAAAAAACGTGGGTATTCAAAAGGCTTTACGAGGTAGTCGACTACACTATTCTCAAATGCCTGAACAGCATACTGCTCTTCGGAAGTGATGAAAACAATCTGGTAAGATTTATCCAGCGACTCCATTAATTCGAGCCCCGACATTTCTGGCATTTGGATATCCAGAAACAGCAAATCGACGTCAGCATCCTCCTTCACCAGTATGTTTTTGGCTTCAATCGGATTGGCAAGCTCATAGCTCAACGTCAGAAATTCCGTTTTTTCAATGTAGTGTTTAACCAGCTTTCTCGCCAGCGGATCGTCATCCACTACCATGCATTTAACTTCCATAGTAAATTCTTAAGGTTGAAGGTTCAGGTCGATTAGTATCCTTTTATTATTCTCTGAATATATTTCCCCAAAATATCAAATTCAAGATTAACATTAGTACCCTTGTCGATATTTTTGAAATTTGTGTGCTCAAAAGTATAGGGAATTATAGCCACCCTAAACTCCCCTTTTCTTGAGTTGAAACAAGTCAGGCTTACACCATTGATGCAAATAGAGCCTTTTTCGACAGTCACATTGCCCAATGCGTCATCATACTTAAAATCGAACAGCCAACTGCCGTCTTCTTCTGTTCTGCTTATACAAACGCCTACCTGGTCAACATGGCCTTGCACTATATGACCATCGAACCGACCATTGGCCAGCATGCATCTTTCCAGGTTAACAAGGTCGCCTTCTTTTAGCAACCCCAGCGCCGTCTTCTCCATTGTCTCGTGGATAGCCGTAACCTGATGCGCTCTACCGGCAACGCCAATCACCGTCAGGCAAACACCGTTGTGAGACACACTCTGATCAATCTTTAGCTCGGGGCTAATCGCACTTTCGATTGTGAAAGTATAGTTGGATCCATACTTTTCTATCTTCTCTACTTTCCCGGTAGTTTCAACAATCCCTGTAAACATCTCAATTATTAATTATCCAGCGAATTTAACTGGCAGAAGCTCCCCACGGTAGCCTTTTCCAATATCTTTCAAAAGTAATGAACAAAACTGATCGCCTTCTGTGCCCCGTACTGTCAATTCAATTAAATTGCCATCAGAATGGAAGACAGCTACAGGCACAAAGGGCTAAGAAGAGGACTTGTAAATACGTTAATTGAAAAAGGGATTAAGAGCAAAATGGTGCTCGACGCCATTGGCAAAGTACCTCGCCACTTTTTCTTCGACAACGCCTTTGTAGAACACGCCTATCAGGACAAAGCCTTTCCCATTGGGGAAGACCAAACCATTTCTCAGCCCTACACCGTAGCGTTTCAAACACAGCTAACGGGCGCAGGTCCAGGAAGTAAAGTCCTGGAAATTGGCACCGGATCTGGCTATCAGTGTTGCATTTTATTGGAGCTTGGCGCTGAAGTCTACACCATTGAATATAACAAAGTGCTTTATGAGAGAACTCGTAAGTTTCTCCCCTCCATGGGATATAAGGCCCATTTTTTTCAGGGAGACGGGTCGAAGGGCATGCCTAACTTTGCTCCATTCGACGCTATTTTAGTCACGGCCGGAGCGCCCACAATTCCCACCGCACTTGTTGAGCAGCTAAAGCCGGGAGGCAGGCTGGTGATACCTGTGGGTGACGACAAAAGCCAAAAAATGATTCGGATAACCAAAAAAGAAGGCAACAAACTGGTGAAAGAAACTTTCGATAATTTTAGCTTTGTGCCATTACTGGGCGAGCATGGCTGGGGCAAAAAATAACGAGATGGCAAAAAAAGCAAAGAGTGCAAAGGAATCGGAAGTAGTCATGACAGAGCTGGTGTTGCCCAACGACACCAACACGCTCAACAACCTCATGGGAGGTCGGCTGATGCACTGGATGGATATAGTAAGCGCCATTGCGGCACAAAAGCATTCAAACCGCATAGTGGTAACAGCTTCCGTCGACAACGTTTCGTTTGGCAAACCGATTCGGCTGGGGAACGTTGTGACGCTTAAAGCACAAGTTACAAGAGCCTTCAACTCGTCGATGGAAGTATATATCCAGGTGACAGCAGAAGACATCCCAGGCAATAAAAAAATTGACAGCAACACGGCTTTTTTCACTTTTGTGGCTGTAGACCAAACCGGCCGGCCAATTGATGTGCCGGAGTTGACTCCAGAAACGGAATTTGAAAAGGAACTCTACGAAGGTGCCCTTCGCCGCCGTCAGCTGAGGCTGGTGTTGGCAAAAAGGATGAAGCCTGAGGATGCCGTAGAGTTGAAGTCTATTTTTAAGTTAAAACCTGAAGACCTAAGCTAAATCACTATGGGCGCTGATCTCCATCCGGCTTCGTTGAAAGCTTTGTTTACTGAAGAGCTTTACCTGATTGGTGAAAAGCAAAGTGCTCAGGCTCCGGCAGAAAAGCCAGCCCCTGTTGAGGCCACAAAACCGGAGGAGACAAAAGCCGCAATGGCTGAAGCAGCCGCTCCCAAACAAAACACGCTGATCATTCTCAAACAACCTTTTCAGGCACTCGAAGCGTCGCAGAAAGAGCTGCTGACCAAAATCACAGCGGCAGTTAGCATAGACCTGAGAAGTGCTGTGCTCATCAGCGAATCGGATTACAAAGCCAATCCGGCGCAAACAGTTTCCTTCAGCAAGGTGCTCTCTTTCGGCGTGGAGTTGCCGGTCTCTACCTCTAAATACTCCGTTATCAAAAGAGATGGCCAGCAGTACCTGGCCTCCGATAGCCTGGCTGCCCTCGAACAAGCCATTGCACTAAAAGGAAAGCTTTGGAAAGCCATGCAGGAAATGTTCCTTAGCTAGCAATCGGTTCGATACCCTTTCGTTTTTAATTTCCGATGTCGTATTTTGGAGACAATTTTTTATGCTTTTCCAGCCTTGGACATTTTTGTAAGCTAACCAACTCTATCTAATATGAATAAGATTCTAAAGGTGACGATTATCGTCATCAGTCTGTTAATCCTGATAATTGCGTCAGGCTTGTCCTACCTGAAATTTGCACTTCCTGACGTGGGGCCTGCCCCCGAGATATCAGTTGAAGGCACCGAACAGCAAATTGAACGAGGCCGCTACCTCGCTAACCACGTGAGCGTTTGTATCGATTGCCACTCCACACGTGACTGGAGCAAATTTGCCGGACCTCCTATACCTGGCACAGAAGGCAGAGGCGGTGAACTTTTTGATCAGAGCTTTGGCTTCCCGGGTCGTTTTGTTTCGAAAAACATCACACCTCATCATTTGGAAGGCTGGACGGACGGCGAAATTTTCAGAGCCATTACAACAGGCGTTAGCAAGCATGGAACGGCCTTCTTCCCAGTCATGCCTTACAAATACTATGGCAAAATGGACACAGAGGATATTAAGTCGATTATCGCCTACGTCCGCTCACTCTCTCCAATAGCATTTGACCCGGACCCGTCTGCTGCCGATTTTCCGGTCAATTTCATTATCAACACCATGCCAGCGGCAGCCAGCCCTAAAAAAATGCCAGATCCAAAAAATGTAGTCGAGTATGGCGCCTATGTGGCAAATGCCGCAGGCTGCGCCGAATGCCACACCAAGCAGGAAAACGGAACAGTGGTAGGTGAGCTTTTTGCGGGCGGCTTTGAATTTAACATGGGCAACGGCTATATGGTATCGTCCATGAACATTACCCCACACGAAACGGGCATAGGCAAGTGGACAAAAGCTGCCTTTATCCAGCGGTTCAAGCTTTACACCGACACCACCTACGTGCTACCTGATGTAGATATGGCAAAAGGCGAGTTCCAAACTGTGATGCCATGGACCATGTACGCTGGCATGACCGAGCAGGACTTAGGGGCCATTTACGAATATTTGCAAACAATTGATCCCGTGCCAAACACAGTGGAACGCTGGAAAAAGCTTTAAACCACCCATTCGTTATCCCCTAAAAATCAGACACTTACGCTCATGAATGAAACAAAATAGTTTTAAAAACGCTATAACTAGTTGTAACCAGTTATAAATTTTAAATTAAAAACTATGAAAATTCTAAGAGGTGTATTGATGTCAGCTATACTGTCGATGTTGTTCTTTAGTTGTACCCAGAACTCAAAAAAAGAGGCTGAGGACATGAAAGAGAATGCAACAGAAGCGGTAGAAAATGCGACTGATAAGATCAAAGTTGAAAAGGCGAAGCTTACTGCCAAAATTGAAAATCAGATTGACGAGTTGGATGAGAAGCTCGACGGTTTGAAGGACAAGATGGATGAAGAAAGCGAAACGCTCAAAGAAAAACTCAATGATCAAAAAGAGCAGCTTCAGTCCAAACTGGAGGACGTGAAAGAGGCAACAAAAGACAATTGGAATGGCATCAAAGAAGATGCAACCACGGTTGTCAACAATGTAAAAAAGGAGTTCAACGACGTGTTCAAAAAAGAAGAGAGCTAAAAAATCGGTGGACTATTACATAATCAAAATGAAGAGTGGACGTTTGTCCACTCTTTCTGTTTAGGGGGTATTTTGCCCATTCCCCAATGATTTTCTCTTCCTACCATCACATTTCATTGCCTTTGGCCAAAGTTATTGATAAGTTCGAAAAATCGACAGACACGAAACCGTCCTAATATTGTTATTATTGAAACTATGAAAATTCTAAAGAATTCATTTGCTGCCGTTATTGTGTTCGCCACAATATTCTCTGCATGCCAAAGCAATAAAAATGAAAGCCAAAGTGCCGAAGCCACTGAAACGGAAGCATCGGGTGAAATGAAGCCCGCTTTTGTTGCCAACCCGCAGTTCATCGCCAAAAGAGAAGTAACAACGCTGGAAATAGGAGCAAAAGCACCAGACTTCAACCTACCGGGTGTTGATGGAAAGTTCTACACCCTTGATGATTTCAGTGAGGCCAGTGTGCTTGTGATCATTTTCACATGTAATCACTGCCCTACTGCCCAGGCCTACGAGGACCGTATCAAAGCTGTTGTAAACGATTACAAAGGCAAAAGTGTGAAGCTGATAGCCATTTCGCCCAACAGCCCTATGGGACTACTCTACGAAGAACTAGGGTACACCGACCTGAACGACGACTATACGGCTATGCAACTCAGAGCCGACTATATGGATTACAATTTTCCTTACCTGTACGACGGCGACACTGAAGAAGCCTCTCTGCAATATGGCCCGGTGGCTACTCCTCACGCTTTCGTTTTCGACAGCAACAGAGTATTGACCTACAATGGTCGTCTTGACAAAGTAGAAAAGCCCGGCACCACCAACTCAGAGGATCTTAGGGCTGCCATAGACGCTACCCTTGAAGGAAAACCTATTGCTGAGCCGGTTACAAAAGTCTTCGGCTGCTCCACAAAGTGGGGATGGAAAACAGACATGAGAGAGCGGGTGGACAAGGACTGGAACAGCAGAGAGGTAAAAGTTGAAGACATCGATTTGGCTGGAATCAAAACTTTGCTAAAAAATGACAACTCGAAAAAGCTAAGACTTATCAATGTGTGGGCTACCTGGTGCGGCCCTTGTATGCTCGAGTACCCCGAGTTCATTGCTATTCAGCGCATGTATGGCGCCCGTGATTTCGAATTTGTATCCATCTCGGCCGATAAGCCAGAAAAGAGAGACAAAGTGCTCGAGTTTCTTGACAAAAAAGAATCAGGAGTGCCTAACTACCTATTTACAGGCGGCGACAACTATGCTATGGTTGAGGCGTTTGGTGACGGTTGGGACGGCGCATTGCCTTACACAGCACTGGTGGAGCCGGGAGGCAAAGTGGTGTACGAGCACCAGGGAGAAGTCGACTTCCTCGAGTTGAAAAGAGCCATTGTAGAACATGAGATGATAGGCAGAGTGTACTAACACTCCCACATTTCCCGTCCTGAAAATTTGAAAAGTGAAGTCTGGAAACGGGCTTCACTTTCGTTTTTTAAGGGAATTGCTTGAAAACCATCCTCAAAAATCAGCCATTCTTCCTCAAATTCCCTCCCTACGTCCATTAGTGAATGTTACAGGCCAACTCTAAGCCATCTTTGTATGTTTAATAGGCTGTTGACACTGTCATCAGTGTAAAAATCATCGCATGGCAATAATAGAAACCAACGGAAAGAACTTGAGAATACTCCTCCATTTTGGAGTATGGTTCATTCTGTTTTTCTTTCCCGTCTTCGTTTTTTATGGCGACACACTCGACATAAGCATTGTGGCACGCAGAACCTGGGCGCCAATGGGATTCTCCGTCATCATTTTCTATGTAAACTACTTCATCTTTATTGAAAAATTCATTTTCGACAGAAAAGGGCTGCGATTTATTGTTTCCAACATACTGCTAGTGGCAGTCTGCATTTTTTTACACAGTCAAATCAGAGAAATCTTTTTTGAAAGCCATGATCGGCCTCACTCATCAAGTTTCAAAATATTCTCAGTTTACTGGGAGTCAATCACGGCCATCATCACTATTGGACTTAGCATGGCAGTGAGGATGACGCAAAGGTGGATTGAATCTGAAAACCTAAGGAGAAACTCCGAAAATGCACAATTGCATTCAGAGCTCACCTATCTTCAGTATCAGTTGCAGCCTCACTTTTTCTTCAACTCACTTAACAATATATACTCGCTTGTAGACAGTTCTCCTGAAAAAGCGAAGGAAACTATTCACAGCCTGGCCAAGCTGATGCGCTACATGCTTTACGAGGCCAAGGAAGGCAAAGTATCACTAGTAAAAGAAGTGGAGTTTCTGGAGAAGTTCATTGACCTGATGGAGATAAGGCTTCCGGCTAACATCAAGGTGAAAAAGAATTTTAGCAAGGTGCAGGAGGGTGCCACCATCACCCCACTTCTTTTCCTTCCACTTGTGGAAAACGCCTTCAAACACGGGGCCAGCGGTTCTGCAAAAGGAGTCATTGAGTTTGAGCTGGCAATGGCAGAGGGCGAAGTGACGTTTACAGTTGCAAACCCTAACCTGCCCAAAACTATCGATGACAAAAGTGGTTCGGGCATAGGGCTGGTCAATCTTGAAAAAAGGCTGGACTTGATGTATGCAGGTAAATACAGCATTGAGCATAATGTAGCGGACGGCATTTACAAAACAGAGCTAAAAATTAAGCTATGAAAAAGATCCGCTGCCTGATTGTCGACGATGAGCCATTGGCACTCAACCTTATTGAGAGCTACGTGGAAAAAACGCCTTTTCTCGAGCTGGCTGGAAAATGCAGTAGTGCGTATGAGGCCTTGGAAAAAATAGCCGCTGAAAAAATAGATTTACTGTTTCTCGATATTCAAATGCCTGGGCTTACTGGCATGGAACTTTCGAGATCTTTGAAAAATGGCCCCAAGGTCGTTTTCACAACAGCGTTCGAAGAATACGCTCTGGAAGGCTTCAAAGTCGACGCAATAGACTACTTGCTTAAGCCATTTAACTACGAGGAGTTTCTGAAATCAGCAAATAAGGCCAGAGAATGGATATCGGTGACTTCAGGCGGTAGCTCGGAAACCGATCCCAATGCCCTTTTTGTCAAATCAGAATATAAACTGGTAAAAATCGACTTGCAGAAGGTGCTTTATATCGAAGGGCTGAAAGACTACGCAAAAATATTCCTTCAGGATCAAACAAGGCCCGTCATGACACTGATGAGCTTGAAATCTCTGGAAGAGCAGCTTCCATCTCAACAATTCATGAGAATACACCGGTCTTTTATTGTGAGACTAGACCGCATTGACCTGATAGAAAGAAACAAAGTGGTCATTGGACAGGTGGGTATCACGATTGCAGACGCATATAAAGAAACATTTCAGGCATACCTGAACAAAAAATCAGTGAAGTAATGAAACTAACATACAACATAAAGTCAAATAGGATCCTTAGCATGAAAAAGCTTCTAACCATCATGTTTACAATTGGCAGCGTAGGACTTGCCGTAGCCCAGCCGGCAGCAATAAGCAATACGCCTATGCAGGCTCCTGGGGAGGCCAGCTACAGAAGCATGCCTGCAGCCGCAACTGATGCCGGAAACGGCGAAATTGAGGGAGTTGTACTGGACACTGAAACAAATCAGCCAGTAGAGTTTGCCACGGTTTCGCTTATCGACCCTGCGACGGACAAGCCCATCGACGGCGCTGTATGCGACAACAAAGGTCAGTTCAAAATCTCAAAGGTTGAACCTGGTACGTACAACGTAGCTATTTCTTTCATCGGCTATGAAAGGCAGGTAATTGAAGGCATCACTGTTGAAGACAAAAAAGATAAGGTAAATCTTGGCGTTATCAAGCTGGGATCTGCCACCGAGGTACTGCAGGAAGTTTCCGTCGTGAGCCAGCGTGACATGGTGGAAGAAAAAGTCGACCGGACTATATACAATGCCGAATTGGATGCGACCACGAGAGGCGGCAACGCTACTGACGTGCTAAGACGTGTGCCAATGCTTTCAGTGGATATGGACGGCAACGTGAGCCTTCGTGGCAATGAAAACATTAGGGTGTTAATCAACAACAAGCCGTCAGCAATCATGGCAGCCAATATTGCTGATGCTTTAAAGCAAATCCCCGCAGACGAAATAAAGTCAGTTGAGGTTATCACCTCTCCCTCAGCTAAATATGATGCAGAAGGAACTTCGGGAATTATTAACATCATCACCAAAAAGAACAACCTGCAGGGCGCCACACTTAACCTCAACACAGGGGTGGGCTACCGAGGCTCAAACCTGGGGCTGAATGGAGCTTTGAAAACCAAGAAGCTGGGACTTTCGCTGGGTGGCTTCGGCAGGTCAGAGTACAACACCACAGGTAGTTTTGAAAACAGGCAAACTACCATCAGCAACGGTGTAGAAACCTTTACCACCCAGGAAGCGAGCACCACCTCCAACAGGCTATTTGGACGATACACTTTTGGACTTGATTATGACTTCAATGAGAAAAACTATCTGACCGGATCAGTACAGCTGGGAGCCAGAAATGGCAGGGGCACTCAGGACGACCTAACCAGCCAATCTTTTCAGGACGGTGTTTTAGTTAGGGAAACGTTAAAGGATGTTACAACAAAGGATTTATCGAATAATATTGATGTAAGCCTGGCATACACTCACGTATTTGATAAGCCTCAGAAAGAACTGACCATCATGGGTATGTGGAGTATAAACGACCGAACAAATGACTTCACTAACTACAATTACGATGTAGACGATGAAACACTGTTGACCAGGCTAAAAAACCTCAACGACAGCTATGACGAAGAAACCACTTTGCAAATTGACTACACCAGCCCTATTGGTGACAAACAGCTAGTTGAATATGGCGCCAAGCAAATCATGAGAACCGCTGTTAGCGACTACACTTACCTCAGCGCCGATGGTGAAAATGGCAGCTACGTGCAGCTGGAAGGGACTACACTCAACAACAACCTGGATTACAGACAGGGAATTACATCAGGGTATTTGTCGTACACTGCCACCCTGCCTAAAAACTACAGCGTGAAAGCAGGCGCCAGATACGAATACACTACTATAACCGCTTTTACCAAGACTGAAAGTGACATCGACATTCCATCTTACGGTGTTATTGTGCCAAGCGTTAACCTGTCAAAGAAACTGGAAAACGGCAACATGGTAAAACTGGGATACAACAGAAGAATACAACGCCCATCTATCAGGTTTCTGAACCCTAACATACAAGCTTCTAATCCGTTGAACATCTCAATTGGAAACCCCGAACTAGACCCTGAATACACCAACAACTATGAATTGGGCTACAGCTCCTACTTCAAAAGGTCTTCTGTGCAGACAGCACTTTTCGTCCGCAACACCACTGGCGCCATCAGTAGCGTGCGTGATGTAAGAGGCGACACCATCAGAACCACCTACCAGAATATCGGCCAGGAAGATGCTTACGGCATCAACCTTTCCGCCAATATCAATTTTGGAAAGCTAATGCTGAATGGTGGTTCAGATGTGTACTATGCAGTGCTTTCTAACAATAACCCTGACCCCATTTACAATGCCAGTAATACGGGTATTGTGATCAGTGGACGGTTTTTCGGAAACTACGACCTGGGCAACGGATATGGCTTGCAGATGTTTAGCTTTTTCCGTTTGAGAAGAACTGAGCTACAGGGCTACAGAGGTGGGTTTGGGATGTACAATCTGGGCGTGAAGAAAGACTTCAACAACAAGCGTGGAAGCATTGGCCTTGGCGTGCAAAACTTCCTGAACCCCAAGCTCAAAGTGAAGAGCGAAACCATCACTCCTATCATCGTACAAAACAGTGTCGATATCAGAAATAACCTAAGCTTCTCGTTGAACTTCAGCTATCGCATTGGTAAAATAACTACTGATGGCCCACAGCGCAGAAGAAAATCCATTCAAAACGACGACCTGAAAGATGGTGGTGACGGTGGTGATAGCAATGGAGGCGGTGCCCCTGCTGCAGCTCCTGCTGCTGCCCCTAGAAGAGGCAGAGGAAATTAAGCCTGAATCAGGCGCAAACGAATAATTTAAGTTTGGTAGGGATAAAGGCCGTGGCATATTTGCCCGGCTTTTTCTTTTTATTTTCGGAGTGATTCGTCGGATCGTGTTTGCCGTTTCTCAATCTTCAGGCCACCCTGTAATTTCTTTTTGCTATCTTTTGGATTGTAACTACACCTACACCTCTATGTTAGCTGATAAAGCAAAGCCAGGCAGCCTAATTACCCTACTCCTAATGACTAGTCTTTTTTGGTCATGCGAGCAAAAAGAAGAACTAACCCCACCCAACATACTATGGATTGTCAGTGAGGACAATAGCCCCATTATTGGTGCTTATGGCGACGATTTCGCTACCACTCCCACTCTCGATTCCCTGGCGGCCGTTAGCGTTCTCTACACTAACGCCTTTGCCACCACACCAGTGTGTGCCCCTTCCCGGTCGACGCTCATCACAGGCATGTATAGCAATTCCCTTGGCACGCTACCTATGCGCAGCCCCTACCCCATACCGGACTACATGCGTTTCTTTCCTAACTATCTAAGAGATGCCGGCTACTACACCACCAATAACTCAAAGAAGGATTACAATACAGTAGATCAACCTGAATGTTGGGACGAGTCAAGCAACACAGCGACTTACCTGAACCGGCAGCCAGGCCAACCCTTCTTCCACGTACAGAATATTTTCATTACTCATGAAAGTCAAATCCATGATTCGATTCCCTGGGGAGAGTTGAAGCATGATCCTACGAAGGTCCCGATGCCTCCGTACCATCCCCGCACCAAAGACATGGAGCACGACTGGGCGCAGTACTACGACCGTATACAGCAAATGGACTCTCAAGTGGCTGGCATTCTGGCCGACCTGAAAAAGAGTGGTGAAGCCGAAAACACCATTGTCTTTTACTACTCCGACCATGGCGGAGTGCTGGGCAGAAGCAAACGATTCATGTACGAATCAGGACTTCACATCCCTTTGATTATCAACTTCCCGGAGAAGTACAAGCACCTGGCACCATCAGCAGCAGGCTCTAAAATTGATCGTTTGGTTAACTTTGTGGACTTTGGCCCAACCGTTCTAAGTCTGGCAGGCGTTACAGTGCCTGACTATATGCAGGGCAAGCCGTTTTTAGGTAGCCAGCAGGCGGAACCTAAGCAATATGCCCATGCTTACCGGGGAAGAATGGATGAGAGAATTGATCTGGTAAGAAGTGTGAGAGACAAACAGTTCAGGTACATCAGGAACTACATGCCTCACAAGCCCAATGGCCAGCACCTTTACTACCTATGGCTGGCACGCTCTATGCCTTCGTGGGAAAAGGCTTTTAAAAATGGTGAATTGAATGACGTGCAATCAAGGTTTTGGCTGCCAAGGCCTGCCGAAGAACTCTACGACGTTGCAAAAGATCCGGACAACATCAACAACCTGGCAGCAGACCCGGCATATGCTAATACTTTGATGGAGCTTCGCAATGAAAACCTAAAGTGGGTAAAAGAGATCAGCGATGCCAACTTCCTGCCGGAGCCAATGACGGCCGAAATATCGGAAGTGCAGCCTGTCTTCGACTATGTGAGAGGCAAAGACTTCCGGATGGACTACGTGATTGAAACCGCCGACCTGGCAAGTATGCGTGATCCTTCTGCGCTGCCTGAGTTGATCAAGAGGCTTGATGACCCCAACGCAGCCGTAAGGTATTGGGCAGTTACCGGCACCATGATACTGGAGGACAAATCACCCGAAACAAAAGCCGCTCTGCTCAAAATGGCTAAAGATCCCTCGGCAAGTGTGCGGCTGGCTGTCGCTGAAGCCCTTTACAAATCGGGAGTTAAGAAAGAAGCGCTTGATATCTGCGTCTCCGAACTGCAATCTCCCAGAGCGATTACCCGGGTGTATGCAGCTAACGTGCTTGAAGAATTTGGAATGGATGCACTTCCTGCAAAGCAAGCCCTCGAGCAATCACTTACCGACAGCGTGGGGCAGGCCATCAGCGAGACACCAAAAGCTATCAACCACATCCTTGACAAATTGAATTAAGCTATGTCAACGCCCGCACTAGCAAACCAGCGACTGGTATCTCTCGATGTTATGAGGGGGCTAATAATGATATTACTTGCAGGCGAAGCTTGTCGGGTATGGGACTCCATCCACGAGCTAAGCCCGGAAAGTTTTTTCGGCAGCTATATCATGCTCCAGTTTTTCCACCACCCGTGGAACGGCCTCCGCTTCTGGGACTTGATACAACCCGCTTTCATGACCATGGCAGGCACGGCCATGTACCTTTCTTACCTGCAGAAAGAAAGGAAGGGCATTAGCTGGGAAGACAATTGGAAGCACATACTTATCAGGTGCCTCAAGTTGCTGATAGCCGGTACGGCACTGCATTGTGTGTACAGCGGCAAACTGGTTTGGGAGCTTTGGAATGTGCTGACCCAACTGTCGGTAACCACACTTATTGCTTACCTGATTATTAGGAAGTCATTTGCATTCCAATTCGCTATATCCATTGGGTTGCTGATGCTCACGGAAATTCTGTATCGCTTCGTTTTAATACCAGGCTTCGACCAGCCATTCGTTGATCAGCGCAACTTCGGCAATTTTATGGACATGGTGCTGATGGGCAAAATTAACAAAGGCGGATGGGTCACAATCAACTTCATCCCTACAGCTGCACACACCATATGGGGCGTGTTGATAGGTAAATGGTTGATGGAAGACAAGCCAAGTGCAACAAAGTTAAAATGGCTTCTCCTTGCCGGACTTGGCTTTTTACTCGTCGGGTTTGCCATGGATTGGACAGGCATCACGCCCATTATTAAGCGCATCGCTACCAGCTCGTTCACCATTGCCTCTGCTGGCTGGGTGGTCCTTATTGTGGCCGGGCTTTTCTGGTGGGTCGACATCAAGAAAAGACAACGGGCGGTACTGGTAGCCACTGTGGTGGGAATGAACTCCATATTCATTTACCTTTTTTTTGAAACGGTTGGCCACCAATGGCTCAATAAGACCCTGGCAGTCTTCGCTGGCGGCTTCACCGGTTTGCTCGGCGCAGGTGAACATTGGCAAGCCTTATTTACGGCTTTGGCGGCCTGGGTCTTCACCTGGTACCTGTGCTATTGGCTTTACCAAAGGAAGATATTCTTCAAGCTGTAGTTATGAGGGTGAAAAATTACCTCTTGCAGTTTCATGTCTACCTGGGGCTTTTTTGCACACCTTACCTGCTTATTTTCGCACTGTCCTCTCTCAGTTTCAACCATATCTCATTAAAAGAGGAGTTTACCCCGGTCAAATCCGAGAAACTAGCCATTACTTTGAACAAAGAGAGCTTTAATACCCCACGGGAGTTGGGTGAGGCACTTCGTGACTCTCTCCAACTCATGGGCTGGTTCATCCCGTGGGAGTCACATATAGACTCATCGGGCTTTCTCGTGAATGTGCGCAACCTCGGCAGGGATTTCCGAATGACCGGCACCTGGGGCATACCGGAAATTGAGCTTACCACTAACTCCACGAGGTTTATATCGAGGCTAAAAGGACTTCATGGACTTCATGAGAAAATCCCCGGGGCGCCTTGGTGGATCAACGGCTGGGGGCTCTATCAGGACCTGACCGTGTATTCCCTGCTCTTTTGGGTGCTTAGTGGTATCTACCTTTGGTGGATCAGCAAATCGAGGTCGAAATCTTCGGCCTTTTGGCTTATCGGAAGCCTTTCTATGTCCTTTATTCTAATGACCTATTTATGGCTCGCCGGGTAAACCTCTATCAACTTATCAGGCAGATCCATATGTATGCTGCCTTCATCACCATCACGTTTCTGGTGATGTATTTTGTCACCGGCTACCTGATGAACAACCCGCAATGGTTTGATCAGGAGAAGCCTGCGCCTGACATCAAGACCATTTCCATGAAAAAGCCGGAAGTGAGCAATGAGGAGCTGTACAAACAACTAAAAAATAAACTGGAAATAAGCGGCCGCTTCCACAATTCTTGGACAAACAAAGGCACCACTTACTACGAATACCAAAGTATGCTGCGGCAAACGATCGTTTACTTTGACAGCACCCATACCACAGCAACCGTCAAAGTATCTGATAGAAACACCATGGGAAGCATCACGGCTTACCATAGGCTGCACAAATATGGTGGTTCGCCTGCCTATAGCTTGTATGTCCTGCTGATGGATCTCGCCAGCCTGGCCCTGCTCATATTCGTACTAACTGGCGTGTACATGTGGCTGAGCTTCGTAAAATACAGGTGGTTGGGTGTGGGATTTCTTGCTGCCGGCCTCGCCTACTCAATATGGGTTTGGTTAACCTTCATCTTTTACTAATTTCGACGGAATCCGGGGCTGCGCATCCTATTCAACTAACTTGCCTATCAATATGACCCACTTATGTCGCAAGAAAAGAAAATAGGGCTCTGGACTTCTACTTCCCTCGTCGTCGGCAATATGATAGGCTCGGGTATTTTCTTCCTGCCTGTAGCCCTGGCTGCCTATGGGGCAATCAGCCTGCTTGGGTGGGTGGTTTCATCCATTGGTGCACTTTTTCTTGCTCTCGTTTTTGTCCGACTCAGTCGGCGATTCCCTAATGAAGATGGTGGGCCCTACACCTATGCCACCAAAGGCCTGGGGCATTTTGCAGGTTTTCTGTCTTCATGGGGCTACCAGATATCCATACTGGCTACCAACGCTGCCATAGTGGTGGCCTTCGTTAGCTACCTGTCGGTGCTTATCCCCCAGCTTGCCGATAATTCCAGCTACTCCCTGGCAGTGAGCCTGGCTGTCGTATGGCTGCTCACCTGGGTAAATACCCTTGGCATAAAAGAAGCTGGCTATGTGCAACTAATCACCACTGTGCTAAAGCTAGCTCCCTTATTATTGGTAACTATTGCCGGTTTGTTTTATGTCGATTTTGGCAATTTTCACCCTTTCAACATTAGCAAGGCAAGTAATTTCAGCGCAGTCACCACCACCGCCACTATCACTCTTTTTGCGTTCATGGGGCTGGAAGTAGCAACTATCCCCGGAAAAAGTACCCGGAACCCGGAGATCACAGTTCCAAAAGCTACCATGCTTGGCACTTTGATTACCACAGGGGTTTACATTTTGAGTTCGGTTGCCCTCATGGGAATGATCCCCCCTTCCGAGCTTCAACATTCCAACGCCCCGTTCGCCGATGCCGCAGGGTTGATTTGGGGAGATCCTGGCCGTTACCTCATCACGATTGGGGCACTGATATCTACTTTTGGGGCGCTGAACGGATGGATTCTGCTTCAGGGACAAACCCCCTACGCCGCAGCAAAAAATGGCGATTTCCCGAGAGTATTTGCCAAAGTAAATAAAAACGGCACCCCAGCTGTTGGCCTCATCATCGGAAGTGTAATCGTTTCGATATTGTTGGTAATGAACTACTCCAGGGGAATGGCCGGTGCCTTTGAGTTCCTCATCCTTTTAACTGCCACTACAGTCCTTGTACCCTATCTTTTCTCAGCAGCGTCTTTTTTGATTGTCAACCGAAACCAGGATGTTTCTCCAGCAAAACGTTTTTGGGATATTTGCCTGGGTCTGCTCGCATTTGCATACGGAATGTGGGCAATGATTGGTGCAGGCCAGGAGAGCATTGCCTGGGGTTTTGTGTCGCTATTGTTAGGCATCCCGATTTATGTTAGCATTAACAGAACAAAAGAGATATGAGTCAAACTACCCATTCGGAATTTGGTAAGCTTACAAAATTAGTCATCAAGCCTGCCGTGCAAGCGTTTATCAGCGAAGCAAAAGTACACCAGGAATGGCGGGCATTAAACTATCTGCAAAAGCCGGACTTCGCTCTTGCAAACGAAGAATATGAGAAGTTTGAAAGAGTGCTGAAAGCTTGCGGCACCGAACTCATTCGGCTGCATAGCGGCGAAGGGCTGTCTATCGATTCGCTTTACTGCCGGGATGCGTCTATAGCCACCGACTTCGGGATGATCATTTGCCGTATGGGCAAAGAAGCCCGTTCCAGGGAGCCTGAAGCACAAAAAAAATTCTTTGTGCACAATGACATAGCTATTCTGGGTGAAATCATAGCACCCGGCACACTGGAGGGCGGAGACGTAGCCTGGCTCGACAACAAAACCCTCGCCGTAGGACACACCTACCGAACCAATCTGGAAGGCATTGCTCAGCTAAAAGCGATGCTTGAACCGAAAGGTATTGAGGTGGTTGTAGCTGAATTACCACATTACAGAGGGCCTTCCGACGTTTTTCACCTGATGTCGATATTGAGCCCGGTTGACAAAGACCTGGCAGTTGTGTACTCGCCACTGATGCCTATTGCATTCCGAAATCTGCTTTTAGAAAGAGGCTTTCATTTAGTGGAAGTGCCGGAAGAAGAGTTTGATTCCATGGGTTGTAATGTGCTGGCCCTGGCTCCCCGTCAATGCCTGATGGTAGAGGGAAATCCAAAAACAGAAAAAAGACTCGAAGAAGCTGGCTGCGAAGTAATCACCTACAAAGGTCAGGAAATCAGCGTAAAGGGTGGTGGTGGGCCCACTTGTTTGACCCGGCCTATTTTAAGAGGGCTTTAGCAAGGCGTACTATCCTGTCATTAGCCACGAACAATCCTTTGATCAAGGCTTAATGGAAGAATCCTTGCGTCAATTTTATCAAAATCTCTTGACATTGGATTGATAATAAAGTTTAAAGAACTTTTGTCCACGACTGACGGCACGCCGAAACACAATAAACCACCAGTTAAAAGTTGACTACCAAACTCCTCTGAAACACTCCTGTGTGGAATTGCATCCCATCCTTCGGGCAAATCGCTGGCTGCATACTTTTTAACCATCGCATCAGGGCAATCAAGCTCCATCACCGAGTATAAGACATAGCGCTCCGAAGAAAAGAGCTCGCTATCGACCGTAAGCCTTTCAAGCAAGGCTGAGGAAACAGAACTACTTCCGTAAAGGGCCGCAAAACCTTGTCTATTCCAGCGTCCCCCGTAAATCTTGGCGCCCTCACCAGACATGTCGCAAAACTCAGTCCTGGCAATTCGATAGATAGTCATATAGCAATGCCATGCTGAACTCGCATTATCTCATTTTTGAGTAGATCAACGCCTTCCGAAACGTCTATGAGGTCAATAGGCTTTATATTGCCGAGACTAAAAAGCGGCCTTTCCATCCATCTTCTGAAGCCCTCCTGCCCAAAATAAGAAATACCACTGGCGTAAAGTGTAGCCAATTCGTACATTTTTTCGGACTGTACTAAATCAAAAACGTCCTTTCTTTGAAGTGTTTTTGAGGACACCGATAAAGCCCTGGCCATATTCTCGTAATCGAGGCCTGTCACTTGCTTCAATCTATCAAAAGAACCTTTGCTCAGCCCTTTCCTAAAGGTAGCAACTCTTTGAAGTGGCTCCATAAGTTGATCATTAGCTAAGCCCAGAATAGCTCCGGGAGAAAATTTACCCGGCAGGGCATAGTATGCGAGAGCAGCTTCACTCACTTCCATTGGCTTGTCATCTTTGAGCTCGTATCTTGGCTTTTTCATATTCGGGTAATTTGTCCACTAATATAACGTATTTTGTCCAAATTTTGTTTATTCCTCTATCATTAAATTACACCTGCCTTCCAATCCCCCTTATATAATCTCTTTTATGATCCCTTCATTATTTCATAACGCCCCATTTGTAATAAAACCGTTGTGAAGAACCATTTTTGATTATATTAAGGAATTGAAAAATTGTGATATCTCTAATTATACTCAAATGCCCCACAAAAAAATAACACCCCCAGCTTCAGGAAGCACTTCTAGAAGAACGTTTATGAAAAATGCGGCTATAGCAGGTGCTGCGTTTACTATAGTGCCACGGTACGTAATAGGCGGCAAAGGCCACCTAGCCCCCAGCGATAAGCTATTCGTAGCAGGCATCGGCGCCGGTGGCAAAGGCACGAGTGACATCGCCAATTTTGCAAAAAGTGGCAAGGCTGAAATCGCCTTCCTTTGCGATGTAGATGACCGAAGAGCGGAGACTTCCCGAAAGAATTTCCCCAAAGCAAAATACTACAAAGATTATCGGGAAATGCTCGACAAAGAAGGGAAGAACTTCGATGCCGTATCAGTGTCAACCCCTGACCACCAACACGCAGTTCAGGCACTTGCGGCCATGCAAATGGGTAAGCATGTATACGTGCAGAAGCCGTTGACCCACGATATCTATGAAGCTCGAATGCTCACCGAAGCAGCGGCCAAATACAAAGTTGTTACTCAAATGGGTAACCAGGGATCGTCTGGCGATGGCGTACGCCAAATGAGAGAATGGTACAACGCAGGCACTATCGGAGACGTCACAGAAGTGTATTGCTGGACCAACCGCCCTGTGTGGCCTCAGGGCATTCCCTGGCCAACGAAAAGTGCACCAATACCAAAAGAGCTCGACTGGGACTTGTGGCTCGGCACAGCTCCTAAAAAAGATTATGTTGACAAATTAGTACCATTCAACTGGCGTGGCTGGTGGGACTACGGCACTGGTGCACTCGGAGACATGGCCTGCCATATCATCGAGCCTCCTTTCCGCACGCTTGGTCTTGGCTACCCTAGTTCTGTTGAGTGTAGCGTTGGTAGTGTATATGTTGACGAGTTTAAGAGAGGATATTTCCCAGACAGCTGTCCTCCTTCATCTCATGTCATTATGAATTTCCCTGGCCCCGGTGGAAAGCCAGACGTGAAATTCCACTGGATGGATGGCGGTATTCAACCGGAAAGACCTGAGGAGCTCGGGCCAAATGAAATGATGGGTGACGGTGGCAACGGTGTCATTATGGTAGGCAGCAAAGGAAAAATGATGTGTAGCACCTATGGCATCAACCCACAACTACTTCCAACCTCAAGAACAAAAGAGGTGAACGTGCCTCAAACGATAGCGAGAGTCCCGGGAGGATCTGAAACCGGTCACTACTTCCAGTGGGTGGAGGCTTGTATCGCAGGGTATGGTAAAATGGAGGTCAGCTCACCGTTTGATATTGCCGGACCTATGACGGAGAGCATCCTGATGGGTAACCTGGCGATAAGAAGCTATGACATCCAGAAGAAAAGACCAGGTGGCAGAGACGACCAGTTTGACTACCCAGGTCGCTTTATCAAGCTCCTATGGGATGGCCCTAACATGAAAATCACTAATTTTGATGAAGCTAACCAGTTTGTTCGCAGAGACTACCGAGACGGCTGGAAAATGCAAGGATTGTAACCTACTCTAAATCATATATTGACGAAGTCACTGTCGCAAGGCAGTGACTTTTTTTTATTGACAGGTCTTCGCTCCGTTCTCCTTCAAGCCTTAACCATAATTTTAGTATCATTGCCAAAAAAGCTTCTGTTTATGAAATACATCAAGGTTGGCCTCGTCATTGGTTATATGCTGGTATGTGCGAGTTGGGCAAATGGACAGGTATCAAAAGCTGAGAAGCACTTGGTAAAATATATCGACCAGCACAACAACCAGGCCCTTCAGCTACTTGAGGAAATCATCAATATCAACAGCGGCACCATGAATTTCAATGGTGTGAAAGCCGTCGCCGACGTGCTCATGCCCAGGTTCAAAGCCCTTGGCATGGAAGTAGAATGGAAAGAAGGAAGCGCCTGGAACAGGGCCGGACATCTTGTTGCAAAAACAAAAGGCGGAAAAGGAAGGAAAATTCTACTCATCGGCCACCTCGACACGGTATTTGAATTGGAAAGCCCATTTCAAAAATACAATGTACTGAACGACTCCACAGCCAGCGGGCCAGGTATTGCGGATATGAAGGGAGGAGACGTGATCATACTTCAAGCCTTGTCGGCACTGCATGATGCAGGCCTTTTGAAGGACATGAGCATTACTGTGGTGATGACAGGTGATGAGGAATTAAGTGGCGATCCGCTGTCTCTTTCGAAGCAGGAATTGGTAGAGGCAGCTAAATGGGCCGATATCGCTCTTGGCTTTGAAAATGGAGACGGCAATCCAGGCACAGCAAATGTTGCCCGCAGAAGCTCATCAGGTTGGACGCTAAAAGTGACAGGAAATGCTGCTCATTCTTCTCAGGTATTCAAACCGGAGGTGGGCGCCGGTGCTATTTACGAAGCCGCCAGAATCCTTACCGAATTTTACGAAGCGCTTAGCACAGAAGAATACCTCACTTTCAATCCGGGAATGATACTGGGAGGAACCAATGTAAGCTATGACGAGTCAATTGATGGCGGAAGGGCCACCGGAAAAAGCAATGTAGTGGCCAAGGATGCGATTGTCACAGGCGACATCCGCACCATTTCACCTGAGCAACTGCAACGCACTCAAAAAACCATGACAGAAATTGCGGCGAAACACCTGCCCAGGACGAATGCAACCATCACTTTTGATGAAGGCTACCCTCCATTCGCCCCCACGGACGGCAACTACGCACTACTTAAGCAGCTTAGCAAAGTGAGCACCGATCTGGGTTTTATGCCTGTGGAGCCGGTCAACCCAAGCAATGCCGGAGCGGCAGATATTTCGTTTACCTCTCCGTATATTGAAATGGGCCTTGATGGTCTGGGTATGGGCGGGAAAAATGACCATACTGTGAATGAAATAGGAGATTTGAAGGTGCTACCCATGCAAAGCAAAAGGGCGGCTGTTCTGCTCTACAGGTTAACCAGGTAGCCGGTTGACGATGGTTTAGCACCCCTTCTGTCTTGGTCGGGACTTTTAATGAAAGGTATTTTTTGAAACTTATAGGCCATTTACCAAGTTATTAACATCATGAGAAATACACTTGCCAAATCCGCACTCTTTATCGCTATATTAGGTTTCTATTCTTGCGACGCCCAAAAATCAAAAAATGACGGCGGCGTAAGGCAGGTTGAATTAAAGGCGCCGGCCGGAAAAGCCATCGCAGCATTTGCAGAAGGCTGCTTCTGGTGCTCTGAGCACATCTTCGAGGCAGTAGTAGGTGTCGACTCGGCGGTGTCGGGCTACGCAGGTGGGCACACCAAAAACCCTACCTACGAACTTGTGAATACTGAAACGACCGGTCATGCTGAAACAGTGCTAGTCTACTACGACCCTTCCAGGATTAATTACGAAGAGCTGACCAAAGTATTCTTCACCTCCCAGGATCCAACTACCAAAGACCGCCAGGGGCCGGACGTCGGCAATTCTTATCGCTCCATCTTGTTTTATTTGACACCGGAGGAGAAAGCCATTGCGGAAAAATCGTTAAAGACCTTCGACAACTCAGGCATGTTCAGCAAGCCCATTGTGTCTGAAATCATGGAGCTGAAAGCTTTCTATCGGGCAGAAGAGTATCACCAGGATTATATCGAGCACAACCCTGGCAGTGGTTATGTCCGGGGAGTTTCCATTCCGAGGTACGAGAAGTTTAAACGCACTTATAAAGGGAAGTTGAAATAGACCCTGGGCAGGCGAATACACAACGATAAAAGCCCGGATTCAGATAACCCGGGCTCTCATCAGATGGTTTGGATTTGCTTGTTAAACGAAAATAATCTGCGTGCCCTCTTCGTCGGCTCGATTGTAAAAATCGCCAACAGTTAACACCTCATCCAAATCATCCCAAAGATCCTTTTTCTCCAGGTGGAACATTTCCATGGCCAATTTACAGGCAAAAACCTTTCCTCCAGAAGCCTTATAGATTTCGAGAAATTCGCTAACCGGAGGAATGTCCAGCTTGTCCATTTCTTTCCGCATCATTGTACTGGCCAGTGTTTCCATACCAGGCAGGCCACCTATCATGGTAGGTATGTGCAACCCAGGGTTGCCCACGGTGGCCACATGCAAATGATCCATTTTATCTTTTTGCAACATTTCCAGCCCAAAGAATGTGCAGAAAATTTCGGACTCAATACCTTCCATCCTTGCGCCGTTGGCCAGGATCAGGGCAGCATACACAGAGTCGATAGTTGCCTTTGAATTAATGATCATTATCTTCCTCAGCTTCTTTTCTTTTTTTGCCGGGGCTCTTACGGGTGCTTCTACAGTTTCCATGGTTCAGATTTTTAAGTGACTAAATACAACTTGCTGGCTTAGGAATACCGGCTATGCGAGAGGCTTTCTTGAGTGGGCCTTCCGGAAACAGAGCATAGAACTCTTTGATATCTACTACTCCTGATTTACCAACCCTGCGGATAGATAACGCTGTGCCACTCTCTTGTTCCTCCCTCAAATAATTGAGTACTTCAAAATGGCGGTCAGTCAGTTCAATGCCCTCTTCAAGAGCAATCCCACGTGCTATTTCCTTGTCCCACTGGTTCATATCTAACAAGTAACCTTGTTCATTCACCTCTACGGGACGGTTTGCAATTACAGCTTCCATGATCTTTTTGGTTTTATGACGATTACACAGTTTCTAATTTTTCTTCCTCCAGCTCTTTTCCCGCTTTTTGCATCTGAGCCGTAATGAAAGGAATACTATGGCCTTTCATCAGCATGTTCCAGTAAATCCACCGGAACCCTAATTTACCCCAGTGGTTGACTTTGTTCTCCTTCAGAAGTTTCATTGGGCCAACTCCCGGAAATGGGAAGTTTCCTGGTACTGGCTGGGTCGTATAGTTAAAGTCGATAAGCATGGCTTTGCCGTAACCAGTTTCGACAAAGCAATTGGCATGACCATCAAAGTCTTCTTTCAGGGGCTCGCCTTTTATGTACCTCATGATGTTCTCGGTAAGAATCTCAGCCTCAAAGTGAGCCACAGAACCCGCCTTTGACGCCGGCACATTGGTAGCGTCGCCAATCACAAACACATTTTCAAAATTGCTGGACTGTAGCGTGTGTTTGTTTGTTGGTACAAAATTGAGATCATCACCCATGCCAGACCTGGCAATCACTTCGTCGCCCATGTTGGTAGGGATGGTTACCAGAAGATCGAAGGATACTTCTTTTTCGTCCCAGGAAACAATCTTTTTATTTTCATTGTCTAATTTCGCTATAGCGAAATCAGGCACGATGTTTATGCCTTTCTCTTTGAGCAAGTGTCCTAGTTTTGAAGAAGCTACAGGCTTAGTAAAAGCACCGTCGAGCGGTGTCACATAGTAAATGTTCACCTTGTCTCTCATCCCCTTTTCGTGGAAATACCAATCGGCAAGGAAGGCAAACTCAAGGGGTGCCACCGGGCATTTAATGGGCATTTCTGTAATATGGATGACCATATCCCCACCCTTCCAGTCACGTAGTTTGTCACGTAAGTTGCGAGACCCTTCGAAGGTATAAAAGTCGAACACAGACTTATGCCATTCGCTGCCCTGCATCCCTTCTACTTCACCTGGGGCAATTTGTGACCCGGTTGCAATGATCAGTAAGTCATATTTGAGGATAGTCCCGTCGGCCAATACAACCTGATTTATTTCGGGCTTAATAATATCTATAGCCTTTTGAACATAATTAATATTGTTTGGCAAATAGTCTGTTCTTTCTCTGTACACATCCTCTTCCTTGTAGACATCGAAAGGAAGAAACAAGAAACCAGGTTGGTAATAATGTTTATCGAATTGGTCCACAATTGTGATGCTCCAACTCTTTAAAGACATTTTCTTTGAGAGGTGATTAGCCATCATTGTACCTGCGGATCCTGCGCCGAGTATGAGAAGATTTTTCATGACTTACTCTTTTTTGGTGGTCAGTGATGCTAAGGTACTCCCCACAAATCCCTGATGTCCTGACCTTTGTCAGTCGGGAATATGACATTTGCATGAGGCTGGCAAAGAGAGGTTGGGTGCGGAAAAAAAAGGTGCTAAGGCAAAAAAAATAGCAGTTGGTATTTCCCCAAAGCGGCCCCGCTTGTTAGCCGCACACCAAAAAAATAGTTCTGCTACATTATCCGTTAAACAGCGTGCTGCTTATTATCAGCAACCATCATCAGCATGTTGTTCACCTGGCGATAAACATAAACTCGCTGCCCTGGTCGTCAGCGCCAAAGGAGCCAAACCTTGGTGTGGTCTGTAGCTTCTGCATGTACACATTTACTTCGGTAATGGTCAGCAACCTGTCTCCTCCGCCGCTGGTCTTAAGCGCCTCGAGCATCCTTACAGCAAATGGTGAGTGACTGCCGGGTGTGCCGTCGGACACATACTCCTTGCTCCCACTGGTGAGGTACTTCCTTGTTCGCAGCGACAACTTTTTGACGATGAATTCAGAGTTGTCCATTTCCTCGTAAATACTTCTTGATGAGGCCAGCACCGGATCGAAAGTACCTCCAAAGCACACATCCATTACCAGCATAATGTGCTGACACTTCACATTGTCAATAATATTTCTGAGTCGGCTGTGGCTGATATAGCTATTCTTGCCTGGGTCGTTCGCTATAGAGTTACGAGCTACCACAAAGCCTTCACCGAAGGTTTCGTCGTACTGTCCGTGCCCTGCGAAAAACACGAAAAGCTGATCCTGCGGTTTGTAGCTCTTCTGGGCATATTCTCTCAACGTATTGAAAACCAGGTCCTGGCTGGCGTTCTCAACAATCCTTACCTCAAAACCATACCGCTCTTCCAGCTCCTTCCCTATCGCTTTTGCATCATAAATTGGGTTGGTGAGGTCGCTCCAGTTGTCATACTTATCTGTAGCAAACAGCACTGCGTAGTCTTTTCTGTCAATGGCAATGGCGTCTTTCAGTGCATCCATGCCCACAATAACCGACCGGTCGTCCGACACAATGCCTCCATCCACATTTTCCGCAGTGATCCTCACATAGTTCTGGCCATCACCCAGGTACATGTTCTTCTCAAACTCGGCAGACGTCGGGCTAATCAAAGGTACATCCATGGAAGCCATGGGCTCCTCATCCAGCGAAGTAAGCACCGACAGTGTCACCTTTTTCAAAGGCACCTTACTACTTACATTGGCTTTGATATCTACCTTATTTGCCTCGCTATTGGTATACTCCAAACGTGGCAACACCCAATTGATTTCCGGCAACACCGTGGCCTTGATCGGCTTGGTAAAATCCAGTGCTACTTTGTTGGTGCGGTCAACCACTACCTGTGCCGCCAGCTGGCAACAAGCAACCAGCAATAACGTCAGGGAAATGAGAGTTTTGGTTTTCATTATCGGAGGATTATTTTTTTGTACAAAGGCACTCTGCTGTTGTCGCCAAAGCTCAGCCGGTAGAAGAACAGCCCACTCACAGCCCGCTTTTGGGCCGTGCCAATATCCCAGGTAAACTCATACACTCCTGGCCGGTGTTTGCCGCTGGCAAGAGTGGCCACTTTGTTCCCATTCATATCAAACACCGACAAATCGATGTCAACCAGCTCATTAGCGTCACCTGGCAGCAGTATGGGAATGGTCGTTTGCGTGCTGGCCGGGTTCGGATACGCATCGCCCAGCAACAGCCGGTTGGGTATCACCTGATTGCCGCTGCCTGCAAAGTAGATTTCAAACTTGAAATCGCCCTTGCTGAGGTCTACCGTGTGGCTATCTGTGGTTTTCATGTCCACCAGCTTGCCACTTTGCTGGTCGAGCAGGTAGAGACCGGAGGCTTTGCCTTGCAAAGCCCCCATGTCCCAGGTCAAATTAGATGGTCCTGCTACTTTATTGGATGACAGTGTAAAGCTCCAGGTATGGTCGCTTTTGGTGGGCACGACATCAGTGGAGAAGTAAGGATAAAAATAGTCTTTGTGCTCGGTAAACAGCTCGCTGTAATGAATAAAGCGGGGCGGTGCCATGCCATCAAATCGGTCTTTCATCTCCAGCGCATCTGGGTGCATACCCACGCCGCCTAGAGTTGCAGTAGTCTGGCCGTCGCTTAAATGTAGTGAAATGAACCATGCCAAATCATCAATATCTGTGCTTTCAATACTGCCTTTTCCAGCCAGGATTCTGCCGTTGGGTTTGGAGGCAATAGGGTCGATGGCTACAGAAGTAGCCTCCTCGGCAAAGACAAAGCCGCCAGAAAATGGCTGAACAACATCTCCAATGACCAGGGCCGTACCATTAAAAAGCCTGATCGGGTCGATGCCGGTTTTGTCTGGATTGTCAGTCAACACCTGTTCCCATGAAATGGGAACAGTGTATGGATTCCCTACCAGGTTCCAGCCTTTCAGTAGCGTCATGGGAAACGGTATTGAAGCTGTAGTTTGGCCTGCTCCTACGTTAATGCGTACATTTGTTTTGGAATTGAACCAATACGCCTCCCCCACTTTCACCTGGCCAGTATTAAAATTCACATAGTCGTTGGTCGAGTTACGGTATCGCACAATTCTCCAATCGAACTCATGTCTGTTTTGGTCAAGATCGGCAAAAATATTACTCACAAGCTTGTTATCAAGCTCATAAGGAATGGTGAATAAGTTCCAGGTCAGTGCGGAGCCTCCGAAACGCTCCAAGGGAAGTGCAGGGCTGGCTGCCTCACCAAATGCCCTGGCAATACTCCCGGTTCTCGATTGTTTGTTCGCTTTGGCATCGGTGGCAGTAATTTCAAACTGCACGCCCATGTCGTCCAGCATTTCCGGGCTGATGGTGAAGGAGTAATTACCAGGTGTTATTTCCGACAGCGTTTCTAATGTATTTTCACTTTGAAGCAATCCCCGATGGCTCGCCGTTACTACATAGGGTGCTGTGCCTCCTGTGACCGAAATGCTGAGTGTTTGGGAAGCCGAATTGTCTTGTTTTGATGAGAAGCTTAAGGCTAACAGGGCAAGCGGTAATGATGCGGCATCATTCAACGTTAACACCGAGACTGCATTGGAGTTTCCGGAAACTCCGGCACTATTTCGTGCCCGCACCCTGAACTGGTAAGACGTTTGAGCCAACAAGCCAGAAACAATAACACTGGTCGTTGCAGACTCTACAACCAAAGGATCGAATTCTTCGACCAGGGTCGCAAAGTTGTCAAGAGAAAACTCCAGTTCATAAGTTAGCACCCCTGCAACGGCATTCCAATTTGCTTTGACACTGGTAGCCGTAATGTCTTCCTCAGCTGTGTCAAATGCCACAGGGTTGGCAGGAATGGTAATTTGAGATACGGTATTAGAGGGTACTGATCTACCTCCGGTATTTTCTGAAATGACTCGATAGAAATAGGCTATTCCAGCCATTAATCCTGTCACACTTACAGAAGACAAGTCGGGTGCAAGAGCTACCGTGCCATCGAAACTTACCACTGGCGACGAGAAGTCGGCATTTGGCGACACCTCGAGGTAATAATTAACTACACCTGGTACAGTCGACCAATTGGCAGTAAATCCCGATTGTGTAACGTTTGTCGCACCTGAGGCAACAGGACTCACTGTTTTGGTGGTTTGACTACCGGGGGCAGAGTAGTTAGAGCTACCAGTGGCATTGACGGCCTGTACCCTGTATTTGTAAGCGGTAGCTGGTAGCAGGCCACTGGCCGTCAGACTTGTCCCAGTCAATGCTATACTCCCGTCGACTCCGCCAATGAAGGATGTAAAATCATCAGTGGATAACTGAACGTGGTAGCCTGTGGCACCTGCAACCGCCGACCAGTTGATAGTAAAAGCATCGTTTGTGACCGTTGTAGTCGCACCCACAACCGGATCGGTCGGCAAGGTCAATTGTGAGATGATATTCGACGGAGCAGAGGTGCCGGCCGCATTTCCGGCTTTTAACCGATAGTAATAGGTAGCACCAGATGACAAGCCGGTCAGCGCCTTGATGGTATTGGAAGAGGCAATCGCCACAGTGCCGTCGTATCCAGACAAAGGCGACGAGAAATCTTCGTTAGTGGACAACTCCAGGTAATAACTGGATGCCCCTGTGACTGCCTCCCAGTTGGCAGAAAAAGATGTTTGATCAGTACTAGTTGCAGCCGTGGCCACCGGATTGGCGGGAATGGTGATTTGGGAAATGATATTGGAGGCAGCGGAGGCACCTGTTGCGTTTTTTGCAGTCACTCTGTAGTAATAAGTCGTGCCCGATTCCAGGTCAGTCAATGCCTTGCTTGTAGCAGGAAAATCAATGGCAGTGGTGCCATCGTAACCAGCTATCGACGACGACATATCACTGTTGGTTGAAACTTCAAGGAAGTAATAAGCTGCTCCGGTAACGCCCTCCCAGTTTGCCGTAAAGCTCGTTTGGCTGACTGCCGTGGCAGCAGTAGCAACGGCATCCGCTGGTAAAGTCAATTGTGATACGGTATTCGACACAGCCGAAGTACCTGCTGCATTTCCGGCTTTCACCCGATAGTAGTAAGTCGTGCCGGATGACAAGCCTGTGAGCACCTCGCTGATGTTGGAAGAAGCAATCGCCACGGTGCCATCGTAACCGGTCAAAGGAGATGACATATCGCTATTGGTGGAAGCCTCCAGAAAATAACTGGAAGCACCTGTGACAGCATTCCAATTGGCAGTAAAGGACGTTTTTCCAGTATTTGATGCGCCTGATGCAAGTGGATTAGCAGGAATAAGGAGTTGCGACCCAACACCGGAATTTTTGGACACACCAACAGCATTGCTGGCACGCACTCTAACAAAATATGTTACCCCCGAGGGAAGGTTGCTCAAATCGATGCTGGTATTTGTCGTAGAAAGGGACTCATACCCAGATACCATTTCTGTGAACTCAACATCCGTTGCTACATCAATCTGATAGTCATTTGCCGGATAAAAGCCATCAACACCCGCCCATGAAAGGGTAAATGATGATTGCGTGACATTGCTAATACCAATTATCTCTGTGGGCAAAGGGGAAAATGAGATCCTCCATAAATCACCCTTATGTTCACCCCAGTTGCTTAAAGTTGCACCATAATTTCGTCGACCGCCAAAAAGCCAAAGGTTGTTATTTTCGTCCGATACTGCAGTCGACCCTGTTCTCGAATCCGGAATGTTATCGACCGACGAAACCCCAAGACTTCCATAATTTGGTTCTTTGTTCCTGGCATTACTACCCGCCATCCAAATCCAGACATTTTCACCAATGTCAAACTTCCAAAAATCATTCAAATACCCATCAGAAGCGGTGTTTGTATCATTTCCTCTGCCTCCAAATAACCATAAGTTATTGGCGACGTCTGTCCAACTAACAGCATTATACCTGGAACCAGGTGTATTGGCTGAAGTTCCTATTTCCAACTCACCATAAACTCCCGGCTGATTGATTATATCACTTCCTGCTACCCAAGTCCATTTGCCGTTTCCGATTTCATACCTCCAAAGGTCATTCAAATCGGAAATAGCACCATTTTTATCATAGCCATATCCGCCAAACAACCACAGATTACCATTCTGGTCATTCCATCCCGTGGAATGCCAATGTCCCCCGGGAAAGTTGTTAACAGACCCTGTTCCCTTTGTTCCGTAAACGCCCGACTGATTGACAATATCGTTTCCACTCATCCATGTCCACTGCCCAGTCAATATTTCGTACTTCCAGAGGTCATTTAGCATGTTTGAAGTACCATTTTTATCAAAGCCACGCCCTCCAAAAAGCCACAAGTCGCCATTTTCAAACCACGTTATAGCAAACTCCCTGGCTCCCGGAACATTGGACTCGGCTGCCATGCCTTTGGTGCCGTAAATCCCAGGCTGATTCTTAGTGTTGCTTCCATTGACCCACGTCCACTCACCTGTGGCTATCTCATATTTCCAAAGGTCATTAAAATAACCCTGAAACCCTTCCTTTTCTACGCCTCCAAAAAGCCATAAATTGCCATCTCCGTCGTTCCAGGTATGCCCTCCCGCTCTTGATCCCGGGCTATTATTTACCGATCCAACACCCTTGGCACCGTACACACCCGCCTGATTGATAACAACTTCCCCGGTCATGATCGACCATTTTCTGGTGGCAATATCATATCTCCACAAATCATTCAAAGTTCCCCTGTTTGTTACCTCGTCACGCTGGTCGCAAACTCCGCCAAAAATCCACAGATTGCCAGCGCCGTCAGCCCATGAACTTGCATTCTCTCTGCCACCTGGTTCATTCGTATCCAGTTCAATTTCGTAAAAACTGTATACCCCCGATTGATCCAATAAGTCGGTACCACTTATCCAAACCCATTGGTCGGAGGAAATATCGTATTTCCAGAGATCATTCAATGAACCGAACTCAAATCCAACGGTATATCCTATCCCACCAAATAACCACAATTGATCACTCTCATCAACCCACGAAGCTGACCATTGCCTGGGGCCTGGTGTTGTGGTGGCTGTTCCTTCACCTTTTGTTCCGTAAAATGCTTCTAAACTACCCAGCGGGTTGCCCCTCACCCATACCCATAGCCCAGTCCCCACCTCGTATTTCCACAAATCGTTAAGGAAAGCCCTCGCTCCATTTTCTTTATTACCAAGGCCCCCAAATAACCAAAGATCGCCTGCACTGTCGATCCACGAATTACCACTTGACCTGGCACCAGGCAGATTACTCTCGTTACCAACGCCTTTCGTATCATAAACACCTGCCCCATTCCCAATATCGGCTCCAGACACCCAAGTCCACTTTTTTGACGAGACTTCATACATCCATAAATCTTGAAGGTCGTCGTCGGTACTTAGTTTGTCAAAGCCTTGCCCTCCAAATAACCAGAAATTGCCACTGGCATCAGTCCAAAAAAATGGCTGTTGTCTGGCTCCGGGGATGTTAGCAGTATTGCCAGCTCCTTTCGTTCCATAGTTTCCTGGTTGTTCGACTATATCGCTCCCACCCATCCATGTCCATTGTCCCGAAGTCAGATCAAATTTCCATAGGTCATTCAATTTCCCAAAGGAGCCCGTCTTGTCAATGCCCGTGCCGCCGAACATCCATAAATCAGATGTTCCTTCCCAAAATGCAGCACCAAACCTGGCACCAGGCTCGTTAGTGTCATCACTTACTTGCAGCGTACCATAAATGCCCGCTTGACCGGGCTGCCCGGCATAGTCCCGCCCACTAACCCACGTCCACTCGCCAGTTGTGGGATCGAATTTCCAAAGGTCATTCAATTGAGCTGATATGCCTGTTTGACTTGTGACACCCCTTCCCCCAAATAGCCAAAAATTTCCATCTGTATCTTTCCATGTTAAAGCATCTTGTCGGGCACCTGGAAAGTTGGACGAAGCGGGCACTCCCTTCGTACCATAAACGCCTGCAGCATAGTTGATCTCGCTACCTCCTACAAAAGACCATTTGTCACTTGCGAATTCGTATTTCCAGAAATCATTCAGCCAAAGATTGACACCATTTTTATCATACCCCCACCCACCAAACAACCATAAATTACCATCGTCGTCAGACCAGGAAACAGGTGAATACCTACTTCCAGGTGGTGGATAGAACACGATTGGTTTTTGATTTCCTGACTGAGCTCCACTTTCCCAAGAAAAATAAGTAGTTTGAGCGGAAAGGTTTTGTGCAAGGCCGTCCAAGAAAAGCGCAGCAATAAAAAAGACTTTCACTTTATTCATTCCTTTCTTCATTTACTTGGTGGAGATATCGGATCTCCAATTTTTTCCTCTGGCGCCCCAGCCCCACCCAGCGAAACGATATATCCCACGCCGCCAAGCAGTGCCAAACCTAAACCAGCCTTGACTACCATTGGGACTTTGGCTTTTACCCTAAAGTCTTTAGTGAATACCACCTCATCCCTGTTCCTGCTATCACTGATCTTGAAGCGGTAGTTACCACTTTTCACATCCTTGGGAATGATAATGGTAGTATTCCCCACATTGGGGCGCTCTTCGAATACTTTGATCTTGCTATCCTCTTCGTAGAGTTCAAAAAGGAGCACATTGTCGCCCCGTCCGCCCGTCCAGGTGACTTCATAGGGCTTGCCACGCTTCAGCACTTTATAGTCGTCGAAGTTATCAAGAGCAATGAAGGGAGTGTAAATATTGCCTTTCAGTTCCAGGCTTACGTCGCCGGCGAAAGTATCGCCCAGCTCTTCCCTGGCATTCCAGGTGATCGTTTTGTTACCGCCCACGGCAAGGTTCACACCCACATCGCCGCTTACGTGCGCCAATGGCTGTATGAAATTATCGGACGAGGCATAAAGGTAGAGGGAATACTTCCGATCCAGCCTGTCGTCATTCAGGTCGTACCTGAGCACTAATTTGCCATCAGGCTGTAGGGCGAGTTGGGTGATGACAACCTCCTGTGAATAAGCAGCAACAGCAATGGCCAGCTGTAAGATCGTGAAAATAAACGCCCGCCTGAAAGACAAGAATAACAAGAGGCTCTGCACACGAGGCAGGTGGAAGCTTTTGCAAGGACTTAGTACTCGTTGGATCATAGGTATCGAAGGTTACTCAACACTAGCTCCATAGCTGCTGTACTCAATAAATCGTCTGATTCTGTCACCGGTTATCACACGTCCAAAAATCCTGAATACCGTTGGTTTCTATTATCAATTTTGAGTCATCTTCTCTCAATTTTGAATCATTTTCGCATCTCAGCACTCTCCTTCCTATTTTAAAGCCGACTTCATACCGCTCCAATGGCAAAGAATAGTGAATGCGCTTTTATGAAAAGGTTGCTTGATTTGTTCCTAAAAGTAAAGCAAAGTTGTCCGGTTGTTGGGGGGGCCTTAAGACCTCAGTCTCGCTACCGATCAAGTGTATCTGGTGTCTTTGGCGGCAACAACAACGGCCGTTCCTGTTTTAGCCATTTGGGTTTACCTGGAGGACAAAAAAAGATTAGAACCAGTCAGTCAGCTGAAGGACCTCACTTTAGATAGTCATAGCTCAATATTTTAGTTGGAGAGGTGCTCCTGATAAACATATAGCCATCATAGTTGTCGGACAAGGCTATCTTTCTGTAATAACCGTCAGCTTTGTCCGGATTAAATGACTCGCCTATATTTTTGGTCAATCCTGAATGGCCAAGTAAGCTCTTCAAATCAGGCTCAGCGCCCACAATCGCCATATCCAGGAAAAACTGTTCTGCTCCTATCTCAGAAAACAACGCATCGAGAGAACCGACAAGCGCCTCCCCAGCACTAACAGGCTCAGCCTTCATTTTCGTCAGGTTGGCTGCATAAAATTCTCCGCCACCAAATCCAAGTCCCATGGCATAGTAGTCGCCGTCTAGTTCGTTTTTCAAATACCAGCCCATAGGCTTACTCAAAATTCCTTTTTCATCCTTTGAAATATGTCCGTTATGAGCCCAAAGCATCACTTTAGCATCATTCTCATAGGCACGAATCCACAACACATTTTCCGCCATATACTCATCCCTCAAACCTTTAGTAGGGTTCACCCTCATTTCCAGGTATTGCTCCAGAAGCCTTTTATGGTGGCCAATCCATTGCGTTTCTCTACCCTGCTTCGCCGCCAAAAGTAAGTCGAGCTTCGTAAGCAACTCCCTGGTTGACTCCTGTTCTTTTCGAGTAAACTTCCCCTGGACTGTTTTTTTATTTAGCATCTGAAAAGTACCCTCCGCAGTCGCCGTCAGCCGATTGTTGGTCGCCAAAAAATCGTACAACGGTGGAGTGATAAACTTTGGAACAGGTATGTCGCAGCCATACATTCGAACCTTCATATCTTCCGGCTGCCGATCATTATACAGCCTCACCCACTCTACTAAGGCCAGCATCTCTTCGGTATAAAAAAAGCCATAGCCCATATTGAAAATGGCCCGATAGGGATTTCCAACTGCATGAAGAACATAACTATTGAGCTCGTTATTAGTAAAAAAAGATTCGGTAATCAGTACCCTAACCCCGGAATATTCTACCAGATGCTGGAGCAGCCTTGCCTTGATTTCAAAAAACTCATGCGTGCCATGGGTCGCCTCCCCTAACCCTATTATGGAGGCTCTATCAACAAGGCCTGCAGGCAAATGCTCGCCTCCAATAAATTCCGGATTCAGTGAAATAGGAATAACATGCTTATCAAGACTTTTCAACACGCTGTCCTTTGACTGACTCCGGGATTCAAACTGCACAAAGGCCATTCCCACAATGGCAACAAAGATCAATGACCGTCTAACGTTCCTCATGCGTCGCTTTCTTGTTTGTTTTTCTCTCCAGAGTCTCAACTGATGGAGTTTGGTTGGAATAAGTCTTGCTTCCCATAAAGTCAGGGCCTGATCGCCACACCAAACGTTGGATATGCCTTCTTTTCTGTCGGCGAATAGTTCATGGTGACGTTGTAAAACACCGCTCTGTCTTTGTCCAGGTTTTTTCTAATCACGCCAAAACCCAAATGTACAAGGTGTGCATCGAAACGATCATCGTAAACGGTATCATCTGAAATTTTCACCTTGTAGAAATCATGGCTGTACAGCGGCTGGATGACAAGTGTATTTGTTTCAGTAACCTCAAAACTAAAGGGAACACCGCCTACCAGCTGACCAAAGGTGGCTGTGCCATTTTCCACTTTGTCGGTAGAGGCTGCAAAGCCTGCGCCACCATAAAGTGATACATGAAAGGTACCTTCGTTGGGTAAAAGTGCATACTTGGCAAACCCGTTGAGTCCAGCACTAAAAAGTCCAAGCCCAAAAGACCCGCCCACATCGAGCCGCTCGGCAAGGCCATATTGGGCCTGAATATTGATCCACGGCGCAGGCACTTTGAAAGGATTGAGCCTAACAGTTTGTGTCACAGTGTCGGTGGTGTAGGACGGAACCACATTGTAAGAAACTCCAATGGCGCCTTCTAGTTCTTTTTTCCCGGCGGTTTTCCCGTCCTGAAAGAGCACGCCCGTGCTTACGCATCCGGTGCATAGTACGCCAAATAGCAGTATTAAAAAATGAGTTTTCATAAGTCTAAAAAGTGAAGGTAAATAAAGTCATTTATACATTATTCATGCCAGATTGCATTGGCCCAGGGTGTAGCATTTGTTGCTAATTCCCTTGTCGTATTCCTGATTGCAATCAAATATTATTGACTTATATTGAGCTTGCCTTCGGCAACTACTTAAACAACCTCAATGAAACACCTTCTCGCCTTCATCACCTTTCTCACATTGACAGCCAGCACGGTGCTCAGCCAAAGTGCCCAGCAGATTGTAGACGTTACCAAAGTGTTCCTAAAAACACTGAATGCAGAAGAGCTTCAGCAAATCAGTTTACCTTTCGACGACCCTGGCCGGGAAAAGTGGACGAACCTGCCCGTTGGCCTTGTGCCAAGGCCTGGTAAGCGCTACGGCGACCTTTCAGAAGAAAGCATGATCCAGTTTCACAGGGTGCTCACGACTTTGTTTAGCTCACAGGGCTACCTGAAAGTCACCAGCATCATGAAACTGGACGATATCCTGAATATGGTATACGACTCCACTTTCAGCAGAGGGAAAATTTCTAAGGAGGGGCTGGCGCAAATCAAGAAACTCGATTGGGAATACGGGAATTACTATATTTCTCTGTGGGGCACACCCGATGTGAAAGAACCCTGGGGGCTTAATTTGGGTGGTCATCACATAGCCATCAGCCTGTCGATGGCGGATGGTAAATACTCGCTCACCCCCCTATTTATCGGAACCGACCCCGCTGAGGTGCGCATTACAAAATTTGCCGGACTCAGGGTATTGAGCAAAGAAGAGGACTATGGCTTTCTGCTGATCAACGCATTGACTGAGCAGCAAAAGAAAGTGGCGACATTGAGCCAGAAAGTACCGGGAGACATTATCACCAGCCCTAGCGGGCCGAAAAGAATTGACGACTACTACGGCATAAAAGCCGCTGACATGAACAAGGAGCAAAAAGGGCTGCTGGAATGGCTGATCAAAGAGTATGTCGACAACCTGGAACATGAGGGTGCGAAGAGGGCTTATGACAAACTGCTGAAGTCTGGGGTTGACAACATCTATTTTGCCTGGATAGGAAGTTACGAAGCGAGAAACGCTCATTACTATATCATCAATGGCCCCGACTTCATGATCGAGTACGACAACGTGGGTTTCGACAATGACGGCAACCATATCCATGCCATCTGGAGGGAAAAAGGCGGCGATTTTGGTGAAGACATTCTCAAAGCGCACTATTTGGGGCACAAGCACTAAACAGTGGCATTTCCAAGTGCACTTGATTGTGCATAATGATTTCCAATTTCACGTCTTTTTTCTGAATGCAGCGTAACTTTCCAACATGACAACCTACATCTCCATCCTCAGAGGCATCAATGTTGGCGGGCACAAGCCGGTGCCCATGAAAGAGCTGCAAGCACTATACGAGTCATTGGGATACAAACAAGTGAGAACCTATATCCAGAGCGGCAACGTGGCTTTTTCGATTGAAGAAAAATCTCCCTCAGCAATCAGGAAGGCTATTGAAGTGGCCATCAGCCAGCGCTTTGGTTTCGATGTACCTGTGCTTATCAGCACCCAGGCTGATATAAAAAAAGTGATTGAGGGAAATCCCTTTCTTAATGAGAAGGGAATAGAACCTGACAAGCTGCACGTGACCTTCCTTGACGAGCTGCCAAAGCAGGAGAACGTGGATAAACTGCTGACCTACGACTACGCCCCGGATCGGTTCGTGTTGACAGGAAAAGAAGTGTACGTATACTGCCCCAACGGCTATGGCCGAACAAAGATCAACAATACCTTTTTCGAGTCTAAACTGAAAGTTGGTGCTACTACCAGAAACTGGAAGACAGTGAACGTGCTGGCTGAAATGGGCAGTATTTAAAAAAAGTTCTGGACACTTTATCCACTATTCCATTTCCCTGATCGTTATCGGTTCGGCATTAGGCAAAGCCTCATACATCACGTACTTTTTCCCTTCCTCCTCCGTCATTCGGGCCGCAAGTATTGTCTCACCCTGTTTCACTTGCGCTTTTTCCCAATCAGGTACCAGTGTTTTGAGTGTCAGGCTATGCCCATACCACTTCGGGTCAAGGGTATGTGTGAGGTTCACTACGATAGTGCCGCCATCAATCTTTGTGCTGACTTTCGCAGCCATCCGTTCTCTGATGTATTGTGTTACCTCAACAAAAGGGGCTATCCACACATCATTTCTTTTGCTTGCTATGTACTCAAAGTACTCTCTCAACTGCTCTTTGGGTTTGGCCTCCCAGCCAACACCCTCAACGCCGTGGAACACCAATACGAGCCATGTATCACTGCGGGCAGCAGTGGTGTCCACCCACGACTTCATCAGCTCCATTGGGGTTTTGAATAAAGGTCCCCGCTGCCACTGCACATACTCCTTCCCCTCTTTTCCTTCAGCAGGCGACTCTTTTGAACCCCTGTTAAGCTCGGCCAGAAACGGCTCAGGCATCCTGTTCCGAGCCGATTCGTACACCTTGAGCACATACTCAACCGAATGCTCATGCTCTGTACCATAAGGCCCCTCCGCTGAAAATATGTAATCGGCGCCTATCTGGTTTTCAATCTCTTCCTTACTCTTTTCCAGCTCGTAAAGTATGTTGGGCTCGTCGAGGATGGCCAGCCTTGGATGGGTAACCGTATGGCTGGCAATCTCATGTCCATTGGCGGCGTACTGACGGTACAGCTCCCAGGTAGTGGTGTCGTTAGCCTCTCTATAGCTGGTAGGTGGCCCTACCTTCTTAAGCTTACCAGCCCTGATCTTCGCATATCCTTCTTCAATGATTTCAATGGCCTTGTCCACATTTTCAGCATCGACTGCAGCTCCGGCTCTGGTGTGATAATCCAGGCCCCCTTCATAGCCCAGAAAACCAATGGCCGACGCCCGCTCGAGCAGATTATCCTTGTTCGTTGGTATTTTGGCAGTTTCCGCAATGATCTCCTCTCCCGGCCTGCCGATGAAGGTGCCCCGGTACTGCGACTCAGGTATTTTGCCGGTGATGATGTAAAACGTGCCCTTCATGCCAAGCGAGTCGAGCATAGGCATGGCGATAGTAAACTGGTGAATGGTGCCGTCATCGAATGTGAGGGAAACCGCACCAGTTTTGTTTTGGTGCCATTTCGTGACTTCCGTCTTTCCAGAATCGGCGTCAAACGATGACTGACACGAAGTAAAAATCGATACAATTGTAAGGGCAGCTAGGATATGGTTCAGGACTATTCTTTTCATCATAATATCAAATAACTACAAACTGAGTACTTTCTCCAACAGAGGTTACACCACCGGAAAAACATTGAACCCCTACCCAATGGAATTACTCCAAAATCGCCTGGTACACCAGCGCTCTTAGCTTGGCCTGATCGTCCAAGCCCGCAGTCGGAATAAGCTGCTTGAAGTAGACCACCACCAGCTCTTCTTTGGGGTCTACCCAGTAAGTTGAGCCATAGGCACCGCCCCAGCCGTATTCACCCACTGAGCCGGGAATGCCTCTTTCACCTAAATCCTCCACAACGGAAAACCCAAGACCAAACCCTTGTCCGTCCCGAAATTCAATATCACCTGTATGACTCACCGTCATCAATTCAATGGTTTTAGGTGAAAGAATCCTTGTGCCATTGAGCTCACCTCCGTTCATCGTCATTTGCAAAAACCTGGCGTAGTTGTCGGCTGTGCTCAACAAACCAGCTCCACCAGAAAAACTGGTTCTTGGCCCATCCACATAAGCACCCTGGCTCACCATGGTGCCCGTTACCGGTGATTTCTCAATTGGGCTGTCTGCATACGCCGAATAAACTGTTGCAAGTTTACCTACCTTGCTCTTCGGTAAATAAAAGTGTGTATCATTCATTCCCAGCGGATCGGTAATCCTCGTTTTAATAAATTGATCCAGCGGCATTCCCGACGCCTTTTCCACCACTGCACCAAGGATGTCTGTGTTATAGCCGTAAACAAATTTCTCCCCTGGCTGCGCATCCATAGGCAGGGAAGCCATTTTGGCAATAGTGGCACCAACAGGTTCTTCCCTATGGGCAAAATACCACCCCGTGATGCCTGCTTCCTCCCATTTATCTTTGGCAGGCCCTCCACCATAACCGATGCCAGCTGTGTGAGTGAGCAGATCTCTCAGCGTGATTTGCCTTTTCGCCGGCACAATTTCATACACGCCATCTTCTTTGGCCACAGCAACCGTGGTCTCTTCAAACTCAGGAATGTATTTACTTACGTTATCAGTTATCAAAAGCTTCCCTTCCTCCTGAAGCATCATGATCGAAACACTAACAAGGGCCTTGGTTTGCGACGCAATCCGAAAAATCGCATCCTTTGGCATAGCGGCTTTGGATTCGATGTCTCTCATACCAAACGCTTCATGGTATACCACTTTTCCCTTTCGCATCACCAAAATAACATTGCCAGACATCTTCTTGTTGTCCGCATATTGTTTGAACACGGTACTGAGGCGTTGGAGTCTTTCCGATGACATGCCCACCTCTTCGGGTTTGGCAGTCGGCAGCGGTTGTGCCTGGAGGTGGAGAAACCCTGCAAAAAGGACTAGCAGGACAATAAAAAAGCGTAGGCGTAGTGTAATTTTCATGAAAGAGTAGGTTTGAAAGTGGTGATTATAACCATTATTCAGCTGAATTCAAACGAGTAAATAGATGGGGAAAACCAAAAGGGCAAACGCATTTAAAACAAATTAGATAAATTATTTTCAAAGCTGTTTTTCCACCCCGGCCCTAAAGGGTGAGCCTGACCGGCCGTAACAGCTTTGAAATTCTTCTTTTCCGCCAATCGGCGGATTAGGATAAAAAAGAAGAATTTCAAAGTTAAATAGTTTTAAATGCGTTTGCCCTGGGAAAACCAACTGATGGCCCGGCAAAGTCAGGTTTATTCACTATTTTTATACACAGCCCCCTCGTTATGAAAGTAAAAAGCTCAGTTATCTGCCTTATCGCCCTCCTGTTAAGCGTCGGCTGCGACAGAACAGAAGAGCCTCCAAAAGACCCATTAGCCAGCTACACATCGACCTACGAAATAATACAGGGAGAAATATGGGACGTATCCTGCGTGAGCTGCCACTCGCCCGGCACCACATTCGCCAAGCAATCGGACCTGATCCTTTCGGCAGAGGAGTCGTACGAACAGCTCATCAACAGAACCCCCAACAACGCAGCCGCAAAAGCCGATGGCTTGCAGCTAGTGGGAGACAAAGGCATTGAAAGTCTATACAAAAGCTTCCTTTGGGAAAAAATCAACATACATGATCAGGAGCATTTTTACCAGGATCACCCGCAATACGGCTCGCTCATGCCACTTGGAGGTGTGCTGACCAACGGCGAGCTTGAGTTCATCAGGCAGTGGATCATCAATGGCGCTCCGAAAGACGGAGAGATCGTCGACCGGTCGATTCTTGACGACACCACTACTTTTGAGGTGCTTCCATTCGAACCGCTGGCGGTGCCTGATGAGGGCATTCAGTTCCACCTCGGCCCATTTGATGTGCCAGCCAATACGGACAGGGAAATGTTCTCTTATAAGCTGCTCAATAATCCCGACCCCATCTTCATCAAAGAGGTGGAGTTCAGCATGCGGCCGGGCAGCCACCATTTTATCCTTTACAACTACACGAACAACATCCCGGAGCTTTTTGTGCCCAAGTCCGACTATATCAGAGACGTATATGACGCCAAAGGCGAATATGTTATCTCCACTTTGCTTGTCATGGCCTATCACCAGTTCGTTACAGGCACGCAATGGCCACGCATGCGCTATGCATTTCCGGAGGGGGTGGCTTTGAAGGTGCCTGCCAACTCAGGGTTCGATATGAACAGCCACTACGCCAACAAAACAAATGAGGCGGTTGTAGGCGAGGTGTACGCCAATATTTACACAACAAAAGAGGAAGAGGTGGCGCATGTTGCTGAAATTCTTAACCTGAACAACGACAATATCAATATCCCCGCAAAGACGAAAACGAGCCTTACCAAAGAGTTTCGCTTTGATGAGGAAAGGACAATCTTCCAGCTTTGGTCGCATGCACACAGCCATATGACCGAGTTCAGGGTGTATGCCATAGGTGGTGAAAACGACGGCAAGCTTGTATACATCTCCTACGACTGGGAACATCCACCAATTCTACAGCTTGATCCGCCGCTGGTGATTCCCGCTAAAGGTGGCCTGAAACTTGTGACTACTTATGACAACCAGGAAAATCGCAGCCTGCATTTAGGGCTGAGAAGCACCGATGAAATGATGATTCTTTTTGGAGCTTATTACAAAGAATAAAACAGTGTCGTTAAAGGCATATCTTCTCATCTTATTGCTACCCATTTCGCATTTATGCCGGGGGCAGATTGAGGTCGATACTTCTTTTAGGTCCATTTCACTAAAGCTGACTTTAGATGATGGATACCGGTCATTGACCTTTCGGAAGAACGGTGATTCAGACACGGCAATTTTCCTAAATTACTTCGTCAGTAAAAACACCGGGGACAGGACAAACCTGTCCGACGAAATACCTAACATCCGCATATTATGGGACAGTGCCACACAGCTCATCCCTATTCGCTTAACATCGGCAAACATTGGCTATCCGCTGGAATATGACGACGTGCTTCAAAACCAAATAGCCGCCTTCAATGCTTCCGGTGAGTGGAAAGCGCATGTCAACAAAAATGGCAAGAAGCTGGACTATAAATTGATCAGACAGGTCATGATAGATCATCATGTTTACGGCCCATTTGAAGACCTGCTTGCCGACTACGGCTATGCGCTGACTGATCTTTCGACCGAAAAGCATGGCTTCGTGACTAACGAAAAACTAAAAGAGCTGGTCAGAAACCCCGATGAGGTAATCCCCGTGCCTTATATGGTTTGGCTGACCATTTCAATACAATAGAATTATTTACGCAAAAAGGAATATGTTCCGTAGCGAAATACTATATTTCTCTAAAAGATATAGCGTGCTGAGTAATTAATTTACAACAAGGTCACTCTCAAATTGATTTTCAGTAGCTAATTTACCAACCGAAAAATTTCATCATTATGCAACGTGTATTAAAACAACTTTTTGCTTGCTCTGCTATTTTTTACCTTTTGACTGCCTGCGGCGGCTCAGGCCCGGCCGCCAGAAAAGACGACTTTAGCAGCCCCAAGAATCTCTATGTAGATTATATTTCCTCTTTCACGGGTGGCGTGATCTCACGTACCTCATCTATCCGAATCCGACTCGCTAAATCTGCCGGAGATTCGCTGGCAGGCAAAGCTGTTGATGCCTCTTTTTTCAAATTTTCCCCATCAATGAAGGGAACAGCGCTTTGGGAAGATAATCGCACAATTGTCTACACTCCATCCGAATACCTTCCCAGCAACACCAAATACGAAGCTATTTTCAGTCTGGGCAAGGTGCTCAAGGATGTGCCCGGCGACAGAAGTGAGTTTAAGTTCACCTTTCAAACACTCATCCAAAATTTCGACGGAATAGTCAACAACCTCCAGCCTTACGACAAAAAAGACCTTAAGAGGATGAGGATTGACGGCCAGGTACAGACCGCCGACTTTGCGGATATTGAGAACGTAGAAAATGTATTGAAAGCCACTCAGGGTGGTAAAGACCTGAAGGTTACCTGGAAGCACGGCGACAACAACATGCATGCATTTGTTGTAGAAGAAGTTACCCGCTCCGAAAAGGAAAGCACTGTGACCCTGGCCTTCAATGGCACGTCTATTGGCGCCGAAAAATCGGAAGAACAGGAGGTGAAGGTGCCTTCTTTAAGCGATTTCTCGGTGCTGTCGAGTAAATTTGTGACCGGAGCAGAGGACTACATCTCTATTCTTTTTTCAGACCCGCTGGACGACAGGCAAGCGCTTCAGGGCCTCATCCAGCTAGCCGGCAACAGCAACAGACATCGCACTGTTATCAGCTTAAATGAATTAAAAATTTACCCTACCTCTACTCTTCAAGGCTCAGTAGAGGTCACTATTCACAATTCTCTCAAAAACATCGCTGGCTACAATCTGAAACAAGATTACAGCACCAGTCTGGAAATGGTTCAGGTCAAACCGGAGATACGTTTGGTCGACACCTCGGGGAAATCTATCCTGCCCAGCACAAACGGGGTCATCCTGCCTTTTGAAGCGGTTGGGCTCAGCGCAGTCGACGTTACAGTCACCAGGGTGTTTGAGGACAACATGCTGCAATACCTGCAAACAAACAACATGGGTGGCCGCTATGAGCTTCGACGGGTGGGGCGCCCCGTCACGCAAACTGTTATCCAGCTTAACAACTCCGGAGTAACGAATCTCAATAAATGGAATCGTTTCACACTTAATCTTGAGGAAATCATTAAGACTGCTCCCGGGGCGGTTTATGAAATAAAGATAGGCTTCCGGAAGAAATATTCACTCTACTTCTGTACTGCTGAGGGCGGCGCCATTGAAGAAATGGATGATATAGAGGAAGATTGGGGAGCAGAAGAGGAAGAGTCTTACTGGGACGGCTACGAGGACTATTACAACGACGACTACCGCTACGAAGACCGGGACAATCCATGCACCAGTTCGTACTTTGGAGACCGACGCTCTATCAGAAAGGTACTTTTCTCTTCAGACCTGGGGCTCATTGCGAAGAAAAGAGACGATGGCAACCTGCATGTGTTTGCTACTAACCTGGTGAACGTTCAGCCCATGTCGGGCGTCGACATAAAAGCCTATGATTACCAGCAGCAGCTGCTTAGCTCCGGTCAGACCGACGGCGACGGCAAAGTGATCTTACAAGGCAAGGGGAATCCTTTCGTTATTATCGCCAAAAAAGACAATCAGGTAGGCTACCTGAAAATTGACGACGGCAGCTCATTGTCTCTGAGCAATTTTGACGTCACTGGCGAGCGGATTCAAAACGGACTCAAAGGTTTTATATACGGCGAACGAGGCGTTTGGCGGCCGGCCGATACCCTGCACCTTGGATTTATTTTGGAAGACATTGAGGAGACGCTCCCTTCGGAGCACCCTGTGATCATGGAGCTGTGGAACCCCATGGGACAGCTCTACTCCCGCAAGGTGAGCTCTCAGCCGGTGGGTGACATGTATCGCTTTGATCTGCTCACAGACAAAGACGCCCCTACGGGCAATTGGTTGGCCAAAGCCAAAGTAGGCGGCGCCACCTTCAGCAAACAGATAAAAATAGAAACCATCAAGCCCAATAGGCTCAAAATAGAGCTTAATTTCAACAAAAGCGTGTTCACCTCCTCCGACCAGCAAGCATCCGGCGACTTGAATGTACGCTGGCTTAGCGGCGCCAAGGCGGGCAACCTGAAAGCGGAGTTTGAACTGGTTTTATCTCCCATTAAAACCACTTTCAAAAAATACCCCAACTACAGCTTCGACGACCTCTCAAAAGACTTCTACTCCGAGCGGGAAATGGTGTACGAAGGCAGGGTGAATGCTGATGGATATTCCCGGATCAACATCAATTTGGGAGAGCCTAACAATGCTCCTGGTGCTCTCAATGCCAGGTTTCTGGGCAAAGTATATGAAGAAGGTGGCGATTTCAGCATCAGCAACGTCAGCATGCCTTACTATCCGTATTCAACCTTCGTAGGTGTAAAAACTCCGGAAGGTGACAAGCGGGGTATCATCCTTACCGATAAAGACCATGCTATCCGCATCGCATCGGTCGACGCTGATGGCAACCCTATCAATCGGCGCAATGTGAAGGTGCAGCTCTTTAAGCTGGACTGGAAATGGTGGTGGGACAATTCCTACGACGCCATCAGCAACTATGTGGGCCGGTCGTACCGTGACCCTATCAAAGAAGGGTTTGTAGACACCAACAACGGTGAGGGCTCCTGGAACCTGCGGATAGACTACCCACAATGGGGCCGCTATTTCGTGCGGGTGGAAGATCCTATCTCAGGGCACTCTGCCGGGCAGGTGGTCTACATCGACTGGCCGGGCTGGGCTGGTAAAGGCAAAAGAGGTGAGCTGGGTGGCTCTTCCATGCTCGACTTTGGTATAGAAAAAGAAGAATACAAAGTGGGAGAAAAAATCGCTTTGTCCATACCTACTACGGCCGGTAACCGCATACTGGTAAGTCTGGAATCAGGAAGCAAAGTACTTCAAACCTTTTGGGTGGAAGCCAAGGAAGGCAACACGGCTGTTGACTTTGAAGCTACCAGCGACATGGCTCCAAATTTTTACGTCAACCTTACGATGCTACAACCTCACGGTCAAACATCAAATGACTTGCCCATCAGGTTATACGGTGTGCAGTCGGTGAAGGTGGTTGACCCCGGCACCAGGCTTGAGCCTGTAATTGCTATGCCAGACGATTTACGTCCCGAGCAGTCTTTCACTATCGGGGTATCAGAAAAGGGTGGCAAGGCCATGGCCTACTCCATTGCGGTTGTTGATGAAGGATTGCTGGATATTACCAACTTCAAAACACCGGACCCCTGGAACTCTTTCTACGCCAGAGAGGCATTAGGTATTAAAACCTGGGACGTATATGACGACGTGATGGGTGCTTTTGCCGGCAAAATAGAGCGCCTTCTGGCTGTAGGCGGTGACGGCGACATAGAAGCCAAGGAAGAAACCGAAGCTAACAGGTTCAAGCCGGTGGTTATGTACCTGGGGCCGTTCTACCTTCAGGCTGGCAAGTCTGCCAAGCACAACCTCAAGCTGCCACAATACATCGGCAGTGTAAAAACCATGGTCATCGCTGCCAACAACGGAGCATATGGTTTCGCCGACAAGGCCACGCCTGTAAAGCAGCCGCTAATGATATTGGCTACCTTACCCAGAGTAGCCGGGCCAACAGAAACGATGAAGCTGCCTGTCAATGTTTTTGCCCTGGACAATAATGTAAAAAATGCCAAAGTGAAAGTAGAAGCCACGGGCACTCTAGCGCTCAACGGAGCCGCCGAGCAGTCCGTCACGTTCAGTGGGCAGGGCGACAAAGTCATTTACTTTGACCTGAAAGCGAAAGAGGTATTGGGTGTAGGCAAAGTGAAGGTAACGGCCACCTCAGGCAGCCTCACTGCCAGCTACGATATTGAGATGAACATCATTCCACGCAACCCACCGGTAACGCAGGTGGTGGAAAAGGTGCTTGGTGCGAGCGAGAACTGGAGTCTGGATTACACGCCAATTGGCCTGGCGGGAAGGAACGAAGGCGCCATCGAGCTAAGTACACTGCCACCACTGAATATCGAACAGCGCCTGGGCTATCTGATCCAGTACCCGCATGGCTGTATCGAACAAACCACCTCTTCGGTATTTGCGCAGCTCTACCTTGATAACCTGACTACCCTGCCAGATGACAAGAAAATGCAAGTGCAAAAAAATATCGATGCTGCCATTAACCGGCTGAAAAGCTTCCAGTTGAGCAGTGGCGGCTTCTCGTACTGGCCCGGCAACAGTTATGCCAACTTCTGGGGCACCAACTATGCCGGTCACTTCCTTATTGAGGCCCGGAAAAAAGGTTATAGTGTGCCAGAAGGTATGCTGGCTTCATGGATCAATTTCCAAACCCAGAAAGCAGACGCATGGGGAAGCCTGAGCGGCGAAGAAGACAACGACCTCATCCAGGCCTACAGGCTGTATACCCTGGCACTGGCTGGCAGCCCTGCAGTGGGCGCTATGAACAGGATGAAGGAGAAAGTAAACCTGCAAAGAGAAGCCCGCTGGAGACTTGCACTGACTTATGCATTGGCTGGATTTGATCAGCAGGCAACCGGCCTTGTCGAAGGCCTCTCGTCAGAAGTTGAACCCGACAACAACAGGCGTTACTACTACACCTACGGCTCACCCATGAGAGACCAGGCCATGATCATGGAAACGCTTCTGCAGCTCAAAAGAAAAGAAGATGCCTTTGGGATCCTACAGAAAATAGCTAAAGAAATGGGCAATAAAGACAACTGGATGAGCACGCAAACAACGGCTTATTGCTTTATTTCCATTGCCAAATATGTGCAGGACTTTCCTTTGGAGGAATCGCTCACAGTAGCTTTGGAGGTAGGCGGAAAGCTTTCTCCGGCGGGAGGAAAGGACTATGTGACCCAGGTATACCTTCAAACGCCCGACAAACAGCAGCCGATCAAAATAACCAATAACGGAAGTGCTCCCATCTTCGCAAGGATCATCCGCAAGGGTGTTCCGATTGAGGGCGGCGAAATTGCAGGCGAGAAGAACCTGAGCATGATCGTCAGCTACAAAACCATGGACGGCGACGGCCTTGATGTTTCGAGGCTAAAACAAGGAACAAACTTCATGGCGGAGGTTGTTGTGCGAAACCCGGGAGAAAAGGGACTGTACAAAGACATGGCGCTCACTCAACTGTTTCCTTCGGGTTGGGAAATCATTAATACCCGACTGGAAGGCACTGAAGATGCGAGCACAGGTCAAAAACCTGACTATACCGATATTCGTGACGACAGGGTCATGAATTATTTCGACTTGCAGGCAAGCAAACAGATAGTGATCAGGGTGTTGCTCAATGCATCCTACCAGGGCAAATTCTATATGCCTGCCACTTCAGTAGAAGCTATGTACGATGACACCATCTACGCCCACAAGGCCGGAAGGTGGGTAGATGTGATCACCGATAAATAGGGCAGACGAGTAGCAAACAGATGGCCTCTCATATTTTAATAGAGGCCATCTGTTTTTCTTATATCAGCTAAACTTTGCTTTCTTTGACCTACCCCAATTCAAATAATTCGATTAATCGCTCTGACTTTTAGTGACAAACGTGGCTGGTTCAGTCCTCTTAAATTTATTCCAAAGGAAGTGGTTCAAATGGATGGTGGCCTTGTTTGCCCTTCCTTTAATGCTCATCCTGTTTTACCCCCTGCCATCTCCCCTTTTTCCTAAGAAATACGCCACACTTCTTCAATCTTCCGATGGACAGTTGCTGGGAGCCCGCATCTCCTCTGACGGACAATGGCGCTTCCCCCCGGCTGATTCGGTGCCACAAAAGTTCAAAGCAGCCATTCTCCTTTTCGAAGATGAGTACTTCCACTACCATCCGGGGATCAATCCTGTATCACTTGGCAGGGCATTTTGGCAAAACATTCGGTCTGGAAAAATAGTAAGCGGCGGCAGTACATTGACCATGCAAACAGTAAGAATGGCCCTGGAAAACCAGGAGAGAACCTATCGGCAAAAGCTCTGGGAACTCCTGCTTTCCATCAAGCTGGAGCTCTTTTATTCAAAAGAAGAAATACTACGGCTGTATACTTACCACGCACCTTTTGGCGGCAATGTCGTCGGGCTCTCGGCAGCATCCTGGCGGTATTTCGGTCGCCCGCCCTATCAGCTTTCATGGGCAGAAACTGCAGCGCTGGCAGTACTGCCTAACAGCCCCTCTTCAGTATTTCCAGGAAAAAATGAAATCACCTTCAGACACAAAAGAGATGCCCTTTTAGATAAACTCAGCGCAAAAGGCTACCTCACCAGCGACGAGGCCCTGCTGGCAAAAGCTGAACCTCTGCCCGGTAAAGTAAAGCCCCTGCCCAACGATGCTTTCCACCTTTTACAACGAGCTGAAAAAGATGGTCTGGCCGGTACCATTGTGCAATCAACGCTGGACTTTGCTTTGCAACGGCAGGTGAAAGAAAAAACGGATCGCTATTCAGAGCAACTGGCCTACAATGAAATCCACAACGCCGCTGCCATTGTTATCGATATTGCTTCAGGGGAAACGCTCGCCTACGTAGGTAATTCCTTTCCCAATGGTGACGAAACCAATAACCATGGCCAGTTTGTGGACGTGATCACCGCCCACAGAAGTCCCGGAAGCCTGCTAAAGCCATTTCTGTATGCCGCAGCGCTGGATGATGGCATTCTCTTACCAAAGGAGCTACTGCCTGACATCCCTCTCTTCTATCGGGGTTTTGCTCCGCAAAACTTCGACAAAAAATACAGGGGAGCCGTTGCAGCTGATGAGGCGCTTGCCAGCAGCCTCAACGTGCCTTTCGTTTTTCTCTTACGGGAATATGGCTATGAAAAGCTGCACCAGAAGCTCCGGCAAATAGGCATGCAGTCGTTGGATAGGCCCGCCAATCACTATGGCCTCTCGCTTATTCTTGGCGGAGCTGAATCAACACTTTGGGAACTGTCAGGCATGTTTGCTGGCATGGCGAGAGCGCTGAACAACTTTCAGGATCGCCCTTACAACAGAGGCTATTCAACTGCGGACTACAGACCAAACACCTACCTTCCACTAAAAACAACCGAACAAGAAAGTGACCTGGAAGCGAATGGCCTGCTGGCAGCACCCTCCATACTTTATGCCTTCCAGGCCATGCAGCAGCTAAGGCGTCCTGAAGAAATGTCTGGTGCAGAAATGTATGGCTCGTACCGCCCCATTGCCTGGAAAACCGGTACCAGCCACGGCTTTCGTGATGCCTGGGCCATCGGTCTCAACGACCGTTATGTGGTAGGTGTTTGGGTAGGCAACGCCGACAATGAAGGCCGGCCGGGGCTAACGGGCATTCGCTCGGCCTCACCACTGATGTTCAGCATATTCGAACTGCTGGGTGGCGATGCCACCTTCGATGAGCCGTTCGGAAAGCCGGTCAGCATCTGCAAAGAAAGCGGACTTTTGGCAACCGAGTATTGTACGGAAACCACTGACACCAATTTACCTGACTATATGCTTCAGGGTAAACGATGCACCTACCATCATCTTCTCCACCTGGATCAGGCTGAAAAACACCAGGTAAGCAGCGCTTGCTATGCTGTTGACAAGATGCTAAGCAGGCGCTGGTTTGTGTTGCCAGCAGTGCAGGCATGGTACTACAAGCAGTACCACTCCAACTACAAGGAACCGCCTCCATTTTTACCCGCTTGTGGCGAACAAAATGCTAATGGCTTCATGGAATTAATTTACCCAAGGGAGTTCACCAAAGTATATGTGCCAGTTGAGCAGGATGGCAAACCAGGCCTGGCCATATTTGAAGCGGCACACCGCAATCCGGCTTCTACCATCTACTGGCACCTGGATGAAGCCTACGTTGGCTCAACGAATTTCATTCATCAAATGGGTTTTCATCCGGAACCTGGCCCACACATGCTTACCCTTGTGGATGACGAGGGGAATGAATTGAAACAGGCGTTTGAGGTATTACAATAAACTCAAACCCGCACCAATTTTCGGGATAGCCATCGCTTTGCCTTTGCATGCAAGTAGCTTAATCAATACTTTTAACTACTTAAAAACATACTTCTTTAATGAAACAACTCCTTTGCCTTTTGTGGATCTCTCTGGCTTTTGCGTCTTGTGACACCGCCATCAGACCAACCAGCCTTTTGCTAAGCCTCGACAGCGTAGAGCATATCAATGGCAAGCCGGAGTACCTGGGCAGCCCATTTGTAACTGCCGGCGACCGGGTTTACATGATTGGCCATCAGGATGGTAGTTTTCCTGATCTTGGCTGGCATGTTGAAGGAGAAATGGGCGGCATCTGGGACCATCCGATTAAATTAATGGATGGATTTTCGCTGAATATCAAGGAAGTAACCGGAAAGGAAGCCTATTGCCTCGACAAGGCCGATGAATTCATTAACTACCCTTTTGCCAACAAACACATTTTTCGCAAAGGCGATTTACTGATACAAAGAACGCAATTTGTACCTGACGATGGCATGGAAGGACTGGTTGTAGAATATGCCATTACCAATGAGAGTGAAAATGAAAAAGAGCTCGAGCTTGCCTTCACGGGCATGGTCGACCTAAGGCCCGTTTGGTTGGCAGAAAGAAAAAACGTTGAAGACGGGCGGGACACCCTCTTTTTGCAGGAGCTTTCAGAGACCTATTTAGGAAAAGACCTGAACAACGACTGGTATACAATATTTGGCAGCAGCGAGTCAGTGGTCGGATACAGAATAGATGAAAGCCCCTGCCCTCAGGAAAGAAAGGGGCTGGGCACCGACGGCACCATTGTTTCGAGGGTGACCATACAGCCTGACGAAACCTACCCGATTCAGTACTACATCGCTGGCTCGTACACGTCAGCCGATGAAGCCCACGCCACCTATGATCAGCTCAAAGGTACAGCATCGGTGGCTCTGAAGAACAAAATGAAGCGGTACGACCAAATAGCCCAGGCATCATCTATCTCCATTCCTGACAAAGACATTGAAACCATGTACCGCTGGGTGAAGTACAACACGGCCTGGCTGATCAGGGATGTGCCCGAAATAGGGAGAGGTGTTTCCGCCGGCTTGCCCGACTATCCGTGGTGGTTTGGTGCCGACAATTGCTACACGCTTCAAGGCATGCTGGCCACGGGCTCACCGGCTGAAGTGAACTCAACCATCAACCTGATCGAAAAGCTATCAATGGAGTTAAACGGCAATGGCCGAATCATTCATGAAACATCGACCAATGCCGAAACCTACAATCCAGGCAACCTTAACGAAACACCGCAATTTATTTCCCTTCTCTGGATTTTCTACCAGTGGACCGGGCACAAGGAAACACTCGAAAAATACTACCCGGAAGTAAAGAAAGGCATCAGCTGGATTGAAGCACAGGACAAAGATGGCAACGGCTATCCTGACGGCCCCGGCATGATGGAGATACATGGACTGCACAGCGAGATGGTGGATGTGGTGGTGTATACCCAACAAGCCTACGAGGCTGCAGCGCAAATGGCCATAGAAATGGGCGAACCAAATCTTGGCGCTGAATACCAAAAGAAGGCTGATGTACTAAAAAAGAAAATTAATAGCGAATGGTGGGTAGAAAGTGCCCAATCGTTCGCTGATTTCCGCTCCACAAAAGCACAAGCGCTGGAGTTGATTGATGCGGCCATCGTGCGGGCCGACACCATCAACAAGCCGTGGTCGATCAAAGAGCTGGAGCAAACAAAAAAAGAGCTGACTTCCAAAGCAACAGCTAACACCAGCGGCTACGTGGTTCACCACAACTGGGTCGTTAACACGCCGACTGAAATGGGCATTGCCGATCCTGAAAAGGCTGACAAGGCTTTGGCTACTGCCAGAAAGTACAGCAACCGTTTCGGCATGTACGTGACGGGCATGGACAGAGATGAAGCCAGCGATGCCTCCAGCAAATGGAAGTCGTTCAGCTATGTGGGTGCCGTGATGACACTACCAACAGGCGTGCAGGCCATATCAGAGGCAAGATACGGGCATCCCGACGAGGCGCTTGGCTACCTGAAAAAACTGCACAACTCATTTAGCTACGCCCTGCCTGGCTCCATGTACGAAGTGAGCCCTGATTATGGCATGATTGTGCAGGCATGGAATATCTATGCGGTGGCGGTACCTGTTGTTAACTACTTCTTCGGGATTCAGCCCGAAGCCCACAAAAAGCAGGTAACGATAGCACCCGACATGCCCGAGGGCTGGGACAATGTTTCCATCAGCAATGTGTTGGTGGGCGACAACAATATTAGCTTCACAAAAAGCTCGAAAGACAGCCTGGTCACCTATCAGATAACACAACAAAATCCTGACTGGACAGTATTATTAAAACTGCCGAACCAGGCAACTTCAACAGTTTTAATCAACGGAAAAGTGGCTTCCTCAACGGAAAAGAATAACTATGTCACTATCACCCTGACAGGGTCGGACAATATCGTATCTCTTCAGCAATAACAAGCCAACCAAATCAGGCGATTCATCGTTTTACTGAATTGGAAAAATTGCATACCTTCGACGCTGCTTTTAGCTACCACTGTTTAAACTGAAATAAGCTTATTTGTTACTCTTCTTTATTGATCAAATCATTCCAAATTGACAGCCCCACATCTCTGCACTACGAGCATTTTTTATTTACTGGTCTTTCATTCTAACCTACCCCTTCTCTTCAATAAAAAATGAAGCATATCATTCTGATTGGCTGCTTTGTAGCGGTTTCTTTCAATGGACTCTCCCAATCCTTTTTCAGCAACACACAGGAAAGCCACCAGGGAAAAATATTCCTCTATTGGGGATGGAACAGAGGTTGGTACTCCAAATCCGATATTAGTTTCGCAGGTGACAACTACAACTTCAGGCTGGACAGGGTAGTGGCCAAAGACAGGCAAACCCATTTTGATCCGTCCATTTACCTTAACCCAGGAAGGGCCACCATTCCGCAGTATGACTTTCGAATTGGCTACTATTTCAAGAAAAACCTAAGCCTCTCTTTTGGCTTCGACCATATGAAATACGTGGTTCAACAGGGCCAGCATGTGAAGCTATCAGGCCACATAGCCGAAACGGGCACACCATACGATGGTTCTTACTCCCACAGCGATGTGGTGATCCAACCTGGCTTTTTGCAACTGGAGCATACCAACGGCCTCAACTACCTTAACCTTGAGCTGCGGCACCTGAATGAAATCGCCGACTTCAATAAAGTAAAAATCAACCTGGTGGAAGGCGTTGGAGCAGGAGGCCTCTATCCCAAAACTGACGCCACGGTGCTGGGCTACGACAGAAACGACGAGTGGCACTGGTCGGGCTTTGGTATTGACGCACTGGTTGGGGTGAACGTAGAATTCTTCAAATACTTCTTTGTGCAATCAGAAATAAAGGGTGGATTCATCGATATGCCCGACATCAGGATCACTTCCGTCAAATCGGATCAGGCAAAACAACATTTTTTCTTCTCACAACTCAATGTCGTTTTCGGAGCGAACATTAACCTTTTGACAAAGGGTAAGGATTAAGCAAACAAAAAACCGTCCTCCCCTACCGATTATATAGAAATTTGCTTGGCAAACCATTTTAAGTTGTATCTTGTTAATATCAAAAGACTACAACGTGCACAAGCCAAAGAACATACCCACATTGCCTTTTTCGCCAGATGGCGGAATGGATAGTTGTGTATTGCTTTGTACGCACAACAAAGCCTTTGTAAAATAGGCCTCCCATTTCATCAAAGAAATAAGGAGGCCCGTAGTACTGTTCCTGCAGACTTGTTGCTCTAACCACACGGAGCACGTTATACAACCTACCTAGCATTTCACTTTCTGGCATAATACCACCAGACGGATGCCTTGTTCACCATGGCATTCGCCTTGTGTCATGTTCAACTTAGATACGATATAACGATGAACCCAATCATAACAAAAGCAGACCACAATACGATTAAATCCCTGATAGCTAATCTGCCCGATCATTTAAAGACGGCTGAAATACGGCAACTCACAAATGAGCTTAACCGTGCTCAGGTTGTCGCCGACGACAAAATACCGAAAGATGTTATCCAGTTAAACTCCTATTTTGAAATTGAGGAGATCAATTCAAAACAACAGATCAACTTCACAGTCACGCTTCCGAACAAAGCAAATATTGCCGAGAAAAGGGTATCCATACTGTCGCCACTTGGCATTGCGCTGATCGGCTTCAGGAAAGGCATGACTGTTCAGTGGACGCTACCTGGCGGCCCAAAAAAACTCAAGATTTTGAAAGTTGAACAAGCCATAGAAGAGGCGAAAATTCAAACGCTATGAAATGGACATACAGCATTAGTAACAAAACAGCAGCAGCAGCGCTACTCCTAACGGTTTTTTTGATTGTGCTACTCAATAACCTCAAGGAAAGAAAAAACTCGGTGAAAATCAGCGAAACGATCCATTCAATATTTCAAGACCGGTTGGTGGTGGAGAGTTACATTTTTCAGCACGCTGAACACCTCCACAAAATCGAGGGGGTCATTGATTCCGAGAACACTGAACATGCTGACAAACAACAGCAGGTGGCCGCCGTGTTCCGGCAAATAATGGAATTGAATGAATCGTACGTGAAAACTGTGCTTACTGAGGAAGAAGAAAGGGTCTTCGGCCGGTTCAACGGCCTTTGCCAGAAAATCGGTGCGAAGGCAGAACAGGGCGACTTGGCGGCTGCAAAGGCACACGCAAAGGAGGCGGCGTTGTCCCTGAAGACACTTTCTTCCATACAAGTAACCGAGGGGGCATCGCTAATGACAGACGCTAAAGCAATGTTTAGTGCAAGCACTTTGTCATCCCAATTGGAAAGTGCTATTCTACTTGTCATTGCGCTGATCATCCAGGCGCTGATTTTTGCCTCTAATTCCCTCAAAGTCAATAGACACCCCCAAAATCCAATACTCAATTGAGCGACTCAGCACAGGAAGTCCATTTACCCAAGTGATGGACTTCCTGAAAAAAAACACTTCTTTCACTACCCCATTCATTTTCCCTAAAAGGTCATTTACCCTTCTTTTCCACCGCCTCTAGCCTGTTGTGCCTGCGGAAAAAATTTAATATTGTAATTACTTACGCAACCCCAACACTGATTATTACATCTAGGCTATAAGGTCAATCAAAAACTCAATTTTTTTAGATGCGTTATTTCTACTCTTTATCCCTGCTACTGCTGGTGTCATTCACCGCTTTAGCGCAAAATACCGGCATTAAAGGCAAAGTACTTGGAGAGAACAATGAGCCTCTCCCCTTCGCCACTATCTTCATTCGCAACATCAACACAGGCACTACCTCCAACGTGGAAGGTGACTATGAGGTAAGGCTGGCTCCCGGTAAGTATGACGTGGTGTTCCAGTACATTGGCTACGAATCGACCGTGCATTTCTTTGAAGTGACTACCGGCTTCGAAACATACAACCTCACCCTCAAGCCCAGAATATTCCTTCTCAAAGAAGTAGAAGTACGCAGCGGCAAGGAAGACCCTGCCTACACTATCATGAGAAAAGCCATAGGCAAGGCCAGCTTCCATGCCAACCAACTCGATGCCTACGATGCCAAAGTATACATGAAAGGATCTGGCCGACTGCTCGACTCGCCCTTTTTCCTCCGCAACAAAATAGCGGAAGAAGGCATTGACAGCACCACCGCCTTTACTTCTGAATCGGTGAGCGAACTGCACTACCAGCGTCCCAATACCTATTCTCAAAAGGTCGTAGCTGTTTTTTCACAGGGTGACGACAACGGCACAGGCCCTGGTGAGTTTCTCACGGCCAGTTTCTACGAGCCAAAAGTTGTGGATGCCATTTCTCCGCTTTCACCCAAAGCATTTGCCTACTATCGTTTTACTTACGACGGCTATTTCCGTGAAGGAGGCTACGTTATCAATAAAATCCTGGTCACGCCCCGCAGCAAAGGAGACGACATTTTTGAGGGAACAATCTACATCGTTGACGACCTCTGGAGCATCCACAGCCTCGACCTTACCATGTATAAGCTGGGGATCAAATTCAACATTGAGCAGGTATACAATCCGATCGAGGACAAAGCCTGGCTCCCGGTAAGTCATAAGTTTGTCATCAACGGCTCTTTTTTCGGGTTCGACTTCCAGTACAACTACCTGGCCACACTCAGCGAATACAAAATCACCCTCAACCCCGACCTCGACATTCCGGTAACGGTGATCGACGAAAAAATAGATAAAGAGGCTGCCGCTGAAGTGAAGCAAAAGACGAAAGGCCAGGAAACACTGGAAAAGCTGGCTCAGAACAAGGAAGTGACCAGAAAAGACCTGCGCAAATTGGTGAAGGAATACGAAAAGGAAGAAATGGAAGATATTGAGTTTCCTGAGATTGTTTCTAATATCTCCATAAAACGAGACTCCACCACAAGCTACAACAACGACTCCACCTTCTGGACAAGCATGAGACCAGTGCCACTTACTGCCTATGAGATCAGGGGGTATACGAAGATAGACAGCCTCGACAAAGCGGAAGAAGCCGAGTACAAATCAGACACCACGAAAAAAGGAAAAAACAGAAGAGACAGAAAAGTAAGGCTCGGTGATCCAATTTTTGGAAGCTCCTACAAGCTGGGGAAAAAGGGTCGCCTTAACATCGAGTCTCCACTACAAACCATCGGCTTCAATACAGCAGAAGGTTTTAATTTCTTTTACGACATCAACTACTCACGACGGTTTGAAAATGGCAATAAACTCCAGTTCGGCCCTGTGTTGCGCTATTCTTTTGCCAGAGAAAAGCTCCTAACGAAAGGTTATGTAGATTTCCAATACGGGGAAAGCGGCACAAGAGGCAGCGCCCGGCTGGAGGCAGGCAGTTATGTGCAGCAGTTAAGTGCCCTTGAGCCCATCCACCCCTATATCAACACTGCCTACGCCCTGCTTTTGAAGGAAAGCTATTTAAAACTATATGAAAAGGATTTTGTAAGGCTGGAAAACGAAAAACGATATAACGACAAATTCTCGGCGAAGGCCAGCGTTGAGTATGCGCAGAGAAGAAGCCTGGCCAACAATTCAGACTACACTTTTTTCAAACACCCCGGAAAAGAATATACAGCCAACAACCCTCTCAATGCCAATACAGAAATAACAGGCTTTTTTGAGCACCAGGCACTGATATTTAACATTTCAGGGGAGTACAAACCATGGCTGAAGTACAGAATGAAGAACGGGTCGAAAGAGGAGATCAGGAAGTCGACGCCCACCTTCACTCTTGAGTACAGGAAAGGCATGCCCTGGGCTGAAAGCGATGTTAACTACGACCTGTTGGACGTAGGGGTGAAACACAGTTTTGAGTGGGGCATCCGTTCCAAGCTGGACGTTCGGGTGAATGCCGGGAAGTTTCTTAATGACAAGGCCATTTACTTTCCGGACTTTAAGCATTTCCCCGGCAACCAGACATTGTTCGCTACCCTCGATCCTGTGGAGAACTTTCGTTTGCTCGACTACTATTACTACAGCACCAACGATGAATACATAACAGCCTTTGTGCATAATCAATGGCGCAAGCTGGTGGTGACGCAACTGGCCTTTGTGCGGATGATGGGCATCAAAGAAAACATGTTTATCAACTACCTCGGCACACCCAATTCCAACAACTATACAGAAGTGGGCTACGGCCTCGACTATATCATGAGGGTTTTCAGGCTGGAGGCCATTGCGGCTTTTGAAGATGGCCAATATAAAAATTTCGGAGTGAGAATCGGCATTGCTACGAACCTTGAGGACTTGTTTGATTTCTGAAGTTAATGGTGCTCATTATGGAGAGCTGGTCAACATACTTCAAAAGTCTTATATTTATGAAGCATTAGCATTATGTCAGATGCCGACAATTTTAAGACACAAAGGTTATCGATTCTTTTTTTATGCAAATGATCATACCCCAATGCATATTCATGTGTATATAATTGCCTTTTAGTGGTCACATGGAATGTCTTGGTACCCTAATGCTCCACGAAGCCTCTATTTTGCGCTTATATCCATGCTCGGTAGGCATAGCAGCCTTTATGGACATTTCATGTTGAAAAAGGTGACGGCACAGCAAAATTTAACCTTGAGCCAATTGAACTCGTTAAATCGAAAAGATTCAACGCCGCTGAAATCAATGAGATTCGTAAATTAGTGACTGGGAATTTGGAACTGTTTAAGAACAAATGGGATGAGTATTTTAACAAGCTATAAATCCAGTAATGCAGTTGATATTTGGTTTGATGACTTAAAAATGTTTGTCAGATTAGATGATGGCCGTGAAGTTGCCATACCGCTCGATTGGTTCCCAAATCTTAGAGAAGCAACAGAAAAACAAAGGAACAACTGGAGATTGATTGGAGGTGGAGAAGAGATACATTGGGAAGATTTAGATGAAGATATTCTTGTAGAAGGTTTACTCTGAAACTCACCGTTTTAATAAGAACCAACGCAAACAACACCTACATGCTGCGCCACCTACTTTTAGGATTTACCATTTTTACCGCACTACACTGTCAGGCCCAAGTAGAAAGGCTGCTCTATGTGGCCCAGGATCAGGGCTTTGTTTATGTATATGATATCAATAATGGCCATAAGTTTCTAAGGAAATTTGAGGTGCCCGGCACCGGCGAGTTCAAAGGAATAAGCGCCGACCCCATCAGAGGTAAATTGTACCTAAGCTCCTATGTCGGTGATCAGTTCGTATGCGTAGACCTGAAAACAGAAAAAGTAGACTGGTCTATCCCCATCATCGGCTACCCCGACAGTCAGGCGATTACCCCCGATGGCAAATACATCTATCTGCCCAAAAGGCACGGCGGCGGCTGGGACGTTATTGATGCTGATCAACATAAGATAGTGGCCTATATCAAGGTACCTTTCGGCAACCCTCACAACACCTGGGCCAGCCTCGACGGGACGAAAATGTACCTCGCTGCTATGGGGAATGAGAACCTGTATGTAGCTGATGTAAAGACGAACAAAATAATCAAAACCGTTGGCCCATTTGAGGCCAATCAGGAAGATCCCTGGAGCTGGACGCAGAAAAAACACAATGGTCCTAAGGGCATCCGTCCTTTTGCTGTGTCAAAAGATGACAAGTACTGCTATATCAACCTGGATGGAGTGCTGGGCTACGAGGTAGGTGACATAAGTACAGGAAAGAGGTTGGGACGTGTAGAAGTAGGTGACTTCGAAAGCATCAGAGGAAACCACCTTACCACCAGCCACGGTGTCAATATCACGCCCGATCAAAAAGAAATTTGGGTGTCGAATGACGCTGGCCCTTATGTGCACATCTTCGACTGTACGGTATGGCCTCACAAGCGAATCGCCGACATTAAGCTTAACAAAAAGAACGGCTGGATTTCTTTCAGCATCGATGGAAAATACGGCTATCCTTCGTCAGGCGACGTGATTGACGCCAAAACCAGGAAGATAGTGGCCGAGCTAATAGAAAGCGAAAAGCTGGTCGAAGTGCAGTTCGAAAATGGCAAGGCCGTCAGAGCAAGTGCCAGGTGAGGTAGTTGGGGCAAACGCATTCAAGTCCAACCCTCCAAGGTTTTATCCCTTTCGGGGCAGCAAGCTGTCATGTCTCCAGGGAAAGCTAGTCGGGAGCCCTTGGAGGGTTACACTATGAAGCCTTCTTGTATGCATTCGCCCAGGTAAGGTTGTCGAAAGCAGCAACACTTTCATAAAAGTGGCGTATATTTATAGCAATATGATGGCTTCAGTCCGACTTCTATTCAAAAAAAGCGCCGAAAGTGCACGTTTGCTACTGTGTGTGGTAGCTGCTATGTTCGGGCTTTCAAGTATCGAAGCGGCCACCCCTACCAGGCCATTTACTCCGCTTAAAAGTGAAATCGTTCATAGCTACATCTCTGCCACTCAGCGATCCATTGCCTATACCAGGGCCATTTTAGATTTTGGAAGAAGTGCCTCTGCAGATTTTGATAGCCGAGCTACTATTCTCAACATCGCCATTCTCCGGCATGGGAAGCTTGCCAACACTGTGGAACAAATAAACATGAAAGCACCGCTGATTTGTTCACCGGCCCTTGCTAAGAAGCATATCTCTTCTCGTTCCGACGAAGACTCCTCTATTCACTCCTGAGAGCCTCCTCTCAGCGCAGGCCTGATCCAGGCCGTTCAATCCGATCATTTTTCCATTGAATGTAGGCTTCTCAAGCCAGCATCCCTTATTGTCATTCGTAAAATGAAGAAATTAAAAAAATACATGCGAACAGCAGGGTTGATGCTGTTCATTTTACTCAGCGGATTTGGCATGGGCATAGATCCCAATATTTTCAAACCGAAAAGGATAGAAAATGAAGAGGGCGTAAAAACCGAACAAGTAGTTAAGAAAGAAGAGGACGAAGATACCCAGCTTCAGGAAGTGAAGTGATGCGCCATTTTGACTATCAAGCCTCGTAAAGCAGCGGAAAGAACTTCCCTTCCATCTTTTTGCCCTTGGGGATAGTATCGGCACCGTTTAGCAACGGAGTGCTGGCATCCGACCGTGTGCCGTCTTTAAAAACATTGGTGACATAAGCCCGGCGCTGCCTGTCGGTTTTGTTTTCGTAGGATCCATGCACCAGCAAGGGGTGATGGAAAGTGCCATGCCCCATTTTCATTTCAATGGGAATGGGCTTGAATTGACTTTTTTGCTCTGGCGTCAGGTACTGATCAAGGCCATTCATATCGCCGGCAAGGTCAGGCTTATCGAGCAGGCCCCACCTATGGCTGCCGGGCACGTAGTACAAGCAGCCGTTGTCCACGTCGGCATCGTCGAGTCCTACCCAGCAAGTGAGGTGCTCCATGGGTTTGGTGCGAGTCCAGTACGAGTAGTCCTGATGCCAGGCCACCACGCCTCCATGTTTGGCTGGTTTGCAAAAAAGCTGGTCATGCCAAAAGCGAACTGACCCACCCAGAAGCTGGCTGGCCGCCATCACAAAAGCGGGGTTCCACAGCACGTCGTGAAAGCCGGGAGCCACCCGCCATGCACCCAGCGCATGGAAAAGAACCTTCGAAGGGTCAGTGGATTCGTTGGAATGGAACTCGTAGAACAGATGGTGGCCGGGGTGGTTAGGGTCTGCAATCTCCTCAAGTTCATTGCGGAGTGATTCTACCTGAATACTGTTGAGTAATTTCACGTTGGCTAAATAACCGTTCTCCTTGAAGAAGGCTACCTGTTCGTCGCTGAGTTTGTATTGTTCCCATTCCTTTTCAGTTTCGGGCCACTCAAACAGCCGACTTACCAATTCATGAACCCCGGCCAAATCTGCAACACTACTCATATACTATAACTTACTAATGCTCATTTAAAAGTACCGCCTTTTCCGACAGTCCTCTACGTCAATTTTGGCATTTACTTAACTTATTTTAACCATAATATTGATCAAGAGTCGTATTATTGGTAATATAAACAAGCATTGCATCGACAACGGATGAAAGCCATCTTTGAAAAAGTAGACCTGGAAGCAGGTCAGTCACTGGTAATTCGTGCGTTGAACCTCCCGGAGTTCGATGCTCCATGGCACTTTCATCCCGAAATGGAGCTCACTTATATTATCAAAAGCCGGGGAACGAGATTTGTGGGCAACAGTATTGAGGAGTTCGTCGAAAACGATCTGGTACTGCTCGGATCCAACCTTCCGCATATCTGGCAGAACCCTTCTAATCAGTCCGGCAGAAGTGAGGCAATAGTCGTGCATTTTTCCGCAGGAATGCTCAACAATAGCTTGCTCAGCTCTCCCGAGTTTGCCAACATCCGGCAGCTTTTTGAAAAAGCCAGCTATGGTGTGGCATTTCCACCGGAGCTCTCCAAAAGCGTTGGGAGAAAACTAGCTCAGATGGTAGATGCCGACCCATTTGGTAAAGTGCTTGGCCTCATGGAAACACTTCAGCTCCTCGCTACGTCCAATGAGGCAAGAACCCTTGCCAGTGCTGGCTATGCGCACCACACAACGGCAAAGGATGCAGAAAGGATGACCCTCGTGTTTGAGTATGTAAGGCAACATTTCAGGGACGTAATTCGACTCGACCCCGTTGCCAACCTACTTCACCAAACACCTCAGGCTTTTTGCCGGTATTTTAAAAAAAGAGCCAAGAAAACTTTCTTCGAGTTTGTGAATGAATTTAGGATAGGCCACGCCAGCAGGCTTCTGATCGATACTGAACTCAGCATCACCGAAGTCTGTCTGCAGTCGGGCTACAGTACCATTCCCCATTTTAACAAGCAGTTCAAGCGACTCACAGGGCTGAGCCCGACGGGGTTCAGGAAGAAGCATGTTGGTTAACCAGCAAGGCGGGCCGGGGCCCTTGCCCAACTTATGTCGCCGGATATGACCTGCTCCTCGTCTTTCGATAACCCGTCAACTCCAGGTCACCATTATCAAACCCTTCAATAATCGCATAGGCATTGTTCTCCGGCCCGCTGTTGTCGACCATGGCAGGCAAAAGCGTGTAGTGAATACCATTAATGCTGGAATAACCCTCCCTGTGACAATGGCCATGAAAGACCGCCGTCACTTTGCCCGAGTGCTCCAACATGCTTCGCACCGCCGCTGAATTCTCTACGTGCATGGTCTCATCGGGTAGCTCATAAAGTGAGTGGTGAACAAACACCACCGTGGGTAGTTTGGTTGCCCCGAGGTCAGCCTTCAGCCAATCCATTTGCGGCTGGGGAATGGTCGACTCGAACCATTCAAAATCGCCTTTGTTGTGGTCAGTGCCGTCAGGATGGAAGTTGGGGTCGAGCACTATAAAGTGGTACCCCTTCTTGTCAAACGAATAGTAGCCAAAGCCCGAGTCGATGCCTGTATTCTCCACATTGGCTATAAACTGTGCTTTGCTGATGCTGTCCACATCGTGGTTGCCTATGACATGGTAGCGGGGGCCTTTGAATTGTGCATACACCGCCTCCAGGTTTTGCAGGTACTTCAAGGTGTCTTCCTCCCTCCTGTTGGTGTCTTCATCTTTGAAATCCCCAAGATGGACCACGAAATCGACCTTTTCCCTGTTCATCACCTCGGTAAACTCGGCCATCTTTTCCAGCGACTCCCGGTAGTACCGAATGCCGCCTGGCTCCCGGTCGGCATAATGAGAGTCGGTGACCACACCAAAGCGCACTTTGGGCTTTCGGGCCGCCATGGCGTTGCCAATAAGCCCCACGGCGGGAATGGTAACCAGGGACGATTTGAGGAATAGTCGGCGGGTGATCATAGGACTGACTGTCGGTGGTTAAATATGACGTCAAATTAACGGAAATTACCCGCTGCGCCAACAAGAATTCATTGCGAAACATTTCTCATCGTTTCCCACGAGGCACTTAACGGGTTCTCATTAAGCGCTTAATGGAATTCAGCTAAGCGCTTAACGAAAGCTCACTAAGGCCTTAACGGAAATCGGTAAAGCGCTTTACTGGAAACAAATAAGCGCATTACCAGAAGCCACTTAAGTAATAGTAAAGAACATAGAGTTTTATTGCCCAGCTATTGATTCTCTCATGTTCAACGTTGTGCCAACAAATAATGGCCAGGGACAAATGCCTGTCACTCCATCCTCAGCGAATCCACCGGATTGGCTTGTGTCCTTGGCAGAGCCTCGACAACCACCACCGCCAGGGCCAGCAATATCAGTCCCGCCCCCGGAAGTGCAAATAGCCACCACCCCAAACGCATAGCGTAGGCGTAGTTTTGCAACCATTCATTTACCAGCCAAAAGGTGATGGGCAGCGTGATCACAATGGCAATCCCCACCAGCGCAACAAAGCGGCTGGACAGCAACAGCAGCAGGTCAGCAACGGAAGCGCCCAGCACTTTTCGGATACCAATCTCCTTTGTCCGTTGGGCAATGGTGAGCGACACCAAGGCAAAGAGCCCCAGGCAGGAAATAACAATCGAGAGGCCGGAGAAAATCCCTAGCAATGTTGAGAGCCGGTCTTCGGAGGCATATTGTTGTTCGTAACGATTCTCCAGCAAGAAGTAGTCGAAAGGGTTGTTAGGAAACATCTCTTCCCATTTGCCTCCAATGAAGGTAAGTGCGGCTGTCAGTGTTTCGTTGTTGAGGTTGCTGGCAGGGAAATTGAGCTTGACGGCGTAAAAAGTGCTGTTGATATTGTCCAGCACAAACATGGTCGGCGGAATGGCCGCCTTTGGCGACTCCTGATGAAAGTCCTTCACTACGCCCACTATCTTGCAACGAACCCCTTTCGATGCCAGCTCGCTGCCTACTGCGTCCTTTGCGTTAGCGAAGCCATGCGCTTGCACTGCCTTTTCGTTGATCAGGATGCTTTCCAGTGCGTCACCAAAATCTCCTGCCCGCTGCTCTGTGGGAAGAAAGTCTCTTCCCTCCAGTATTTCCACCCCAAATACGTCGACAAAGCTATCGTCCACCACATCAAATGTCATTAGTACTGGCTCATCACTGCCGCTTTCGGGTTTCCAGAATCGCTGCTGCCAGGTGTTCTCGTTGCCGGGCAAAACCGCAGACGTAGACACCGCCCGAATGCCGGGATATTGCTGAAGCTCATTCCTGAACACCTCCAGGCGGGACAGATAGGTGGAGTCCACCAACGAAGGAGTAGTCAGCACGAGGGAATTCTCAATATCAATCCCGAGCTTCATGTTGTGCATGAACCGCAGCTGACCGTAAACCGCTGCCGTGCCCACAATGATAAAGAGACTGGCCGCAAACTGCACCACCATCAGGGCAGACCGCAGGCCTCCTCCGGCCACAGTGCTCATCTTCCCTTTCAACATCGAGGCGAGTTGCCTGTTTTGAAGTAAGCAGAACGGCACAAATGACGAAATGGATACGCTAACAAAAAAGAGTACCCAACAAACCATCAACATTACATTATCTTTCCAAAACAGGCCGAAAGGAACAGCTGCCACGGCCTGAAACCAGGTTGAACTAACCTGCACCATTGTAAAAGCAAGCCCAAGTGCGAGCACATTCACCACGAGCGCCTCTGCTACAAATTGCTGAATAAGCTGCCACTTGCCAGCACCGATCAGCCTCCTCACACCTACTTCCTTACCCCGGCTCAGGGCCGAGAACATCGACAGATTGATATGGTTGACCCAGGCGATCACCAGCACGAACAGCGCTATGGCTACAAGAAAGTAAACATCAGCAGCCGAGTTATTGGTTTTCATTTCTTCCATCAACTGTGAATGCAAATGAATATCAACGACCGGCTGCATGTGCCAGCGTGGGTGCGCTGGATCCGGCGCCATGCCATACTTACCAAGCCATTCTCCTTCAAATTCCAGCAACTGCTCCGAAAGATCTTCTGGATGACTACCTTCACGGATCCTCACATAAGAGTGAAAATATTCCGCATCCCAGTCTTTTAGGTCTGCCCTTCCTCTTTCCGTTTGTGCCAATGTGGGAAAAGAAAACAAAAAGTTGACAGCCATGTGGGTGTTAGCTGGCAGGTCTTTTAACACTCCCGCCACCGTGTACTCTACGTCATCCATGCTGGTATGCCACTTCAGTGTTTTGCCCATGGGGTCATCAGCACCAAAAAACTTCAAAGCCATAGGTTCGGAGATGATCACCTGAAAAGGCTGATCCAATGCTTCCTTGCTTCCTTTGAGCAGTGGAAAGTCAAAAAAATCGAAGAACGATGTTTCTGCAAAATAGGTATGCCTGGTGTTAAAGCTCCTGACTTCTTCCCCATTGTCGTACGACAGCACATTGGAAAAACTGGAACTTCCGCATAGCCGGGTGATGGCCTCCACCTGTGGAGTATTGAGTAATGAAGTGGCCAGCACAGCCGGAGAAGTGGCGGCTTCGTACTGCAAGGCGCCACTGGAAAAGTCTCTGGAGAAAATACGATAGGTTCGATCAATTCCTGCACCGTGGAACCGGTCGTAGCTGAGTTCGAAACGAACGTACTGCCCGATAAGAAGCGCAGCCGCCAACGCCATTCCCAAGCCAAAAATGGTAACGGCTGAGGCGCTCTTATGCCGGAGCAGGTTACGAAAGGCGAGTTTGAGGTAGTTGGTAAGCATATTGAAAACATTGACGTAACTCATTCGCATGAGCAGAGGTCGTACCAAATTGCAATTGATTGATTAGTAGCCATTTAAATGGGTGTTTCGACTGAAAACGTACCATATTGGCACAATTGCTTGTTTCAATATGGCACACTCAGCCAACTTCCCAGAGGTACCAGCTTTCAATATCTTCATAACTGAAGCAGTTTCAATTTTCATGACGTCGTAAAAGTGGCCGCTTAGGATAAAAAAAAGTCAGGAGCAAACACCGGCGATCCACCAACAAGCACCAACCAACCCGCCTTTTTCCACAGAGGTGTCATTTAAGTAGCTCAGTAATGAAAAACTACTAAATTAGCTTCTGCTACTGTTGCCGGACACAATCGGCCGGATAGCTGTTTTAGTTCAATACCAGAAAGAGCTGCGTTGCGGGCCTTTTCTTAAACATTTAAATCAGAGATGACACAATCCGTCAAGAGCCAGCGCCTTTATTCCCTTGATGCCCTCCGGGGTTTTGACATGTTTTGGATCATGGGCGCAGAAGGGATTTTCCACAGAATGGATGAAATTACGGGAGGGCCCTTCTGGCATGCGCTGTCCACTCAGTTTGACCACCCTGCCTGGCATGGTTTCGCTGCTTACGACCTTATTTTCCCACTTTTCCTTTTTATGGCGGGCGTGTCTACTCCCTTCTCTATTGGCAGGCAGTTGGAAAAAGGCTTAGACAAGCAGTCCCTCCTGCTCCGTGTGATCAAAAGAGGCTTGATACTCGTGCTGCTGGGCATCATTTACAACAATGGACTGAAAATACTCCCGCTGGAGGAAATACGTTTTGGCAGCGTACTGGGGCGCATTGGCCTTGCGTATATGTTCGCCAATATTATCTATTTGTACACCACACAACGAGGGCAAATCATCTGGTTCGCCTCTCTTTTACTGGGCTACTGGTTCCTGCTGCTGTTTGGGCATGCACCCGGCCACCTGGCGGGTGACCTGACCATGGAAGGCAATATGGTCTCTTACCTTGACACCCTGATCATGCCCGGCAAGCTCTACCTCGGCATCCACGATCCGGAGGGCCTTGTATCCACCATTCCAGCTATTGGCACAGCTCTCCTGGGCATTTACACGGGCAACTTGTTAAAAAGCACAACCATCGATGACCGAACAAAAGTGGCGATACGACTGGCTGCTACCGGTGCCGTACTACTGGTATTGGCCCAGCTCTGGAACCTGGTGTTCCCCATCAATAAAAACTTGTGGACCAGCTCGTTTGTGCTGCAGTGCGGCGGCATCAGCATGCTGCTAATGGCGACTTTCTACTACATTATCGATATCCTGGGCCATAAGAAGTGGGCGTTCTTCTTCAAAGTTATTGGCATGAACTCCATCCTGATCTATATGTCGGGACGATTCATTAACTGGTCTTACTCCACCAATGCCTTCTTTGGCTGGCTGGGGCAGTTGGTCGGCGACCCTTACAATGTGGTAGTAATGGTGTTTTGTTACCTGGCGGTGAAGTGGGCTTTCTTGTATTTCATGTATAAGAAGGATGTGTTTTTGAAGGTTTAAAGAGGCCAGTGTTGGCTATCGGTAGAAGGAGATCACAAAGACAACCTTTGTGGTATTTACTGAGCATAATTTCAAAGTCAAATTTGAAAAGCTAACTGATAGTGTCCTGAGTGGGAATTTATTATCTTTGATAAGCATTCTTTAAGGAACCAGACACGAATTGAGCTAAAGATGAAAACTATTGCACTCAACCTCAGCGACGATATAGCTGCCCAGCTGGAAAAGCTCCCGAAGGAAAAGCTGGAGGAATTGGAACAAGTAATTTCAAATTGGCTGGAGCCAAGGAAACGACTGCTAAAAACCCTTGGAGAAATGCAAAAGAACGCACAAAACAATGATCCAACGCCGGAAAAATTAGAAAAAATTCTTGAGGATAAAAGAGCCTTATTGGAAGTAATGAGCGACATGAGTGCGTACGCCGAAAGAAAAGGTCTTACTCCTGAAATTCTTGAGGAAATCTTAAAGGAAAAGTAATTGAGGGTTATCGTTGACTGCAATGTACTTGTAAGCGCAGCCCTTTCACACCGGTCAGTTCCGGGAATAGTTACAAGGTTCGCAACAGAAAATTGCCAAGTTTTGTATTCTTCAGCAACCTTTTCAGAACTTCATTCCACTCTCTCACGACCAAAATTTGACAAGTATATTCAGGAGCATGATAAACTAGTATTTCTGCTGAAGCTCGCCGAAAAAGCTTCATTTATTGAACCAAAGGAAAGCATAAAAGCTTGTCGGGATCCAAATGATGATATGTACCTCGAACTGGCGGTAGCAGGCGAAGCTGGCTGCATCATCACCGGAGACAGAGCACTGCTCGACCTTCATCCTTTTCGGGGAATACCTATCATTTCACCTGCTGCATTCGTTGAGCAGTTCATGTCATAAGTTTGGATTTACTCCGCCCTCAGCGCCTCCACCGGATTAGTCCGGGCGGTTTTCCAGGTTTGGAGTACCATGATCGCAGACGAAATTACAATGAGTAAAACACCTGGAGCCAGCATCACCCAGGCGTCCAATGTGGTGGCGTAAGCATAGCCTGCCAGCCAATCTGTGCCGTAGTAGTAAACAACCAGCATCGACAGACCTGTGGCACCGCCTATCCATGCTGCGTATCCAACATTTACATGGCGAATCACTTGCTCAATTGTCGCTCCCAGCACTTTTCGGATGGCAATCTCTTTGAAACGCTTTCGCACAAAGAAACCTGTTAGTGAGGCCAATCCTATGCAGGAGATAAAAACGGCAACAAAAGACAGCGCTTTCAATACCACCGCCAACTCGCTCGCCTCGTGGTGTTTCTGCAAGTAAATATCGGAAAGAGCCAGGAGCTCAAACGGACGGCCATCATACAACCGATCCCATTCGGCCTTAACTTTGGTCTGCGCCGTTGTTTTGGCACGCTCATCGATGCGCATGGTCAGGTACCCCGAGGATGGGTCTTCCAAAGACATCAACAAAGGCCCGATTGGCGATGCCAGGCTGTTAAAATGAAAATCGAACACAACTCCCAAAAAGGCTTCCCTGGATTCCGGTTCGGGATAAAGATCCTGTCTATTGATCAGGGCTTCATTCACAATGAAACCTGTGTCGGGCAAAAAGATCGGTTCTCTTTCAAATGACACGTTAAGCGTATTGAGAAAGTTCTTGTCAATCGAAATATAGGCGACAAACTCAAGCTCTTTTTGCTCCCCTGCAGGTTGCAGAATTCCACCGGTTCCGACGAATGGAAGTCCGCTGGAAATAGTAGCACTTTGCACCTCTGGGATAGTAAGAAGTCGATCTCGCAGCAGGCGTAAATCCGTTTCAGCAGATGGACTGGGGATATACCACAAGTCATCAATAGCAAAACCCAGTGGCTTGGCCATAATGTAATCTGTCTGCTTGTCCACCAGCAGGGTGCCTCCGATGAGAGTGCAAGCGATGAGGAACTGCAGCCCAACCATCGACTTCAGCAACCATTTTCGCTCACCCATTTTGAACTTGCCTGCTATAACGTCCCTCGGCATCACTTTACTAAAGAGTGCACCTTGAATCCCTGCCAGCAAAGTCATTACACTCACCATGAGTATCACGAGAAATACAGCGCTCATACTAAATGCAGCACCATCGATATTCAGGTAGGACAAAACCTCTCCACTGGCAAACTGTATAAAAGAGACGCTTAACATAGCCGCCAGAAGGACTACCACCGCCGACTCGGCCAAAAACTGTAGCAGCATTTGGGCAGGAGTAATACCAAGTACCTTTTTCACGCCCATTTCTCTGCCACGAAAAAGGGTTTTGACCTGAGTAAGATTGATGATATTGAAAATGGAAATAAAAAGAATGATCGTTGAGATCATGCCCATCATATTGATCATTTCCTGGTTAGCACTTCGTAAAAGTGGCCCATTATCCATCTCCACCAAGTACATATCTTCTACACTAACAAGCGTATAACGAATCACGTCAATAAACTTGTCCATGTTCACTGATTCTTCATCTACTTTTTGTTTCAGGGCTACTATATCAGCGTCAGGTCTGACATTCACATACACCAGGCCTTGCGAATAGTCCATCTTTTTGCTGGGAAGTGGAATGGCCAATACGTTGACCGTCAAGTGAGAGTTGGTAGGAAAATCCTTGAAAGTGCCGACCACTGTGTACTTACCTTCTTTCAGGTCGATTGTTTCTCCGACAGGGTTTGCCCTGCCAAATAGTTTTATTGCTGTGGAATGATTGAGAAGTACAGTGCCCGCCTCAAAGGTGTTTTTTATATCAAAATAACTTGAGTCAAACAGCAAGACAGCTTCTGCCTCAGTGTAGGCCCATAGCTTTTCGGTGAACATTTTACCTTTGACAGTTATTTCTTGCTCCCCTCCCTCCTGATAAACAGGCACACTAAAATTGACCTCTGGGAAATGGTTCTCCATGTACTGTGCATTTGAGATGGGAAGGACTGGAAACCTAATCGGTGAATCAATGGCGTCATTGTTCTTGAGGCGATAAGTATGCTTCGGATCAGCAAAATGACGATCTGCGCTGTACTCATGCCAGATAAAACTGAACGTAAAAAAACAAGCTGTAAATGCGAGCGCTAGTCCCGATATGCTAGCTAGCATATAGCCCTTTTCCTTTTTCAGGTGGCGGAAGGCAAGGAGAATGTGGTTCTTTAGCATAATCAGATATTTATTCTGTTCGTAAAGCTTCTATGGGATTCGACTTTGCGGTATTCCAGGTCTTGATAGTGATGATCAAGAATGACAACGCCAGCACAAGAAAGCCTGGCAATGCCTGGAGCCAAAGGTCAAACTGTGTATGGTAAGCAAACCCGTCGAGCCAGTCGTTGCCAAATTTGTTGACGATTGGAATGGCTGCCAAGGCACTGCCTGAGATGATCAATACAAACCCAAGATTAACACTTTTGGCAATCTGGTAGACCGTGGCTCCAAGCACTTTTCGAATCGCTACTTCTTTTATTTTCTTTTTGATCGAGAAGGCTGATAAAGCGCTTAGACCTACGCAGGAAATAAAAACGGATATGAATGTGAGTGCATTTACTACACTAAGGAACTCCATAACCGACGTATGCGACGCAACGAACTGGTCTTTCAGATTGAATAGTTCAAAAGGTATGTCAGTATAAAGCTGCTTCCATTTGGCCGCTAAATACTGCTTTGCTTCCTTTTCTTTCCCTTCCGCTACCCGAACGGTAAGAAAGCCCTTCTCTTGGTCTTTAATTCTGAACCTCAGTGGTTGTATTGGTTGTCTGAGGTTAGACTTGTGAAAGTCACTCACCACTCCCTCTAAAGTCCCCTCTATTTTGAAACGGCCATTCAACTCTTTTTCAAGCCAAACCCCTTGTTCATTAAGCAGGTAACCCGTAGCTGTGAGCGAAGTGGGTTCTTCTTTGAAATGAATTCGATAGGTATCAAAATAGTCCCGATCCACTTTACACTCAAAAAATTGCTCTCGGTGCTTATCAAGGTCGTAAACGGTCAGATAATAACCAGCATTTTGGCCTGGTATCGCACTTGAAACCGTGGATGAAATAACTCCTGGAATACTTTTGACTTCGTTTTTTAAGAGCTGAAGATTGAGCGAATCCCGGTCACTATGAACGTACCACAGCCCATCCGCATCAAAACCCAATGGTTTATTGGCAATGTAGCTCACTTGACTTCTTACCAGCAGCGCACCCCCCACAAGGCCTGTAGTGATCAAAAACTGAGCGCCAATCATGGCTTTTGAAAGATGCTTCTTAGCGCCAATCTTATAATTACCAGAAATAATCTTTCTGGGCATGATGCCAGTAAATAAATAGATTTGAGGCAGGGTCAAAAGGCCAGCAACACCAAGAGCTACGCCAGCGACGACGGCCAGCGATAGGGACTGATTGACTGATACTATTTTGAGGTACATATAAACCTCGCTGGCAAAGACCTGAGCCATTGACATCGCCAATAAAAACGATACAGAAACAATCAAAAAAGACTCAACAAAAAACTGATAAACAAGCTGTGTCTTCTTAATGCCCAGCACCTTTTTTACACCCACTTCTCTGCCACGAAACAATGCCTTTAGTTGTGTGTAATTGACAATATTAGTAATTGAAATCAGTAAAATAATGCCGGAAATAATGACTAATAGCTGCAAGGCATTTTTATTAATTGCTCTAAAAATAAAGCCCGTGGTTCCACTGAAATACTTCTCGTCGATGCTTTCGAGCGAATAGGCAAAAGGCCCGTATTGTTCCTCCAATTCACCAGAGAGTTCAGCCAGTTTAGGGTCAACCTGTCCCAGCGTTGCACCCTCCTGAAGCTTCACATAAACGAAACCGCTGCCACTAGATTGAGATGAAAGTGATATTGCAGCAGCATTTATTTGTATGTGTGAATTTGAAGGGAAGTCGTCGAATGTGCCGGCCACTACAAAATCGCCACGGCTGGTATTTACAATTTGGCCGACAGGGTCTGCCTCGCCAAAAATGGCTTTTGAAATGTTGTTGCTAAGTAGAATAGACCCTTTTTGAAAAGGCAATTGAACCGAGAACAAATTGGCTTTGAATAGCTCCGTAAATTCAGGACTGGTAAAAATACATTTATCAACTTTGAAGGTTTCTCCTCCAAAAGATATATTAAAAGGACCTCTGACAGGATCAATAGGGATCACTTGCTCCAATTCAGGTATCTTTTCTCCAAGCTCAAAAGCAGCATCAAAGGATACATCAGGATTAAGCACCCTGTCTTCCGTGAGAGTAAAATGAGAGTTCATTCGGTAGAGCCTATCCCTTTGTGCAAAATGCTGGTCAGGAAATAGCTCATGAAGGAGAAAGACCACTGCGAAAAACGAAACCGTAAAAGCGATAGCAAGCCCCATAATGCTTACCAGAGCGTAGCCCTTTTCCTTTTTCAAATGACGGAAAGCGAGGAGTACATGGTTTTTTAGCATAGGTGGTTGGTTTAGTGATTGAACAACTTATTCATTCCTCAAAGAGTCGACTGGATTGGCTGAAGCTGCTTTGACAGACTGGTATCCTACGGAAAGCAAGGTTACAATTAGCATGAAAAGCGATGTGGAGAGGTAAGTGCTCCAGCTGATTTCGGTTCGGAAGGCATAGTCGGATAGGTATTCGTTGACTAAATACCAGGCTATCGGGATACCAGCGAATAAGCTAAAGCTAAAGAGGGCTACAAAATCATTGCCCAACATAACAACAAGGCCCCAAACCGAAGCGCCCATTACTTTTCGGATGCCCAATTCCCTGGTTCTTCTTTCAGCGGTGAAAGAGGCTAAACCAACGAGCCCCAAACATGAAATCAGGATGGCAATGACTGTAAAACTCAGTGAGAGCTTTCCCACCACTGCCTCTGTTCGGTATTCTCTGTCGAAAACTTCATCGAGAAAAGTGTATTCAAAAGGGTAATCGGGGTTGTGCTGCTCAAAGACGTTCTGAACCTGGGCAATGGTTTCTGCCACTGACCCCTGCCCGCCTAGCTTGATGAAGTAGTGTGACCCGATATTTTCAGAATACATGAATATCATGGGCTCTATGCCAAACCTCAAATTGTTGTTGTGAAAATCATCTGTAACGCCGACCACTTTCCCTTTTCCATTCCACATTTCAAGGTCTGCTCCTATCGCATGTTCAAGATCCAATCCCATGACCTCGGCAGCTTTCTTGTTAATGATGTAATTGGACGCATCCTGATCACCAATGAAATTTCGCCCCCCCTGCATTCTGATGTTCATTGTCGGAATGAACTCTGCATCGCAGCGGTATATTTTGAAAGTGATGGAGGAGTTGTCGGGTTTGCCAGCCCATACCGGATCGGTGGTCGTAATGGGAACAGTAAATATGTTGTTGCCTCCGAAGGCAATGCTTTTCACCGCAGCTAGCTGATTCAAATCATTTTTAATGGCTGAGTAGTTTTTATCGGTACCTTCATTGCGGTCCACCACAATGATATTCTCTTTGTCAAACCCAAGGTTTCTTTCACCGATGAAAACAATTTGCTTGTACACCGTAATACTCCCTATGATCAGTATGAGTGACGTGGTAAATTGAACTACCACCAGTGTTTTGCGCAGCGTATTTCCGGTGAGGCCGGCTTGTGTATTTCCCTTTAAAACTTTAGCCGGATGGAATGCTGCCAAAATAAATGCCGGGTAGCTTCCGGCTAGCAGCCCGCAGACCAATGCCACTCCCAGAATCCCAAAAGTGAGTACCGGATTGGCGAAGTCTAATTCAATAGACTTGGCAGTGATGTCGTTAAAAAATGGCAGGAGCATCTGCACAATCCCCATAGCGAAAAGCATCGCAATGAAAGACAGCAGCACCGACTCGGTCATAAACTGAATAACGAGGTCAGATTTTCGGGCCCCTATCGATTTCCTAACACCCACTTCACGGCTTCTATTAGCAGAGCGGGCCGTTGAAAGGTTCATGAAATTAATACACGCCATGACAAGGATCAAGATGGCCACAGCACCAAAAAGGAACACCTGCTGTATTCTTCCGCCGACGTTCTTCCCATTTTCAAACTCCGAATAGAGCCTCGACTTCAGATAGGGAAATAATAGTGGGGTCGTTGAGCAATCAGCACAGTTGCTTTTAATCAGGCCAGCCAGTTTTCGGTTGGCGGCATCCCTGGAGTCAGCCGATTTCAACATTACCGCTGTCTTGCTCCCACCACTTTTCCAATGTTGTGTCCACGGATTCTCCCTGACGAAAAGCTCAAAGGGAACAACAAAGTCAAATTGAAGGGTGGAGTTTTGAGGTATGTTTTCAAAAACGCTGGTGACCATTAATTCGCTGGATTCTCCCAGGCGCAGCGTTTTACCAATGGGGTCTTCCTTTTCAAACAGCTTTTTGGCAAGGTTTTCAGAGATAGCGATTGATTGAATGTCGGCGAGCGGCTGGCTAGCATTACCCCTTACTATTGGGAAACTGAACACCTCAAATAGCGCAGGGTCGGCGTAAATTCCACTTTCATTGAAGGCATTGGACTCATGCTTTACCAACAGCTCTGTTTCCATACTGTACTGAGTAGCTAATTCCACTTCAGGAATTTGGCTTTCTATTACGGCTTTCAATTTTGCCGGAGTAGCACCATAGGTTTCAATACTGCCATCAGGATATTCGCTATTGACCAGCATCTGGAATATGCGGTCACCATTTGCATGAAACCGGTCGAACGACAATTCATCTGTCACCCAAAGAAGGATAAAAACATTGGCAGCAAGGCCAACTGTCAGTCCGAGGATATTGATAAATGCATAACCCTTGTGACGGAGCAAATTGCGCCAGGCGATCAAAAAGTAGTTTTGTAGCATAATCAGCTTCGTTTCTGGTATCTTAAACTATTCAGTTCTTAACGCATCCACGGGATTTTCCCGGGCCGTCGTCAACGTTCTCACATACATTGTCAGCCAGGTGATGGCCAGTAGCACGACTACAGGCGTGAACAGCAGCGTCCAGTCCAGCTCAATCCGATAGGCAAAGCCGTCAAGCCATTCCTGTATCCTCCAAAAGCTCACAGGCAAGCCAATCGCAATGGCAATGAGCACAATGCGAAAATAGGTTTTGGACAGCAGCAAGATCAGGTTGGCTACCGACGCCCCGAGCACTTTTCTGATACCTATTTCCTTGCGGCGGCGGGTGGCCTGGTAAGAGATAAGGCCAAACAGGCCGGTGACAGACAGCAACACGGTGATCACAGACATGGCAGTCATCACTGCACCAAATTGCTCATCTCGGGCATACTGGCGGTCATAAAATTCATCGAGGAAGAAGAAACTGAACGGTTTTTCTGGGAACGTTGTCTCCCATTCGCTTTGGATAGCGGCCACGCTTTCTCTTATAGTCTCCTGCCCAAGCGCAAAGGTCAGGTACTTGTACGGGCCAGGGTTTAACCACATCACTTCCGGCTGCACCACTGCCCTTTGCGACTGGGTGTGATAGTCCTTTACGACACCAATAATAGTACGATTACCCCAGCAGTTGCACATTTTGCCAATGGCTTCTTCAGGACTAGCGAGTCCTAAGCCCCTTACAGCGGATTCGTTTACAATGGCTGATTCCTTCTGATCGCTTGATAGCTCCTTAGAAAAGTTGCGCCCTGCGAGCAACTCCAAATCGAAGGCGTTGAGGTAGTCCTCATCCACACGCAGCATCTTGGAATAAATCGGGTCACTTTCATCTTCACCCAACAATTTCAGCACCGACACTTGCCATGTATTTTCATAGCCAGGAACCGCCGACGACAAACTGGCATTTTTGATAAAAGACTGCCTTTCCATGTCATCTTTAAGGGTTTCTATCTCCTTCACGAAAAGGGAATCTCTTCCTCCCGGACCAGGATACTCAAGGATATCCACCACCAGTCGCCGATCCTTTGAGAACCCCAGCGGTTGGTTCAGCATAAAATCGAGCTGATAGTGAACTGCAAGCATGCTGGAAAGAGCGACTAATGAAATAGTAAACTGGGTTACTAGCAACAGGTGACGAATCGCTGCTCCTTTTGGCGTCTTTGCGGGCTGACCTTTTAGCACAGCGGAAGGCTGCACGGTTGCCAATAACCACGATGGATACCAACCAGAAATCAGCGACCCCACCAACCAAACGACAACTACCAGTGACAAGAAATCAAACTGAGAGAAATAATGGAACAAATTGTTATCAACTACTGAGAAGCCGGACAGCCAGGCAAGGCCAAGTTGGGTAAGGGTAAATGCCAACACCAGTGATACCAGGTGCAGGGCCATCGATTCGACCACGAACTGCCGGAAAAGCTGGCCTCTGGTTGAGCCCAGTATCTTCCGCATGCCGGCTTCACGGGAGCGATCCATAAGTCTGGCGGTAGTAAGATTGATGCAGTTTACCCAGGCCAGAATAAGGATAAACAAACTGCTAAAGCCGAGGATATATAACGATGATGCATTGCCTTTAGGACCAGTCTCTCCGGAAAGCGATTCACCCAAATAAATGGAAAGCAAAGGCTGCAAGTGCAACTCTAAGCGCTGTCCGTTGTTGTCATTCCTTTCTTTCCAATGGCCGGTGATGTACTTAGCAAGGAAGTCCGGCAGTTTGGCCTCCACATCCGTCTGTTGTATCCCTTCCTTCAAAAGCACAAAATTGGTAAAGCCCTCCCATCCCCACTGACTGTCATCCCTTGGAGTGATTGTTTCCCAGGAAAACAGCATGGTGAACTGTAAATGTGAATTAGACGGCACATCTTTGAAAACACCTGTTACTTCATAGCTTTCCGGCCCATTGTAGTTCGTGCGCTGAATAGTTTTTCCCACCGCTCTTTCGTTGCCAAAATACTTAATAGCCAGTGACTCGCTTATGACCACCGATTTAAGTTTTGTTAGTGCTGTTTTTGGGTTTCCCTCCAGTAGCTCAAAAGAAAAAATGGAAAAGAAGCTGGAATCGACATGGTACACATTGGTTTCACTGTACTTTTCCTCCTCAACGTTGATCACCACAGGTGCCTCCAGGGAGTATTCCCACATTCTGGTGTAATTTTCAACTTCTGGCAGATCGGCATGCAGTCTTGGGCCGGTGGGGATGAAAGTGAGCGCCTTTTTATACATCAAGTCTTCCCCCTGGTAGCGGTCGAGCGTTACTCTGTAAGTATCGTCACCCTTTTCGTGGAAGTGGTCGAAGCTTCTTTCTCCTTCTATATAAAGCCAGGTAAGTAAAAAAGTAGCCACGCCAACGGCCAGCCCCAGCACCGTAATGCCGGAGTACAGCTTGTGCCGGAGGAGATGGCGGTAAGTAACAAGTAAGTAGTTGCTGAACATTGAACCAGGGTTAGGTTAACTTTTCATTCACTTCGAAGCGAGTCTACAGGATTCATCAAAGAAGCTTTCAAAGACTGGAAAGACACCGACAGCAAGGCCACAATCATCACCATTACTCCCGGCAGCACAAACATCCACCACCCAGGGGTAATTCGGTAAGCAAACCCATCCAGCCACTGCTGAATAAAGTAATAACTTACCGGACAGGCCACTAGAAATGCAATACCTACCAGCACCACATAGCTGCGGGAGAGCATCGTCAGTATAGAAGATACGGTAGCTCCCAGCACCTTTCTGATCCCGATCTCCTTGGACTTCCGCCCAACGGTATAGCTGGCCAGCCCAAATAACCCGAAGCAGGCGATAAAAAGGGCAACTAAGGACGCTATGAAGATACCCCGCTGCTGGTGTTCATCTGCCAGGTAGTTCTTTCTGTATTCATCGTCGGTAAAAAAGTATTCCATCGGAAAGCTGCCCATCGTCGCTTCCCATGCACTCTTTACCCCAGTCAACACGTCACCGGTCATTTTGCCGGCAGGTCTGATGGAGATATATTCCTTATGCCAGATACTTTTTGGATACAGGAAAATAGCCGGCTCGATGGCATAATGCATCGACCTTAGGTTAAAGTCCTTTACAACTCCAGCCACCTGGTGCTCAGGCCCGCCTTTCCAATGCATGCGAAACGACTTCCCTACCGCTTCATTTACCTCCCAGCCCAAATATCTGGCAGCTGCTTCGTTGATAAGCATTTTGGTCATTTTCAAAGAATCGGAAAAGGCGTCGAATGAAACGCCGTCGAGCAACTCAATCCTGTAAGTCTTCAGGTAATTTTCGTCGGCGTAGGTGGTGAGGATACTTTGCTCCTCGTCGGCTCCAGGCACAAAAACACCGAACAGGTTCTTGATGTACCTGCCCATCGAGGCCTGGTGCAAAGAAACACTCTCTATATCGGCGTTTTTCCGCAGCTGTTCGGCAAAAGCAGGCGCTTTGCTTCCCAGGGTTTCGGCATTGGCCATGTCGATGGCAATAGTAAGCACACCCTCCTGATTGAAGCCCCGATCGGCTTGCTCCATGTAGTTGAGCTGGGAAGTCATGACCATTAAGCCGGTGAGCAGCACCAGCGAGATGGTCATCTGGAAAACCACAAGCACATTTCGAAAACCGCTGTTTTCGCCGGGCCCTTTGAACTGCCCTCTTTGCAAGGTGCCAGCCTTCGACGACAGGTAAAAGGCGGGATAAGATCCGTTCACCAACGACAGAAATACTCCAAAAACGGCCACAATGCCCAAAGCCGCCAGCCAGCCGCCCGGCAGCTGCGTAGAAAGGGGCTCTCCCATTGTGTCACCAAACCAATCTTTCGCCAGCTGAGAAAGCGCCAACCCAAGCGCCAATCCGCTCAGGGTAGTAACAATAGCCTCGGTGATAAACTGCATCCTCAGCTGCGACCTGGACGCTCCGTTCACCCGCCTGATACCTATTTCCTTCATCCGCTGCACAAAAATGCTGGTAGTGAGGTTGAAATAGTTGATAATGGCTATGGCAAGGATGAAAATGCCCACCCCCACAAATGTCATTACCCGCTGGTAGGAAATGGCGGTGAGGGTGTCGCCAGCATATTCCTCGAATTTGTAACCCGATGCGTTGACATACAGGTCGGTGAGGGGTTGGAGATAAAATTGTTTCCGCTCGTCCGCAAAATCTTCAGGAACATGGGTGCGGAAAATAGTTGTCAGTTTTTCTGCGTTGGGCACCTCGCTCTCCGCCCTGGTTCTCACGAACACCGTGCAGCCCGTATCGTGCCAGCCGCTCTCTGCGTCTTTGTAAAAGAGCTCATTGATATTCGAAAATGGCACGATGGCCTCAGCATCAAATACTGTATTGACAGAAGCATTGTCCATCACTCCGGTGACAACAAACTCCCGGTCGACATTCAATTTTACCATTTCCCCCACAGGGTTCGCCTCTCCAAAAAGCTTCTTCGCCAATGCTTCGCTGATCACCACGCTGTTCTTTAGCGTCAGTGTTTGTTCTTTCTCTCCACTCACCAGCGGAATATCAAACGCAGAGAAGAAGTTGACGTCACTGAAAAAGACCTTCTCTTTGAACCTCTTCTCCTCTCCTCCAATCCAGTAGTTGCCGCTTGTTATGCGAAGAATGTCCCAACCAGTCTCCCCGCCGTCTCTTAGCTGCTTAGCCAGACCAAACGACAGATAGGCTTCGTGCCAGGCTGGGTCGTCAGCCGTTTCTACCACCCGGTAAATTCTGTCCTTTTCCTTATGAAAATTATCATAATGCAGCACCTGCCAGCTGTACAAACCAATCAGCAGAAAGGAAGCAATGCCTATAGCCAGACCGGAGACATTGATCAATGAAAATATCCGGTTGCGGACAAGGTTGCGAATGGCTATGACGAGGTAGTTTCGGAACATATGGTTATTCGTTATGAGTTATTGGTTATTGGTTGCCGACCATTAGCTAAGAGTTGAAACACAACAGCTAGTTTGCGAGCTCATTCACTTCTTAATGCCTCCACAGGATTAATTCTCACAGTTTTCAGGGTATGGTAGAGTAAAGTAATCATTGATATCCCGAACAAAATGCCGACCGGCAGCACAAATTCCAGCCAGCCAAGCTCCATCCTGAAGGCATAACTGTTCAGCCACTCGTCCATCAGCAGGTAGCAAAGCGGCAGAGCAAATGCAGCGCTGATCAGCAGCAAACCCAGGAACCGGCGGGAGAACAACACTGCCAAGCCAGAAAAGGAAGCGCCCAGCACTTTTCTGATGCCAATCTCTTTGGTGCGCTGAATGGCTTCAAAAGACGCCAGACCAAACAGCCCCAGGCAGGCGATAATGATGGCAACTAAGGAGAAGGCACTGAAAGCCTGCAACACCTGACGATCCGCATCGTATTGCACATCAAACTGTTCATCCAAAAAATGGTAGTCGAAGGGGTTGCCAGGAAAGAACTGGCCATACACCTCGCTGAGCTGATCAATTGATTCTTTCATGTTTGCAGCCGACACCTTAAAGGAAAAATAGGATGGTGCCTCCTCTTCCTGGTAATAAATAATAGGTTCAATAGCGTTGGCCAGGCCAAATTGGTGATGATCTTTCACCACACCGATGACATTCCAGTCTCCAAAGTCGTCATCCATCCAAAATATCTTTTTACCAATAGCCTCCTCAGGTGTTACAAAGTCGAGCAGCTTTAACGCTGATTGATTTACCACCACCGCTCTATTATCGGTTTCCATAGTTGGGTCAAAATTGCGGCCAGCCAAAAACTCTATTTCCATAAATGGTATGAAATAGGAGTCTATGCCTCCCTGCCCATAGTTGTTATTGAAGCCTCTACCTCCAAACGATTGCCCGGCTGTATTATAAAAAATAGCCTCGCCTGGCATCATCCGTGTGGCCGAAAAACCAGTCACCGCTGGCCGGGCCAGCACGGCCGCTCTAAACTGATCCAGCTGTTCCGGTTTTACTTTTCCACTGGCGTTGGGTGCCATGGCCACCACTACCTGATCGATATTCAATCCAAGATCCTGATTGAGCATAAAACTTACCTGGTCTTTTACAGTATAGGTGGATACCAGTAGCGTTAGCGAAAGCCCAAATTGAAGCGCAACCATCATTCTTCTTAGCAGGTGACCTCCTGAAGAATGTGTAGCCCGTCCTTTAAGGATATGGGCAGGTTTGTAGGACGAAATAATGACGGCGGGGTAGTATCCGGACAGAAAAGCCCCAACGAGCAGTACAACAAACATTTTCCAAACCAACTCACCTTCAAAGACAATGCTCCACACTGCTTGTGCGGGAAGCACCAGGTGGATAAGTGGCTGCGCAAACTGAAACAGTGTGAAAGCGAGAGCGATGCTCATGGCATTGGTCAAGCTGGCTTCCAATAAAAATTGCCCAATCAGTTGCCCTCTACTGGCACCCACTACCTTCTTTATGCCCACCTCTTTGGCCCTTTCCAACCCCTTCGCAGTGCTCAGGTTGATATAGTTGAGCCAGGCAATAACCAATATCATCAGCGCAGCCACCATTAAGATGTAGACCACCAGGTAGCTGCCGTTGGCCTTCATTTCCTGCGTATAGTGCGAGTGCAGGTGAATGTCCTCCAGCGGCATCACGCTTGCGGTGGGTTTGTCTCCTTCACTCGAATCGTTGAAAGCCTCGTTCGCAGCCAACCATGGATTCAATTTGGCATTCAGCTGCTCTTTTGTGGTACCGGGGGCGGTGAGCAGGTAGGTGTAAAAGTTTACCCAGTAAAAACTTCCATCGGCATAGGAACCGGGATGGATATAGGTGTCGAAGGAAACAATCAAATCACCCTCCATATGGGTGTTGGCGGGCATATCTTCCATCACACCTGTCACCTGCAGGCTCATGTCCCAATTGTCACCCTCCTTGAGGCGAAGCATCTTGCCGAGCGGATCAGTGCCCGGAAAGTAGCGATCGGCTGCCGACTGGCTCAGCACTACCTTGTTGGGTCCGTCCAGCACACTTTTCGTCTCACCAGACGTCAGGGGCAAGGAAAACACAGTAAAGAAGTCCTGGCTGGCGAAAAGGATTTCACCCTCATTAAAAACCTTGTCCTGATAGCTGACATTCACAGGACTAAAGGTTTTGTAAATCCTCGTCATCGCTTCTACTTCCGGAAAATCGGCCACGAGTTTGGACCCAGCACCTGATGCTGCCTTGGGGAGTGCCAATGTCGACTCACCGTCCTGATTGAAGCTCCAGTCTACCCTGAATATGCGCTCCTTGTTTTCAAAAAACTGGTCGTAGCTTTGCTCAAAAGCAACATATTGCATAATCAGCAAACTGGTGGCGATGCCCACTGCCAGCCCGCCCATATTAATAAAAGTGAGAAGTTTGTTTCTGGTGATGTTGCGCCAGGCTATTTTGAAGTAGTTGAAAAGCATGGGACTTCTTTTAGGGTTTTGATCCAATGGTTCTTGCATGCCATAAGATGTGCCAAATGTCAAAATACTAAAAATCAGGTAATTACAACGAAAACCAGCAGCAAAGTGCACCAAAATGAAACAATGAAGTGTTTCATTTTGGAACGATTGGAGTTAATTGCTTAATGACTTGAGCGGGTTCCCGGAGAACTCAATCAATTTAGTGACTTTTAACTAATACTATAATATTATTAATTACTATATTTATCTATTAATTAATACAATAATGTTACTTATATCGATTCCTAAAGCACAGCAAAGGCTTGCGGTAAACATCAAGGCGCTCCGGTTGGCGCAGGGACTGACCCAGGAAGGTTTAGCGGAAAGAGCAGACGTAAGTTTGCCAACGCTTCGAAAATTTGAGCAAAAAGGTGTACTATCCCTCCTTTCATTCATTAAGCTTTGCATGGCCCTCGGTTGCCTGGAGAAAATATTGGAGGCAACAACCGGCAGTCAGCCTCCATTTTCTTCCATTGATGAGGTGCTGAAGGGCCAAAAGGCTGCCACACCCAAACGAGGCTGGAAAAAATGAGCAGTTACACACCGGTGAAGGAAATAAAAGTTGGCCTTCAGTTTGCCAGCGACACGGTTCCGGTAGGGCGACTGGCCATCCGGGACAATAGAATTTACTTCGAGTACGACCCATCTTTTCTTGCGCTTGAACTACCCATTTCCCCTTTCAAATTACCCCTTCAAACAGGGCTGCACAGCTCCGACCCATTTCTTTTTGAGGGATTGCCTGGCGTATTTGACGACAGCCTGCCTGACGGCTGGGGGCGCCTGCTCGTGGATCGCTTTTTAAAAAGCCAGGGTGTACTGCCTGCTGAATTTTCACCTTTAGACCGGTTGGCCTTGATTGGCACAACCGGTCCGGGGGCTTTGGTGTATGCACCCGATCACAGCAGCCAGACGTCCGATAGCCCCCTTGACCTGAATAAACTGGCCAACCAGACCCGGGACGTTCTGCATGGGGAGGCTAGTGAGGTCTTAAAGGAATTGATTGACTTAGGTGGCTCCTCAGCAGGTGCACGGCCAAAAGTATTGGTGGGCATAGATGGAGAGAAAAAAAATATTATTCATGGCAAACACCGGCTGCCTGCTGGCTACGAGCACTGGATGGTGAAGTTTCCCAACGCCAATGACGGTGATGATCCCGGAGCCATTGAGTACGTCTACTCCCAGATGGCACGACAGGCGGGGCTGATCATGCCAGCCACTTACCTCTTTCCTGCTGCTAAAGGCCCGGGATATTTTGCTGTCAAACGTTTCGACTGCTCGCCCGGTCGGCGCTGGCATATGCACACCGCCAGCGGACTGCTGCATGCCAATTTCAGGACACCGGCGCTGGATTATGAAAACCTGCTTGAGCTCACGCTGGCCCTCACCAAGGACGCCAGAGAAGTGGAGAAAATGTTCAGGCTGGCTGTTTTCAATGTGCTGGCTCACAACAGAGATGACCATGGAAAAAACTTCTCGTATTTGATGGATCAACATGGAGACTGGACGCTCGCCCCTGCCTACGACCTGACCTTTTCTTCCGGCCCTGGGGGGCAGCAAAGCACGATGGTGATGGGTGAAGGTCAGGCCCCCACCATGGCCCATTTGATTCAACTTGGGAAACAAACTCACCTTTCAAGCAGTGCGATAACAGTCATCATCGATCAGACAGCTGAAGCACTTTCTCATTGGCAAGAGTTGGCAGAAACCTTCGGTGTGAAGGAAAGTAATATAGAGCTTATTAAATCCAGAATGGTTGTGTAAGCGTTGCGCCAGCTTCGCTTCCCTCGTCGAACTAACCCAGATCCATACCAGACGCATAGGTCATACTTGGAAGATTCCCTCACATGTGATTTACAAGAAAGTCAGCCCAATTCTTCTATTCAATCCTTGCTCAAAAATTCTGATCAACGTTGAGAGCTGGATATTTACTTTCCCATTTTCAAGCTTAGAAATGTAACTCTTCTTCGTTCCTGATCTTTCGGCCAGTTGCTCCTGTGTCAGTTTTGCTTCTTTGCGGGCTGCTTTTAGCATTTCACTCACAATGAACATCTGCGCCCCCTCTTCATATTTGTTTCGGCTTTCGGTTCCGATTTTTCCGTGTTCGAGTTCAATCAACTCATCGAATGTCTTAATATTCTTATAGTCTTTCATTACTTCATCTTTTGCTGTCAAAATACTCTTTCATCAACCGAACTGCTTTGTCTATTTCCTTTGGCGGTGTTCTTTGTGTTTTTTTCTGAAACCCATTGAAAAGCACCACAAGCTGGCCTTCGTCAAAACAGCAAAAAATCCGATAAATGTTTGACTGATGTTCAATTCGGATTTCGTAAAGCCCACCTATTCCCGTTAAATGCTTTAAGAATTTCTCCGGAACACGGTCAACTTGCTTAATCAACTCGAAAACGTACTGGATTTTTCCCTTTACCTTTTGATCCTGTGCTTGATAAAATTCAATAAAGTAATTTTCGTAGAAGATTATTTTTCTATTCACTCAGCAAAGTTATCTCTAAAGATAACTTTTTCAAAATTTAAGCTGATTTTCTCAATAGCCATTGCTCATTTGAGCCAGCTTGGGAAACAAACCGTAGACTTCTCTAAAAATGGCGTTAGTAAATCTCAAAATCATCTACTACAACGTGGTATGATTTACTCTTATCTGGCGAATACCAGTCAAATTGCTTGAGTTCATATTCACTTGCCATGTCCTTTACATAGGATATTAGAAAATGGCCAGTCACTTCGTTGCTTAACAACTCACTCAATTCGATTTTACCATTGCCCATTACCTTCCCTCTTAGTTCGAGAAGCTGGCATTTTGATGTATACATGTAGTGCCCGCTTACATCGCCTGATGGATCAATTGTAAACTCCATCAAAAAGGGATACTTATCATTCACTCTACCTGAAATCAGTTTGGTGTTTCTTCGCTGTTCTTCAAGATTCTTTTTATAGTAGATAACCTTTGAGAGGTTATCATCCAAGTGGATGTAGTCATTAAAATCGAATGAGCTTTTGAATAATGGAGCCACCTCTTCCATTGGGTACTTCAACGTGAGTTGAGGCGAGCAAAAAGATTGAAAGCACATATTTCTGTAGTAGGCTTCTCCGTGAAGTGAAAAGGTTAAGCTTTCCGAGTCCAACTTATATTCAAAAGTAAAAGCGTGCAACGAAGCATTACCGGAAGAGCAGTCTTCACAGGCTGCTTCATATTCCTTGTCGTCCGGATACCTCTTTTTAACCTCCCTAATTTTCGGAACCCAGGTAGCGCACAGTAATTTCAAGTAGTCCTCCGGCTCGAAATAGTTCCTTAACTTGATTGCGTTTTCATACCCTATGGCATCAAATACCTCGCTGTTGATCAAGTCCACATAGAAGGTCTCCTTTTTATAGGTCTGAAAGATTTCAAATAAAGGGTTTCCTCCAAATTCCGCATAGTCACCTTCTATAGCTATCTCAAGGAAGTTGTCCCTCAAAGTATGAGTGTAGATGATATCCAGATACCCTGCCTGATCTTCAAAAAATTGGAGCGAACCAACAAAGTCTTCAAAATCCTCCCTATTGGCTGGAGCATTTGGAATCAGGTTAAACCTTTCAATAATTTTTTCATTCACCTCTTTCATATTGGTGGTATCACCCTGAATGACTGAATAGACCCGGGGGACTTTTATGGTCTTATTTTCAAAAGCTACCGCTTTTTCCTTTACCAGGTATGCTTCACCCATGCCGAAGGAACTCAACGCAAAAGAAAGTACGCTGATTATCAGTGCTGTTTTTATTGCTTGATTCATTCGGTTAGCGCTCAACCAAAATGGGTATGCGCCACAGTTACTTAAAACCTCTATATCTTCTTTTTCGCATTGACACATCAGAGGGCATGATTGGCATATTGATTTTGGTGTTTGTTAGACCCATCCATTATCCTATTTAAAAAATTCATTCGCATTAATTGGCTCGGATTCCATGTTACCTCCTACCACAGGGTAGAGTGTTATTTCATAAATAGAATATTGATAGTTATTTTGTTCAATATTAAGCAAATCACTGTAATTATCAGATTTACTGAATCCAGCTCCAGTCTCGAAGAATCCACGAACTTCCCCCATAAAAAGGGTATCAGGATTCCAATCGTTACCGAAAAATGATTTCAGATAGTATGTTCCGTTTGGAATACTCGTCATCTCAAAAGATTCCCCAGTTCGAATATATTCATTCCTGATTGTTCGGTATGGGCTATTATATTGAGTTAGGCAGACTACCACGTCTGTTCCTTGGCCATTATGGATTTTGACTCTATTCTCGTAGTTCTTATTGTAAACTCCTTGTCCAAAATAATGATTGTAGGGACTATCTCCTGTCTTAAGGTGATTACCTTTCCATTTGCTGGGTTTTTTGCCTCTTTCTAATTCTGAATAGTCAGGAGTTGAATTTGTTTCAGGTTCACCATCAATAATAACTGTTCTTGATGGTCTGGAGGTGTTTGAGTTGTTATCCCCACTGTAAGCAAAATAAATAATAGCGATGAAAGCCACTATGCCAACCAATCTCCAATTTCGTGCTAAAAAACTCGTCGTATTTTTTACTTTTTGCTTTGATGTTTCAGATTTGATTTTCTTATCAATATCCTCAATTAACTGATTGTCTGACCCAGCAATCACTACAAGTTGAGTCGCATATTTATTTCTTTGATTTTGGTCGAAAAATCTAAGAAGCGGAATAACTGAAAATATTATATCTCTTTTCTGATCAGTCGATATGAACTGATACAAGTTGATAATATCTCCAATTAGGATTCGGTTTAGATAGTCAGAAATGACTCCTGTTTTTATTTGTTCAGTTGATGCGCCCTTGGTCTGATTTATCATCAGCCGAAGATTGGAGATAACGCTGTTTACCAGTTCGGTCGGGCTCGGTTCATTAGGTTCAGTTCTAGTTTTCCTTGATTCAGCAGTTGCTTTTTGATTCTTATTTCCTGCATCATATCGGCTCCTTTTATTTGGATCATAAAGAGTCTCATAGGCATCCTTTAAATCCCGAAACATTTGTTCAAAAAAAGGATCTCCTGGATTCTTATCTGGATGAAATTTAAGAGCGAGTTTTCTGTACGCAGCTTTTACATCAGTTTGAGAAGCATCCCTATTGATTCCGAGAATAGAGTAGTAATCTTTCGTCATCAATTTTTGGTTTTTAATCCCTTACTAACAAAAATAATGGCACATAATACATCTATTACAGCCCAAAGCCCTCTGTCTCTGAGGTATATGGGGAAAATAGGGTTGAATAAAACAGCAATTATTCCAAAAATGATTATCCAAAAATTAAGACTTTTCGAATACTCAATGTAAATCACCAGAACCGCTCCAATTGTAACTGCTAATCGAAGGAAAGTGTAATAGCCGTAAGGAAGTTCAACTAAGGCTATGAGAAGAAGTCCGGCACAAATGAAAAGAATGTATTTCATGGTTCGGTGATCTTAGCTACTGGAGAAATTGAGTCTAACGAATAATACCACCGAGCTTCCTCCCTCACTTGCGTTTATCTCTACATAGGAGCAAGTCGCCCGGACGGGAAAACAACAGTGTCATTCCCCCATAATAAACATATATTTTTTACGCCATATATCCTATCATTCCGGGGAGGCCTTCTGCCAGCTACCCATTTTGATGGCCTTATGAGGAGATTTTTATGCCCTTTTCAAGCCCTTCGTAGTGAGTAATGGAAGATGGGAAATTGAAACATGAAGAACTGCGAGGGTCGTTCAACCTTGTGCCGAAATAACAAAAAGTGCATTAAATCTTTGAGGTTTAGCAAAGCTAATATGGCGGAGATGGCAACATTATGCCGTGCATTACTCAATTATAAGTTTGAAATGCTTGTCAAGCCCAGCCTCGACGATTTTCCGAAATGTTGAAAGCTCTACATCTGTTCGGTTGTTCTCCAGTCTTGAAATATAGAACCTGGAAGTTCCACTTCTTTGAGCGAGCTGCTCCTGGGTCAATCCAGCTTTTATCCTTGCTGTTCGGATTAAACTGCCAAATTTTTGCGAACTAGAAGCTTCGGCAGGTTCACTTAGCCTGTAAAGCTCATCCGGACTCAACTCGTATGGATGGCGGACTTCGCTTCCATCTTCAGACAAGAGTGTAACGGGAATATTAGGCCAGGACAGAGTGAAATTCCTAAGTTCTACTTTTTTGAACTCGTCAGGTGATAGCAGCGGATATTCAACATCGTTTTCTCCAATTTTCCATTGTTTAAATATCCCGTCAAAGTCAAGAATTCTGCTTTCCCCATTATTGAACATACACTGAATCGTTAACCCGTTCACTTTTTGTATTTTGATAATTCTTGGGATACCTAATTTCTTTCTCATAACCCTGGATTCAAACGATTAAAATTACTCATCAAAAAATCTTGTCTGGTTTTTGCCCATTCGATCACCTTGTTTCTTTGGGCTCTTGGCAAACTGCCGGCATACGTTGCCAATGTTTCGATTTCAATCAGTTCCTCATACTCTGCATAAATGGCATGAAAATGTGGAGGCGGATGTTCACGTGAATAAACGTCAACCTTGATCGAATCAATAATCTTTAATGTTGGCAAAGGTTATTGTCTAGTTAGACAACAAAAGTAGCTATTTCAAAGTTTCGGCACAACCTGCCATCTGTGGCAGTCGATTCGTGTCATCTTTATGTGAATGATGTATATACCATTTAATCTGTGGGGGTTGTGCATATACGCTGAATCCAATGTCGTTTAGTTGCGGAGCTATATCGCCACGAAGTGAAGATATCTTTTGACCAGAGCGAGTCAAATCGTTGAATAAGGCAACCGAGGGAAACTGAAACAGGAAGGGCGGCAGGGGTTCAACGTTGTGTGGTATTTAGTGTCCGCTTGCCCCATCAGGGTTCTCTGCGAGAGACCGCATTGGAAAAATAGACGAGAGAGTGAAATAGGAAGAACAGCGGGGCTTGGTTCAACGTTGTGTCGTGCCTACCCCATCAGGGTCCTCTGCGAGAGACCCCAATGGGAGGAGGATCGGTTTTGCCCCATCAGGGTCCTCTTCGAGAGACCCCAATGGGATATAAGCCGATGGCAGCTACTCATCCCTCAGCGACTCCACCGGGTTGATCCTTATCACTTTCAGGATATGCCATCCGCTCACCAGCAGGGCGAATACAACAATGCCCAGCACCGGCAGTCCGAAAGCCCAGGCAGGTACGCTGATCCGATAAGGATAACTTTGCAGCCATTGCTCCATGCCATAATATACTGTCGGTATGCACAAGCAGGCTGCGATCAGCAGCATAGCCACCACTCCTTTGGACAGCATCACAAACAAGCGAATTCCTTCGGCCCCCAGCACTTTTCTGATGCCTATTTCTTTGGTGCGCTGGTGCGTGACAAATGCCGTAATGGCAAAAAGCCCCATGCCGGACAAGACAATGGCCAGCACTGTGAATACTTCAAAGAGGCTGCTTATTTTTTTCTCCTCTTCAAAGTTCCTGACAAAATACTCATTGAGGTACGATTGATCCATGGGCTCCTGGGAGAACTCACTCCAAAGCTTCGGCAGCTCGTCATTGAGCAGGGATAACTTGTCGCTGTCGAAGCGAACGGCCGCCATGAAACCGTTAGAGGAATACCTGAAAAAGAAAGGACTGATGGCTTCATTCATATTGAAAATGTGGAAGTCGTCGACAATGCCTATGACCGTGAAATTCTCGTTATGATCCACCTCGGTTACCGTCTTCCCAAGCGCTTCTCCTGACGCCACGTCCCAGCCAAAACTGCGGCTCATGGATGGGTTGATGATGACATTGGAGGCCTCGTCTCCATACTCCCTGGAAAAATTGCGACCCGCCAGCAACTTCATATTCATCACGCTAAGGAAATGCTCGTCGACGCCGACATGTGTCACCCGGTGTGTTTCCGGGTTTTCGAGGGTCAGGTCCTGCATGGCGTTTCGGTCAAATTCCCGTGGGCCGGAGGGCACATAGCCGGTAATCGACACAGCCTCCACTCCTGGAAGCTTTTCCAACTCCTGACGCAGCGAATTTCGGCCTTCCCCCAGGAGATCAACGTCCTCAATCAGCAAGATCTGGTCTTTTTCGTAACCAAGCGGCTTGGTTTGCAGGTAATGTACCTGTGCCAATATCACCAGCACCGACGAGAGTAAACCGATGGTAATGCTGAACTGCAACACCATGAGCACATTTCTCATTCGGCCTTTTGAACTGGTCGTAGATGTTTGGCCTTTGAGGGCACTCATTGTTTTTGTGGTTGAAAGCAGCAGCGCCGGATACAGGCCAGCCGCCATCCCGATCAGGAGACTACCACTGCAGGCAACAGTGATGTACCACACCAGACTCGTGCCTTCCTGCCCCATATTCACCCCGAAATATTGACTGATCAACGGTGTGGCCACCTGTTGCAACGTGAAGCCAAGGCCAAAAGCGACCGAAGTAATGAGCACAGCTTCAGTCATGAACTGCATGACCAGGGCAGATCGCCGGGCTCCCATTACCTTCCTCACTCCCACTTCTTTGAGGCGTTGTATATTGGATGCCGCCGACAGGTTGATGAAATTGATCACAGCCAGCAACAGGATGAGCAGTCCAATACCAAGAAACACATTAATGTAGGTACCGTTGACATTAGTGCCCAGCTCATTTTCCGCATGCGACCAGAGATGAATATCCTCCAACGGCATGGTATTGAACTCAAAACTACCGCCGGAGGCTAAAAACTCCGAGAAGCTCACCCCCAGAAATTCCTGTACTTCCGGGCCAATGTATTTGTCGGTAAATGTGGGGAATTTGTCATAGAGGCTCTCTACCGAACCTCCTTTGGCCAGCTTTACAAAAGTGTAGAATCCGTCGGCCATCCAGTAGTGGCTTTCACTCAATGGGTTCATGTCCATTGATAGCAAAATATCGAAATCGAAATGGGTTTGCGCCGGCACGTCGGCACATACGCCTGTGACCTGCACGGTGCCTTTTTCTTTCACCTCCAGCATCTTGCCAACTACCGACGCAGGAGTGGCATTTGTGCCAAAGTACTTCTGCACCATGCTCTGTGTAAGTACGACGGACTTCTGCGCAGATAGAATCGTTGCAGGATCACCTGCAATGACCGGGATAGAAAAGAAACTGAAAAAATCAGGATCGGCATACATCCCCTGCTCTCCCGGGAAGTTCTTGTCACCGTGGGTGATGTCAAATTTGAAATAAGGCCGCCCATAAATCCTTGTTGCTTCCTCCACTTCAGGGATTTCTTCCTCAAAAATAGCGGCAGCGGGTGCGCCCACCGATGGCATGGTAATCAGCTCTCCGCCCAGCTTCACTTTCATGCCCAGCCGTACAATCCTGTCGGCATCGGCATGATAGTGGTCGAATCCCTTGTGGAAGGAAACGAAAATGAAAATAACGAGAAAGGTCGCCAGGCCAATAGAAAGGCCTATCAGGTTGATAAGCGAGAAAACCTTGTTTCTGCTCAGGTGGCGAAGGGCGATGATGAAGTAGTTTCTTAGCATTGGTGTTTCTTTGTTCCTATTCTGATCTAAGGGAATCGACCGGATTCCTGGTTGCCGCTCTGTAAGCATTTGACGCCATAGTGGCCAGCATCACTATCACCGAAATCAAAGCTGCCAGTACAAAAAACAGTGGACTGAGCTGGATCCTATAGGGGAAAGTATCAAGCCAATTGCTCAGCAAATACACAGATACCGGAATGGCCACCACCGAAGCGATCAGCACCGTTTTCAGCATTTGAGAGGAGATAAGCATAACAATATGCCTGATGGTGGCACCCAGCGTTTTTCTTATAGCGAACTCCTTGCGGCGCTGCTCAACCACAAAAGCCACCAGCCCGTACAACCCCATGCAGCAGACAAACACTGCCAGCAATGTAAACCACGAGATAAGCTTTCCGAGTTGCTCTTCTTTCAGATATTGCTCGGCAATGTCCTGATCGAGGTAGGAGTACTGAAACGGCTTGTCAGGAAACATTTCATTCCACGCAGTCTGCACTTCCGACAGGCCTGAACCATAACTATCGCCGGAAAGCTTAACAGCAATACCACCCCAATTAGCCATTACCACAAGCAGGGAGCCTATCGGACGGTGAAGCGAATTGTAGTGGAAGTCATCTATCACGCCAACGACCTGCCCTTTTTGCAATGTTTTGTTGTCGGAGCCTCCCAGCCAGTGAATTTCCCTGCCCACAGCATCATCTTCCCAGCCAAGCTTTTTTGCCAGTGTTTTGTTTATCAAAAACGACTGCCGGGTAACATCCTCATCCTGGTCGACTTCGTCGAGAAACCCTCTTCCCTGCCCGATACCCACGCCAAAGAAATCGGCAAAGTTGGCCGTGCCATACATCATGGAGACACTCAGGCCCTGATTTTCATCGAAGCCTTCAGGAACGACCATATTGCCCCAAACACCCATGCCAGGCATCGTGCCCATGTACACATCACTCACCTCCGGCTTAGAAGCCAGCGTCTGGCGAAACAACTGGTATTGCGACGGACTGAGAGAACGATTGTTAATGAGAATGGTACGCTCCTTTGCAAAGCCCAACTCCTTGCCCCTTAGATAATTGAGTTGAGTGTTGACTACCAGCACTCCTACGATGAATACCGTTGAAACAGCGAACTGAAAGGTGACCAATGCTGAGCGAAGCAGATGGCTTTTCCCCGGATTGAAGTCCTTTTTCATAGCCTGAACAGGACTGAAAGCAGAAATATAAAAGGCAGGATAAAGCCCGGAGGCTATACCTGTCAAAACGGTGATGTCCAGGGCTGCACCCATCACAAGTGGATTGCTTATGAAATCTGAGAACTGGTAGCTGCGATCCGTGAAGGTGTTAAAAACCGGTAAGGCGAGGTTCACAAGCACCAGCGCATGAATCAAACCCAGTCCGGCAATCACCACTGCTTCGCTTAAGAACTGTGTAACAACCTGCCTGCGATAAGCACCCATCACCTTTCGAATGCCCGCCTCCTTAGCTCGCTTAGCTGAGCGGGCCGTGGCGAGGTTCATGAAGTTAATCACCGCCACCAGCAAAATAACCCCAGCAATGATCATGAAAAGGTACAGCTGGGTCATGCTGCTGCCAGGCTTCATCTCCGACCTGAACTCAGAGCGCAGATGTATGTCAGTGAGTGGAAGAAACACCGGAGTAAAGGTGGCGGGGTCAACCTCCTGAAAATACTGTTCTACGAGCCCGGGCATTTTGGCATCAACGGTAGCGATTTGAGCATTGTGTTTGAGCAAAATATAAGTGTAGCTCCCAAGCCATTTCCAGTCCTGGTCTACATCGTACTGATAGTTCTGCGTCCAGCGGGCATGCAGGAGCGCCATGGGTACAAAAATCTCCGCCGTCATGTGGGTGTTGCGGGGCAGATCGTCGACGACACCTGTGACCGCAAGATGTGGCCCCTTGTTGTAAACGATGGTTTCGCCCAGGCACTCGGTGGTGCCAAAATATTTACCGGCGATTGATTTAGTAAGCACCACGCTATTCAACTCTCTGAACGCACTACCCGCATCACCCGCTATCCAGTCAAAATCCAGTATAGAGAAGAGCTCCGGGTCAGTAATGAAAAGGTTAGTTTCTGTGTAGGTCTCTGAGCCAACCTCCATTTCGTCTGGCCCGCCAATAGCCACATTGTTCATCATACGAGCAGCTTTTTCTACCTCAGGAAGCTGGCTAATGAGGACATTTTTATAGGGAAAAGGAACCCTTGCATCCCTGAGCAAATCGTCCTGACGCTGTTCCTGGTAGGAAAGCCTGAAAATGCGGTCTTTCTTTTTATGATACTGGTCGTAGCTGAGCTCGTCAATGGAGTATACCAGCACGATGATGGCCGATGCCAAACCAACGGCAAGCCCCAGTACATTAATGAAAGAATACAGTTTATTCCTCCACAGGTTCCGAAAAGCGATGGTCAGATAGTTAAACAGCATAGTTCCTCAATTGTATATTAAGTATCACTCATTCCTCAAGGCATTCACCGGGTTTTCAGTGGCAGCTTTGAAAGCCTGCTGAGCAACAGTGGAAAAGGCAATTAGCAGTGCTACAATTCCTGTTAGCAAGAACAAAAGCACGCCAGGTTCAATACTATAAGCAAAATCTTCCAGCCATTTCATTCCCAACCAATAGGCAACAGGAGCCGCCACCAACGAAGCGATCACCACCAGGGTGAGAAAGTCTCTGGACATCAGTGTCACAATACTTCCAACTGAGGCTCCCAGCACTTTCCTGATCCCTATCTCCTTGGTGCGCTGAATGGTGCTAAAAGAAACCAGACCAAATAAACCAAGGCAAGAAATAATGATGGCGATGATGGTGGCCGTAGAAGCGAGCTTCACCGTACGCCTTTCTGATTCATAGAAATTATTCACCAGCTCGTCGAGGAACTGGTACCGAATGGGGTGATCGGGATACACACCTTCCCACACAGCTTTTATTTTATCGACTACAGCATCCGCTTCCGCCAGGCCACCGGCATCCAACTTTAGTGCTATGTCACCACCGTCTTCTTTGTAAACGATCACCATCGGGTCAATCTCGCTATGCAGCGACCGGTTGTGAAAGTTTTTAACAACACCCACAATGGTGTACTTTTTGTCGCCCCGACTGACCTGCTGATTAACAGCATCTTGTGGAGTTTGACAGCCCATGTCGCTGGCAAACTTTTCATTGATGACCACTTCCTTCAGTGAGTCATTGGGTAAGTACAGTCGCCCTGCAATCATTTCTATTTCATAAAAAGACAGATAATCTACCCGTCCACGTTTCATGTGCACATCGTGGATCAGCTCATTGCCCTCTTTGTTGTAGGATTTAAATATATCGGAACTCCAGCCATCGCTCGAAGGAGGGTCGTCGTGTACAGAAATGGCGGATATTTCAGGAAGTGAAGACAATTCATTCAGCAGCCGTTCTTTTTTCGTCTCGGATTCTCTCCATGGGGTGCTCACTACCACGATTTCGTCCTTTTTAAAGCCCAACTCCTTGTCTGACAGAAAATTAATCTGCCAGATCATCAGCAGGCAGCACGCTATCAAAATCTGAGAAAATGTGAATTGAAAGATGGTCAGTGTTTTTCGCAGTATCACCGAAATACTCTTCCCTTTTTCTGTGTAAATCTGACTTTTCAGGGCTTTTACTGGTAAAAATTTACTCAGGACAAAGGCAGGATAAACCCCAGCCGCCAATCCCACCGCCAGCACTAAGCCAGCCAGGTAGCCAATTGTCGCCGGATCAGTGAGATTGAGCGACATGTCTGGCGACACAAAATCGTCAAAAAACAGTAACGCAAACTGGCTGAGAGGCAGCGCCAGAGCCGCAGCCACCAGCGTAAGCAACAAACTCTCTGAGAGAAACTGCAACACCAGATTGGCCCTCGAGCTTCCGAGCACCTTCCGTATACCTATCTCCTTCGCTCGACGGGTGGCCTGAGCAGTTTCCAGGTTGATGTAGTTGATCGCTGCAATGCTGAGGATAAGCAAGGCCACCAGAGCGAATATCTTTAATGTCGATTTATTGGCTACATCTCCTGCCGAGTTGAAGATCCCCAGCTCCGGATTAAAGTGAAGATCACTCAATGGCTGCAATAAATACTCGATTTGAAACTCGTTTTCGGCGTGAGTCTCCTTGTATTTTGCCTGCAGGCCAGCCAACATGGGAGTCATATCTGATGGTGTAGTCCCTGGCTTCAATTGAATAAAAGTTTGGTGTCCGCTGTTGGTACCCCTCCAGTCGTTGAGGCGAACCATGAATTTTTCTGCCGTGGCCACTGAAATGAAGTCAGTGAATTTAAAATCGGTTCTGAAGGGAATGTCCTTCACAACTCCTGTTAAAGTTGTCGCAATAGAATCTCGGTAGGTAATCGTTGTTCCAAGTTGATCAGCAAAACTTACTTCGTTACCAAAATACTTCCTGAAGGTGGTTTCTGTCAGCACCACCTGGTTAATTCCATCGAGTGATGTTTTTGGATCACCAGCAATCCATTGATAGGCTGAAAACATATCAAAAAAGGAACTATCTGTGACAACTGCTTTGATCCCGTCTCTAAAAATCACTGGTTCGGCATCCGGTTTACCGATGGTCACCTTATTGCCTCCCATATCAAAAAATTGAGTCACTTTCTCTACCTGGGTAAAGTTATCCCTGATATAAGGCCCAGCCCCCGTGACAGTGCCCCGGTTAGTTCCGGTAAATGCACCGCTGAAACTGGAATAGATACGGTAGATTCTGTCTCCAGCAACATGCGCTCTGTCAAACCCGTTTTCAAAGTCGATCATCAGCAGCATGACAAAGCAGGTACTGATCCCCACGGCCAGCCCAATCACATTGATAAAGGCGAACATCTTCTTTCTCAAGATGTTTCTCCAGGCGATTTTGATGTAGTTAAAAAACATAGTTGCTCGATTGATCAGTTAACTTAAATGCTACTCATTGCGAAGACTTTCTACCGGATTCAGCCTCACTGCCTTCAATACCTGAAACAGGATAGTCAAAAAGGTCAGCACCAGCAGGCTCGCTACCGGGATGGCAACGAACCACCACCCGATGTCAATCCTGTAGGCATATCCCTCCAACCAGTTACTCACCAGCCACCAGCCCGCAGGAATAGCTACCACATTCCCCATAAGAACCAGCACTAGAAACTCCTTTGACACCAGCACCATGATGTCGCCGTACCTGGCACCCAATACTTTGCGAATACCAATCTCCTTGGTCTTTTGATAAAGTGTGTAGGAAGCCAGGCCAAACAGGCCCATGCAACCGATGAAGATCGCAAAGGCAGAGAAAAGAGTAAACAATGCGCCAAATTGCTGATCGGCTTTGTATTGTTGGTTGAACTGCTCATCCAGAAACGAATAGTCGAAGGTGCTCTCGGGAAACGCTTCCTTCCAAGACGACTCCAGGCTGGACAGGACTGGTGCGAGCGCAGCCGTTTTTTTATCAACAGTTTCCTCAAGGTTCAGTTTTACCAGATAATAGTTGCTCCAGTTGGAGAGCACATAGACCACCGGCTCGATGGAAGACTGCAAAGCCTGGTGGTGGTAATCGTCGGTCACACCAATAATCCTCAGATCGGCGTCGCCAAAAACCGGGCACGCCAGGTGCTGATACAGTGCCTCCTCCGGCGACTGATACCCCAACGCTTCCGCTGCCCGTTTATTGATCACAATTTCTCCGGTAACCCAGGGTTGCTCATGCCCCTGAAAGAACGTTCCGGCTACCATGTTAATCGACAGTGCTGTAGGGTAATCTTTGTCGCAAGCAATCAAACTAAACGATGCTCCCTCGCCTTCGGCCTCACCCTTTCTCCTCACTTTCGTTGACGTCCAGCCAATTTTATGCCCCGGCATGGTGCTGGCTGTTGTCATCGCCGCAAACTGCGGGTTTCTAAGCAGCTCCGTTTTAAAATAGTTGACTTTCTTGTTGAACTCTACGCTGCTCAACGCCGAAGGAGGTGACTTTAACACCACCACATCGTTGATATTAATCCCCAAATCCTGGCTACGCATATAGCCGATTTGCCTGTATACTGTGATAGTGCCCGCTATAAGCAGAGCGGATACAGCAAATTGAAAAATCACCAGTGACCTGCGCAGAAAAACCCCCCCGACTATCGGTGCTAAACCTTCCACCCAGCACCCTGGCGGGCCTGTAGCCCGACAATATAAAGGCTGGATAAAATCCCGCAAAAAATGAGGCGGTTAGCCAAAACAACACGACGCAAGCCCAAAAGACCGGCTCTGCAATCAGGGTGGAGTGGATTTCTATGCCCGTCCAGTTTCCAATCCGCCCCAGCAGGCTTAGGGCCAGCGTAAGTGCCAGCACAATACTGACAGCATTGATCAACATCGACTCAAAAAGAAATTGGCTGATCAGCTGTCTCTTTAATGAACCAAAAACCTTTCTGATACCCACTTCCCTGGCCCGATCCACCGACTGCGCAGTGGCAAGGTTTACATAGTTGACCCAGGAAATGATCAGCACCAGCGCACCTACGATACTTATAAACACCACATAGGTATAGTTGCCTGTTTTGGCCGATTCAAACTCGAAAGAAGAGTGAAGATATACGTCAGCCATTGGCTGAAGGGAATACTTGTAATTAACGCCCTGATTCTTCTGGCTCTCCGGGCGGTGCTCCTGATAAATGGAGTTGTATGCACTTGTAACACGGTCTATGGACTGTGGACTATTAAGTACCACATAGCTACCCAGGTAGCTATTCTCCCAGTCGTTGATCCTCACATTGATCTTGTCATAAAACGTAAGCGGGATAAGTACTTGTGGAGAGATCTGGCTATTGAATGGTGGGTCTTTCATCACTCCTGACACCAGAAAGGGGTATTTACCCCAATTGTTTCCCATTTCAATCTCCCGACCCATAGGATCCTGGCTTCCAAAAAGCTTTTTTGCCACGCTCTCAGTGATAACCATGTTTTCCGGTTTTGTAAGAGCAGAGCGCTCGTCGCCACTTACCAGGTCGAAGCTAAGCGCCTCGAAAAAAGTTGAATCGACAATATAGAAGTTCCCCTGAAATACCTGACGGGGAGTGGCTTCAGACTTGTTTGTTAACGAAACATTGGTATAATCAATCCGGTCAAACCTGGCGTAAGTCTCAATCTCAGGTACTTGCGCTGCCACCACTACCGAAAGCGGGGCATGGCTGCCGGGATTCGCTGCCGCCTCTTTGCTGGCCTGGGTCATAGTACCAACAACACGATATGTTCTGTCGAGCTTTTCATGAAAGCTATCGTAGCTGGTTTCCTGCACCACATATTGCAGAATGACCAGCACCACCGTCAGGCTCACTCCCATGCCAGCGATATTGATGAAAGCAAAACCCTTCTTTCTCTTTAGATGACGGAAGGCTAGAATTAGATAGTTTTTGAGCATAACCTTATTCGCTTATGGTGACGGAACCATTATACGCCAAACAGAATGCCATAATATTTAAAATTCTGAATATCAAATAATTGCAAAATAAAAACTTGCTTAACACCATTCGAATTGTTTCACATTGAAACAATTTTTCGTTTCATTGTGGAACAGTTTATATATTTCTGGCACTAACCCTCCAAGGGCTCTTGCCATATCGAAGATTAGCCCTTGGAGGGTTCAGAACGATTTTTACAAACATGCCCAAGCTCAACGCCAATATACTCATCATTGAAGACGACGAAGACGTGCTCTACACTGCTAAGCTGGTGCTCAAGCAGCGATTTGGTGAGGTGCATACCGAGACCGACCCAAAGCGACTTCCAAGGCTATTGGAGAAAACTGCCTTCGATGTGATCCTGCTTGACATGAACTTCTCTCATGGACAAACCAGCGGGAACGAGGGACTCTTTTGGCTGAGAGAAATACTTAAGCTTGATTCGCAGGCGCACGTCATTATGAACACCGCCTACGGCGACATCCAGCTGGCGGTTGAAGCCATGAAAATTGGGGCCATCGATTTTCTGGTAAAGCCCTGGGAAAGGGAAAAGCTGATAGCTACCGTCGAAAACGTCTTCCAGCTTTCCCGCTCCAAAAAAGAGGTGCAAAAGCTAAAATCGAGAGAAAAGGTAATAACTGGCGACATCGACAAGGCGTTTCCCGATATGATCAGTCGCTCCGATGAAATGGCGCCGGTGTTTGAAGCGATAGAAAAAGTAGCAAAAACAGACGCCAACGTGCTTATCCTTGGTGAAAACGGAACGGGCAAAGAGCTGGTAGCCAGGGAGATCTACCGCCAGTCGCTCCGGGCAAAAGAGCCTTTCATTAAAGTTGATCTTGGCTCTCTGGCAGAAAGTCTGTTCGAATCGGAGCTGTTTGGGCACAAAAAGGGAGCCTTTACTGATGCTAAGGAAGACCGGCAGGGACGGCTCGAAATAGCATCGGGCGGCACGCTGTTTTTAGATGAAATTGGCAACCTTACCACCACGCAGCAGTCGAAGCTACTCACGGTGCTGCAAGCCCGGCAGGTGACGCCCATTGGCTCCAATCGCCCGGTCGATATTGACATAAGGCTAATTTCTGCCACCAATATCCAGCTGGATCAGGTGATAGAGAGTGGAGAATTCCGGCAAGATTTATTGTATCGGATCAATACCGTTGAAATCACACTTCCTCCGCTTCGATCGAGAACCGGGGACGTGGCCTTACTGGCGGAGCATTACCTTAACTTGTACGCCAGCAAATACAACAAGCGGCAGCTATCGCTGAACAAGGCGGCTTTAAAAAAGCTAGACCAGTACCCCTGGCCTGGCAACATCCGTGAGCTGCAACATACGATGGAAAGAGCCGTGATCATGGCCGACACGACTGAGCTGACCGCCGATGATTTCCCACTCGACAAAAAGCCCCAGCCCAGCCAGATCAACGAAGTGCTCCAAAAAGATGAAATGGAAAAGCAGCTCATTCAGAAGGCCATCAAAAAATGGGAAGGTAACCTGACCAAAGCGGCTGACGAAATGGGCATGGGCCGCACCACACTGTACCGCAAAATGAAAAAGTATGGTTTTTGACAGGTTTCGCTGGCAGGTAGTCGCTCGCATTGCCGTCATTCTGGTGCTCGGCTACGCAGGCATGTACATCATTATGAGCACCGACTTCTGGCTGGCTGGCTGCTGGCTGATCCTGTTTACTGCCATTGCCACGGTATCCTTGTTTCGCTATGTGGAAATCTACCGAAGGGAGCTCTACAATTTCCTTTCTGCTATCAAACAGGGCGATTTCACGAATTCCTTTTCAGGCCACACCGCCCGCTTCCGGGTCGACGACCTGAAGTTTGCCTATTCCGAAATCATCAGAGTTTTCCATCAGCTAAGCTCCGAGCGGGAGTCGCAATACCTGTTTCTTCAAACCATTGTGGAGCATGTGAGGGTGGCCCTTGTTGTAGCCGACCCAAAAGGCGAAGTGCTGATCTATAACCGTTCTTTTACTGAGCTCACGGGCAAGAAGTTCATTAGAAATATAGGCTCGCTCCGCAATGTGGACGAACGCTTTTACGACACCATCGCCGCTTTGGAACCGGGTCAGCGAATCCTCACAAAGCTCTTGCACAAGGAGCTTGACAACCTATCGGTTCAATGCTCTTCCATTACGGTGAAGAACACCCAATACCGCATTATCTCCTTTCAGGACATTAGGAATGAGTTGGAAGAAAGGGAACTCGACTCATGGCAAAAGCTGATCAGGGTGCTGACACATGAAATTATGAATTCGGCCATTCCAATTTCCACGCTTACGTCGGTGATAAGAGAGATGCTCGTGGACGACTCGGGTCAACCATTCCCATTGTCGGAACTCGACGCCGAGTCGGCGAAGGACGTTGTCGATAGCCTGAAAACGATAGAAAACCGCAGCAAAGGCCTCGTCAGGTTTGTAGAGGCCTACCGCAGTTTGACAAACATTCAGCCTCCTAAAATTGAAAAAGTAAAAGTATCAACACTGTTTAACGAGGTTGAAAAACTCTTTTTGAAGGATTTCGATAAAAAGAAGATCAAGCTGGAGACAGAGACCTTGCCAGCCGGGCTGGAAATCACCATCGACAAAGACCTGTTTGAGCAGGTGCTGATCAACCTCGTAAAAAACGCTGGTGAAGCAGTGGAAGCAACCGCTTCTCCCCTTATCAAAATGAGCGCAACGCAAGATAACGGGAATGTTATCATCTCAATCTCAGACAATGGCCCTGGTATTCCAGCCGACATCCTGGACAACATTTTCGTCCCTTTCTACACGACAAAAAAGCAGGGTTCAGGCATTGGACTCAGCCTCAGCCGGCAGATCATCAGGCTGCATAAAGGAACGCTTACTGTCAATACGGAGATTGGAACAGGGACTAGTTTCGTAGTGAGGGTGTGAGGCTATGCATTGTCTGACAAATGGTTTGTATATTTACTTGACTAAGCAACGAAAATGAAGCTTTCATCGCACCATATCCTTGAGTTCATCACAACTCATCAGCCAGAAATTGAGCGATTTGGGGTGAGTAAACTCGGCCTCTTCGGCTCGTTTGTCAGAAATGAGCAAACCCCGGAAAGTGATATTGACATTCTTGTAGAGTATAAGCCAGGTACCAAGTCCTTTGATAACTTCATTGGACTGATCGATTACCTTGAAAACTCTCTCGGACGAAACATAGAATTAGTTACACCAGAATCTCTTAGCCCTCTCATTAGACCCTATATTGAAAAGGAAATTCAGTATGTCCAATTTTAGCTGGATTCAATTTCTAAAGCATATTCTGATCGAGACGGAGTTTATCCTGAAAAGTAGTGAAGGGAAGTCTTTTGACGACTTACAATCCGATGAGGTGTGGCAGCGGGCAATAGTCCGAAGCATCGAAATTATTGGGGAAGCTTCAAAGAAAGTAGATCTTGAACACCGAGCAAAGTACCCTCAGGTGGAGTGGAAAAGAATGGCTCAAATGAGAGATAAATTGATCCATGATTATTTCGGCGTAGACTATGAAATCGTTTGGGACGTCATCATAAACAGGATACCTGAACTGAACGACCACTTGAAACAAATAGTCGACTCAGAACCGGACAATTGAGCATCTCAGATTAAAGGCCATTTAATCTCTTTCCCCTCTTTCATTGAGCGGTAGATGGCCGTGAATATCTCGACAGTTTTTCTACCCTCTTTTCCATCTACCATCGGCGGCCTGTCATTGATGATCGCATCCACGAAGTCCTGGTTCTGGGCCCTTATGAAGTATTCAATGGGATCCTCTCTGTGAAACAAGTCGACGTCTTCTTTTTCCCACTGCGCCACCAGGCCTTCTTCCCCTGGCACGGTCCAAAGGTCGGTTTTGGGCGGCTCTTGTACTTTTGAGATACCTGCAATGAACATCGCTCCTCCGTCGGTTTGCACACCTACAGAAGCACCATTAGAGCCGTGGATATGTACTTTTCCGTAAAGCCCTGGCTTCTGAGAGTTGCTCAAAATGAGGTTGGCGATACCACCTCCTTTGAACTTGATGATCGCCACGGCAGTGTCGTCCACTTCAATGTAGGGGTGATTGATATTGTTCCATACGCCATACAAAGATTCCATTTCTCCACCCATATACCATTGCAGCAGATCGATTTGGTGCGGGGCTTGGTTCACCAGCACACCGCCTCCTTCGTGCTCCCAGCTACCTCTCCAGGGGTTGCTTTTGTAATATTCTTCGCCACGCCAGCCAAGCAGCTGGGCTATTCCCAGCGCAGGCGTGCCAACCTTCCCGGCGTCAATCGCCTTTCTAATCCTTTGCGAAGCTGGCAAAATACGCCGCTGGCTTACCATGCCCAGCTTCTTTCCGTATTTCTTTGAGGCGGCAATCATGGCGTCGCAGTCTTCCAGCGTGGAGGCCAGAGGTTTTTCCACCAGCACGTGCGCACCCTGGCTCATAGCCGCTTCCACCGCCTCAAGGTGGTTAGGATGGGGTGAACAGACCGTAACCATATCCAGCTTTTCAGCCGAAACCATGTCGGCAATATCCTGATAGGCCTTGGCCCCATACTTCCCGGCAAAAGCCTCTCCTCTTTCCTTGCTTCGGCTTTGCACCGCCACGAGACTGGCATTTTTGATATTGACAATGCCATCGGCATGCATGCCTGCGGCTTTTCCACTTCCAACTACTCCTACTCTAATTTTCTCCATTTTTTCTTAAGGCTTTAGCATCACTTTCATGAGGCCTTTTTCTTTGTTATACAATCGATCAAACCAGGCGGCACCTTCGGATAACGGGACCTCCGCCGACAAAATACTTGTTACGTCCAGGCGACCGGTTGCAATCAAATCCAGCACCGCAGGATATTCGCCATTAATGGCGCACGATCCCTGCACTCTTATCTCCCGGGTAACTACCGACTGCACAGGAAAATTGATCGTTGGAGTTACATTGCCAATCAATGTCACTTTGCCTCCTTTGCGAACAGCAGAGATACAGGTATTCACACTGTCCTCCTCTCCCACCACCTCAAACACTACATCAGCCCCACGTCCGTCGGTCAAGGCTTTCACCGTTTCCACCAACTTCGGGTCGTCCGGCAGAAAAGCGTGGTCGGCACCCAGCTTTCTGGCAAGGTCCAGCTTAAAGTCGTCGATGTCCACGGCAATCACTTTCCGGCAGCCTCTGATTTTTAGTAGCTGAAGCACAAACGAGCCCACCATGCCTACTCCCACCACCACCACAATATCCGTCATGGAGGGTTGGGTAATTTCAATGCCATGAAGCGCTACCCCCGCTGGTTCCACAAAAGCGGCCTGTGTGTAAGAAATGGCATCTGGAAGCTTATAAAGAATGTGCTCGGGCAATACCACATATTCTGCAAAGGCACCATCTTTTCGGAAGTCCGGTGTAGACACGCCCACCACCATTTTACCATCACTGAGCTGGTAATGACCTTGTCGTGTAAACCAGTCATCTTTCTTAAAAATGGTAGAATCGAAAGTAACCCTGTCCCCCGCCTTCCAGTTGGCCACATTGCTCCCCACTGCTGCTATTTCACCGGCAGCCTCATGCCCCATAATAACGGGTGGAAGCCTTCTACCGGAGCTGCCATCCATACCATGAACATCGCTGCCGCATATCCCGGCGGCTTTAACTCTCACCAGCACTTCGTTGTCGGCGATCTTCGGGTCGGGCACTTCCTTATACGTAAATTGATTGTAGGCTTCCAGCACAAGGGCTTTCATGGCAAAAGGGTGTTTAATGAGCTCATAAGATAAGGCAAATACCTATCAAGAGGCAATCCATGTGTCACATTTTGCCCCGTCGATGGCTCAAGTATATGCAATAGTTATATCTTTATTATTACCAGCCAAAACAAGCCTCCTGATTAGACCTTATTTAAATATCCCATACAGAGAATCACTTTGCCAAATTCTCAAAAAAAGATTTAGATTTAAGGATTAGCTTAAAAATGACCCTATGAAGAAGATATCTACTTGCTTAAACTTACTATTTCTACTTTTATTCGCTGCGTCAACGGCGATAGCTCAAACCAGCATTTCGGGCAAAATAACTGATGCTGCCAATGGCGACGGACTTGCCGGAGTCAACATCCTTGTGAAGGGCAAGGTGTTGGGTACGGTAACCGACATCAATGGGAACTTCAAACTCAGCGTCAGCGATGCGCCTCCTTTCACGCTTCAAATATCCTACATAGGATATACCACACAGGAGTTTGTGGTGAGCAATGCCGCCATGAGCAATATTGACATCAAGATGCAGGAGCAAACGATGCTCGGGCAGGAGGTAGTCATTTCAGCCTCCAGGGTGGAAGAGAGTATCCTTGAGTCGCCGGTATCTATCGAGAAGATGGACATCCTGGCAGTGCAGTCCACCGCTGCTGACAATTACTACAAAGGCATTGCGTCACTAAAGGGAGTCGACGTTACCAGCAGTAGTATCAACTTCCAAATCATCAATACCAGAGGGTTTGCCAACACCGGCAACACCAGATTTGTGCAGCTTACAGACGGGATGGATACGCAGGCTCCTGCTCTCAATTTTCCAATTGGCAACTTAAATGGCCCATCAGAACTGGATGTAGAAAGTGTGGAACTGATTCCGGGTGCTTCGTCTGCACTATATGGTCCCAATGCTTTTAACGGGATTCTACTGGTTAACAGTAAAAGTCCCTTTGAATACCAGGGCGTGAGTGCCTTCTCAAAAGTGGGTATCAACCATGTGGGAGGCGGAGAAAAATCAGGTCATGATGCCGCTCCCCTTTACGAAGGCGCCCTTCGTTACGCCAAGTCATTCAATAACAAGTTCGCCTTCAAAGTAAACCTCGCCTACAGCAAGGCTGAGGACTGGCACGGCACCAGCGATGTAGACCGGGAAATAGCCAGGACGCCTGAAGGTTTCAGCTCTAACCCAGGGTCGGACAGGCTGCACTATATGGGCGATGAGGCTTCCATCAACCTCGCTATTTTCCCTCTCAGCGCCAACTGGAATGTGCTGGCCAGAAACGCCGTATTTGAGCCGGGTGTTTCCGCCCAGACCTACGCCGCCGCTGGCGATCTTCCGAGCAACGTAGTTTCAGTCACCCCATACAAGGAGGTTGATCTCATTGATTACGGCGCTGAAAACAAGAAAGCAAGCGTGGGGCTTTTTTATCGCCCCAACGATAGAATGGAATTGAGTTACCTCTTCAACGGAGGTTGGGGCACTAGTATCTACACCGGCGCTCAAAGGTATTCTCTAAACAACTTCGGCATTATGCAACACCGGCTGCAGCTGAGAGGTGATAATTTCTATGTGCGTGCTTACACAACCAGAGAGAACTCAGGAGATTCATATATCACGGAGTTTTTGGCCAAGAGGGTCAACGACCTGGCCGCTGCAAGGGTCAATCCTAACTTTGACGTTTCGAGCGCTTTGGGCAATTACGGTATAGAATACCTTAGATATCTGTACAATTCGGGGTACGCTCCGGGCGACGTCAATGCACTATCTGATGCCGAAAGAATTCAGGTGCAGCAGGCGGGCCATGCCTACGCAAGAGGTGTTTTCAATGACCTGTTTGTACTTGACCCCAATTCGAAGGAATTTCAGGACATAAAGAAAAGGGCTTTAGTTGGTGTGGTTCCAAAAGGTCCGGGATTCAACGACCGTACAAACTTGTATCATGCAGAAGGTCAGTACGACTTCAAAAATGAGATCGACTTCATGGAACTGCAAGTTGGAGCCAGCTACAGGTTGTATGAGCTCAACTCCGGCGGAACGATTTTTGACGATGCAGATGCGCCCATCACCATTGCAGAACAGGGTATCTACACACAGTTTGGCAAGTGGATAGGCGACCGCAAAGTGAAACTATCAGGCTCTGTTCGCTACGATAAAAACCAGAACTTCAAAGGACGGGTGAACCCAAGGCTTTCAGCGGTTTGGAAGGTCAAAGAAAACCACAACCTGCGGGCGTCGTTCCAAACCGGATTTAGAATACCCACCACACAAGGCCAGCACATCGACCTTAGCATCATCAGTGCCAGGCTGCTGGGGGGGCTTCCAAGATATGCTGAGAAGTACAACCTTACCGAAGTGTCAAGCACTGGAGTTCCACTGGGTTATGAAGGCTTTTCAGTTCAGAACTACGGCACAGCGGTATTTAATCAGGGGGCGACTCCGGCAGCAATCTTCAACCCGGCCAACATTGCCCTGCTGACGCCCGTAACGACTTTCAATCCAGTGAAACCAGAGCAGGTGAAGTCGTTCGAAATCGGCTATAAAACATTGATCCAAAACAAACTCCTGATCGATGCTGGCTATTATTATAATATTTATGATGATTTTATTTCTCAAATCAGAATAAGAAAAGCGACTGAGTATACCTCTGCCACTGCTCCCAGCCCTGAATTGGTAGGTACACCCAACTACGCCACAATTCTGAACGGAACTGATCTGAATACTTTCCAGATTTACACCAATATTGATCAGACCGTAACATCGCAAGGCACTGCTATTGGGCTTACCTACAATTTAAGCAGGGGATATACCATTTCGGCCAACCATAGCTGGAACGTGCTGAACGATGTGCCGGAAAACTTCCTGGCTGAATACAACACACCAAAGCACAAGGTGAATGTGTCGTTTGCCAACCGAAAACTGACGGACATTATTGGTTTCAACGTGGCCATGAGATACCAGACGGAATTTGAATGGCAGTCGTCTTTCGTAGCACCAGCGTTTGGAATGGTGCCAGCTTACACCACGGTGGATGCGCAAATGAGCTTTAAGTTGCCCAATATCAAATCGATGCTGAAAGTTGGCGGTTCCAACATTCTCAATACCTATTATATCCAAAGCTTAGGCGGCCCCAATATTGGCGCTATCTACTATGTGTCGCTCACTTTTGATGAACTAATGAATTAATCTAACAACAATTTGCCCGTAATGGCTGTCTTTGATACGACAGCCTTTTTTATTTAAGCCCATGACTATGAAAAAGAATTATCTGCTCAGTTTCCTGTTTATTCTACTACTCGGCATCACTTCGTGCCAAAAAGACGACGACCGAGGACCATCGGTAAAGTATACGAACCTAACCGAGGCAACCTCATTCTTAAGCAGATCAGCCGGAGAATTGAAGACTTATGTTTCCGTCGCTGACATTGACATCCCAACTGATAGGTTCATTTACAACGTAGACATCTACAAGATCACCTACGAGACAACCTATAAGGGGCAGACAATTACCGCTTCAGGAGTGGTCATTTTGCCCGATACGGAGGAGAAAGTCAGCATGATCAGCTTTCAGCATGGCACCATAGCCTCTCATGCAGAAGCGCCTTCCGCTTCATCACTTCAGAGCACCTCTCTCATTCTTTACGCCGCTATGGCAAGCCCTGGATTCATTACGGTCGTCCCTGATTTCATTGGCTTCGGAGCGTCAAAGGAGCTCCTTCACCCATATTATGTAAAGGAGGCAACGGCAACGGCGGTTGTGGATGCGCTGAAAGCTGCGCACCAGTTGGCGCAAGAAAAAAATGTGAATTTCAACTCAAATTTGTTCCTTGCCGGGTATTCTCAGGGTGGATACGCCACCATGGCGGCTCAACAGTCAATTGAAAATGATCCTCTGCCTGGGTTTGACCTTAAAGCGTCTTTCCCCTCGTCGGGAGGCTACGACGTCAAGGGCATGCAGAAATATTTCTTCGGACTTGAAACCTACGACAACCCGTTTTTCCTGGCTTATGTGGCGCTGGCTTACCAAACCTACTACGACTGGACAGAACCTTTGTCTAACTTCTTCAACGAGCCTTATGCTGCCGAAATTCCGGTGCTATTCGACGGGAGCAAAAGCGGCGGACAAATCAACGAGGAATTAAGCTATACTATTTCTGAATTGGTACAGCCTGATTTACTTGAAAACATTGATACCAACCCAGATTACCAATACCTGGTAGATGGGTTTAACGACAACGGACTGACTGACTGGACGCCTACCACCAAAACCTATATGTTTCATGGCACGGCAGATGTAACAGTACCCTATCAAAACTCTGTGGACAGTTACAATAAACTGATAGAAAATGGAACGCCAACGTCTGTCCTGACCCTCACTCCTTTAGAAGGATTCACCCATTATACAGGTGTGGTGCCCTATGTGGAGGCTTTTGTCCCACTGTTGTTGGAATATCAATAAGAGAAAATAAAAAAGGCCGGATGATCCGGCCTTTTTTATTTGTGCTAATGTTGACAATAATTATTGTGGTGGTGCAAGTACACCTGCAATCACATGTATCCGACCATTTGAGTTTGTTGCCGCATCTGGAACAACAATTTCAGCATTGAAGCCGCTACCTGTCGCAGGATTGAAATCGCTATTACTATCGATGAAAATACCCACTCCAACCTGCTTATTAGCCGAATTGTAATAAAAATATAACGGATTGTAGTTGACGCCATCTTTGGTCAAAGCACTATTAAACTTTTTTCCAGTTGTGGACGCAGTCACATCCGTTAAGGCTGCTGGAGTTACATCCGAAAGCACCACATGATTGGCGATGATACCGTACCATTGCTGGCCTGTGTAAGTATTGGCCGTAATCTGTCCCGCTGTAAATGTCTCATTTGTTGGAGCAAAAACAGTGTGGACAGTGCCTCCAGCAAGGATAGAAGTCAATGTCGGTAGCTCATTTGCAGCTGCGTAAGTATCAGCTAGTTTAATTCCAGCTGCTAAAGTACTAAAAGGAGCGCCTAATAAAAGCGTGCCTGCATTTGTCCCAAGGATGGGCGTAAGAGAAGTGCCCACCGATGGTGGAATTAATACCGTAGCCACTAAATGCACCACACCATTGGTAGCCTTCAAGTCAGCCGAGACGATCTCAATAGCCTGATTGGTTGAGCCTGTTTTCAGAGTACCGTCGGCATTCACAACAATTGCCTCTGTTTCTGCTGTGGTCACTGAGGTGCCTGCAGTCAAATCAGCTTTCAGCTTGGTGCCGGACACAACATGGTAAGACAATACACCTTTTACAATTTCAGGGTTAATGTCAGTGATATCTGATGGAAACCCTGGCGTAGCAAGAAGGTTTTTGAAAGCATAATTACTTGGGGCAAAAAGCGTGTATTCAGTAGAGCCGCCCAGCAACTCAACCAGATCAGGATATACACCCAAATACTTAACAAGAGAGTCCAGTGACTCCTTCTCATCGGCCCCGGAAGCTTGCTTGTATTTATCAGAGCTAATCAGCTCTACAATGTCCATTGTTGGTACTTCTTCCTCATCATCGCCACCGCAACCGGTGAAAACAAGGAGACCAAGCGCCATGGCTGGCAGGCTAAATATCTTCGCCCATTTGATAATGTTCATTTTCATAACGTGTAGTTTATTTGGTTCAAATCGAGAACGAAATATAGCAAGATTATTCAAACAAACGTTTGAAATGTGATAAAATAGTATGCATGACGAGTAGTTTGATCGTTCCACTCCACAATAACCATCACTTCAAGCATTTGTTCACCAGGCCACCAGCCTGAACAACACAAAATATATCAGTTTCGAGCAGAAGTCACTTTCCTTAAAAGTAAGTATTCCCCAGGCGTTGCATATTCCTTACCTTGAGCAGAAACTAACACTAATCATTATGTCAACTATTAAGCTTTACGCAAAAAAGGATGATTTCACATCGCTGCCCCCCAAGTCAACTGCTATTTCTGTTACTGAATCCACATCAATGATCCCAGCTTACGACATCCACGAGTACAACCTGGCTGGGCTGTCGGTATATGGTTTTTCTTATCAGGTAAACTGCGTTGATTCCAATTTTGCTCTCGCTTCAATGACCATACCTGCCTACTTTGAAGAGGCTCGTGTTGTCAACGGAAAACGAGTCGACATGCACGGCCTCTTTCTTGTGAACATGGGCGACAGCGCTGGCTACCTGAAAGAGTTTTTCGAGGACAAGCGGATTTTCGGGCCTTTTGGTTGCCCAAAACGAGTGCTGGCAAAAGCAGGCAATGGAGCGGGGGTATCCAAAGAATACTTTACTTTCAATAACATGCGCTTCTATCCATTCATACTACCCGACTTCACTATTGGCTACTATGTATGCGATGGTGCTGTACCTCCCCGGGGTGGGGAACCAAGAGGCGCATGGCGGGCTTATGACCCTGCAGAAGACGGCGTCGCACTGGATGCCCCGGTCACCTACGATCCCACACTTGGCCTTTACATTACCAGGGCTGCGCACATCGAACCCAGGTAGGGAAATTTTGCTACTGCCCCTGGCAAACAAGCCCAGACCAAAAATGCGGATGAGCCATAAGCTCGTCCGCTTCTTTCAGGTATTGTCGCTTGGCAAGTGAAAGGCTGGTTGAAGCGCTTTTTCCCTGACTCAGTGCGTTGTAAAAGCTTCCAACCAATGTAGAAGTGGTGCCGTCGGAAAGGTTCCACAAAGACGCTACCACATTGCTCACTCCTGCCTGCTTAAATGCCCTGGCCAGGCTATAGGTGCCTTCTCCTTCCACCACTGGCCCAAACGCCGACTGACAGGCCGTGAGCACTACCGTATGCGCCCTGATCGACAAGGGTGCAATTTCGTACCCATACAGGGCATCCTGAACGAGGCCTGAGGAAGAATAGCAGGCAATCTTATTCTCCAATTTATCGGCCAAACTGGACGATGCATGTAAACCCAGGTGCATAATATCTCCAGCCGACACCAGATCATCTACCAACCTTTGTCGGGTTATTTCTTCGTTTGTTCTCAGCAGGATGTCACTCTCCGAAAATATTTTATCCAGGAGCGCCACTTCCTTTTTTGTACCAGGCAGGGCATAAAGTTCACCCAGGCTTTTGGTAAATGAGTAAGCAACAACTTCATCTGTTCGGCTTGTCTGCATATGCTGACTCAAGGAATAAATTTGCAAACTCGGTGCATAGTTTACCTCACAGGTCCTGATCAGATAAGGTGCATCCCGAAATGACACGGCCACCTCCTTTGTAAGCACTTCAAACGGGAGATAAGCCAACACCCCGTCTGGAATGACCAGTAGAGACTTTTGGATCTTGCCCAACGGCCTTATTAACTTGTCGTACAGCTGCGCTGAGGATTCCATAAAGGCCTTTTTTGCCTCCACATCCTGTCGATTGGGCAGCTTCGAAAGCTGCGTGCCCACCACCTTGAGAGCAGTGGTAACAGACGTATCCATCTCTACCCGTTCAAATCGGCCCTCACCGCCGTAACTTAGGGAATAAACATAATCGTCGTCCACAAAATACTGCACAAAGGTGGCTTCACGGGCGTCTGCCATGCCAGCATAATGAGCATACGAATCTGAATTAATCTGATATTTGGCTTTGTAATAGTCCGGGTATTTGTCCTGCATATCAGCATAGTAGTCATCGGCTTTTCGCAGTAGCATAGTCATTTCCCTTGAATCGTAAGCATAGCTCCGCTTCATTGCGGCTATCTGAGCCTTCAGTTGAAGTTCCTTTGCTCTGAACTCCTCCGGCACTTCCGAAAAGTATTCATTGTTCCTGGCCAGCAAGTCCTGATAGGTAATAAGCCCTTTGCTCCTTTCCATATACAAATGCGCCCGGTTCAGGTAAGCTGTGTCCTGGGTAAGCTGATGCAAATGAAAGCTCGCTTCAATAGCCCCGGAATAAACCATGCGGCCAATACGCAAAAACATCAGCAGGGCGTCTTCTTCCACTGCTCTTATTTGTCGGAACATCAGTGAATCAATGAGCTGGTATATTTCAAATGAACGGTTTAGGTTTTGCCGGTCTCCTGGGTCGTCCCTGAACCGTTGTAGCTCTATTTCAGCCAGCTGCTGATAGTTAACGAAATTGTAGCTCCAGTTGGCTACCTCTGGAGAAACAAGAACTTCCCAGGAAAAAGGGGTGTTTTTGTAGGGTGAAAAATAGACGATCGCTGCGAAAATATTCTTTTCCGCCTTTTCGTACTCCCCAATCTGCCTGTACAGGTAAGCAAGTACCCAATAAGCCTCTGTTGTCTGCACAATATCAGGAAGCTTTTGTTTGGAAAAATGCGCCACGGCCCTCTCATAGGCATCGATACTTGCCTGAGCATCTCCTCTTAAAAAGTGATAGAAGCCGTACAAACGATCGGTGCTTACCGAGGCATTGTTTGCAAAGTGCGTAGGCAAACTTTCCAGACGCATCATTTGGAAGCGGAACAATGAGTCGTTATTCACAATCATTTCATGCAGGGCTCTTTCTCTCAAAAGCTTGGCCAAGCTGGACGTGTCTCCACTCAATTGGATCTTCTCGTCGGCAAGCTGGTAGTAATAATTCGCCGAATCGAACTTCTCTAATCTCCGCAGGAGCGTTGCCTTCAGGGTCAGCAACTCATGCAAGTCTCTGTTCGCTGGCTGGTAGCGTAGGCCCTGTTCGGTATACCCAAGGGCGGCGACCATATCCCTGTTGGTAATGGCCACTTCCGAAAGTTGCACGAGAAGTCGTGGAATGAAGGGCGATAGGACTTCAAAATCGCCCGCCATATCCAGCGCTTTTTTGTAATAGAAATAAGATGAATCAGTTTCGCCGTGCACCATCTGATGACACCAACCCAGGTGCTCCAGCACTACGAAGTATTCAAAACTAGCCTCAAAGCCGGTTCTCCTAAGCGTGGCACTCGCCTCATGCAGTGTTTTTAATGCAGACCGCCCATTCCTGATGTCGACAACGCTCTTGAGAAGCTTGCCGGAAACAGTTTGTTGGGCCAAGACTGAATCACTAAGTTGATCCTGACTCACGGTGGTCAGCGTATCGGTGGTCAGCAGACGGCACATCTCCCGGTTAATGACCAGGTATATTTCTTGTTCCTTCGTAAGCGACGCTGCTGCAAGTAAACTGTCATAGTGCTGAACAGCCGAAGCAAACTCTCCAGCATTTCTCTTGTGGTCGGCAGCTTTGATAAATGCAGGGATATCTATAACAGATGCCATCTCTTTCTTCTGCACTTTTTCGTCAGCTGACCGGCAGGCTGTCAACATCCAGAGCATCGATAGCCAGCGCATGGTCAGTTTCAGCAGCTGGAGATGGCCTCTTGACAAAAACCTGCTCCGAAAAAAGAATTCATGTGTGCTTGGCCGCTGGCCAGGATTTATCATAAAGGGGGTCTCCGCAAATGTTAGTTAGATACAAAAGCCTGTGGCTTGGCTCAAAGTAAAATTTCCGATCGGAGAAAGCAAAGGGCAACGAATCGAAAAATGTACCGTTGCCGGCATTTATGATAAAAAAGGCGTCCAAAAATCGTTAACTTTCTCCACACAATAAAGGCACATGGGATCATTCCGAAGAACATTTATTAAAAACTCAGTGGCGGCCTCGGTCGTCAGCATGTTGCCATTTGAATTACCTACGTTTACTATGCCTCTCCAAGACTCAATCTACACCAGCCATCAGGCCAGTCAGCGCAAAAAACTGCTTGGGCTGTTGGGAGACTTACCCACCCAGCATACACCCAAACCTCCGCAACTAGTTAGAAAAGAAAAGCGCAACGGCTACACCCTGGAGCACCTGGAGTTCGACTTCAATGGGTTGGAGAAGGTGCCTGGTATCCTACTCGTGCCCGATAACCTGAAAGGCAAAGCCCCTTGCATGCTCTACTGTCATGCCCACTTTGGCACCTATGAAGTGGGAAAAGAAGAACTACTCAACGGCCGAACTGTGATGCTGGCCTATGCAGAAGTGTATGCGCAAAAGGGCATCATGACCCTGGCCATCGACAGTTGGTGCTTTGGCGAAAGGAACCGGTTGAAAAATGGAGCGTTTGGCGAAGCCGACACCTTCAAGGAAATGCTGTGGAAAGGGCAAACCCTTTTTGGCATGATGCTGTGGGACGAAATGAAAGCCCTCGACTACCTGCTGGCCCGGCCGGAAGCCGACGCCAGCCGGGTGGGCGTGTTCGGGCTTTCGATGGGTGCCACCAAAGCCTGGTGGCTGGCGGCGCTCGACACCCGCATCACCACCTGCCTCGACCTTTGCTGCCTCACCGACTTTGATGAGCTGATGAAGATTGGCAACCTCAGCGGCCATGGCATCTACTATTATGTACCTTCGTTGCTCCAGCATTTTTCTACCAGCACCATCAACGAACTGATCGTTCCCCGCCCTCACCTCAGCCTCAATGGTCGACTGGATCTGCTAACACCACCCGCTGGAGTGGAAAAGGTGAGAGATTACCTGCTGCCGCTGTATAAGCAGCACGGCCGGGAAGAAGATTGCCTCATCGAGCTGTTTGATTGTCCGCACGAAGAGCTGCCTGAGATGCGGAAGCTGGTGGTGGGGTGGTTGGATAAGTATTTGGTAAAGGGGTGAAAGTCTTGCTAAAGAGGTTCAATCGAAAAATACAGTAATGGTAAGTTTTTCCTAAGCTGTTTCTTCTCCAGAAACCCACCGAAAACTACCTGACCATGAAAATACGTTCGCTCTGTTTCCAGAAACCTGTATTACTTGTACTCAGTTTCACAACCCTCTTGTTTGCCTGCAAGAATTCCGACGACTCAGAAGAGCCTGCAACTGACGACATGCCAGTATTCGCCGAGGCACCTGCGGCAATTAGTATCGCTGAACGAGCAGAGCGAATTGACTGGCTTACACAAAACACATACGTTCCTCGAAGCATTGACCCGTTTGATGAGGATTACTCAGACCTGGCCTTCCTCAAAGACGTAATTGGGAGCAAAAGAGTAGTAATGCTCGGAGAAATGTCGCATGGGGATGGCTCGACCTTCAAAGCCAAGGCCCGACTTATCCGTTTCCTGCATCAGGAAATGGGATTTGACATGATCGCCTGGGAAAGTGGCCTTTACGATTGCCACAAAGCATGGACAAAAATTGAAAACGGTACCAAGGGTATGGAGGCAGCCCGCAATTCTATCAATATACTTTGGTCTGCTACCTCCGAGGTTTATCCCGTATTCAACTACTGGGATGGAGACGTGACTCCTTTGGAATTAATAGGATTCGATATTCAGTTCTTTGGCAAATACAAAAGCAATTTCACCACGGATCTTAATGCGTTCCTGAAAAATAATGATGCTGCTTTTGCTGCTTCATCAGGCTGGACAGACCTGAGCAGAGAGCTGGTGACTCTATTCAGCTACTATGATGCCCCCACAGTGCTCGATGATATCGACTTCGGCCTAATCGACAATGGGCTTACCGACCTAACAACACGGCTTCAGACGTTCACCCAGAACGACGAACTTCCTCTTTTATCCCAAAGAGACTTTTGGGTGCAGGTTTGTGAAAGCACCCGGGGCTACGCAGAATTCACACAGCTTCTGGCAGTAGAAAAGGATTACAAGAAAGCTGGTAACACACGAGACAAATATATGGGAGGCAATCTAAACTGGATGATCAACAAATTCAGCAACAGAAAGATTATCGTTTGGGGTGCTACTACTCACCTTTCGAGAAACTTTGATAAGGTGGCCGCATATGATGAAGAAACCGATAAATTCCCGATACTGGCTCCTGATTTTATAACTATGGGCAATTACACGCATGAAACTAACAACAGTCATATTTACACCATTGGTTTTACAGCCTATGGAGGAAAATTAAACGACTGGACAAAAGGGAAAGCAGTTGAGCTGATCGAGCCATTAGACGGTAGCATAGAGGATCTCCTTGGTGAAGTCGGGAATGACTTTGGGTTTGTTAACTACAGAAGCGATCTCGCACCCTGGATGTCACAGCCCTTCGTTTCCAAACCTTATGGTAATGGCAATGAGCTAGCTATCTGGCCTGAGGTTTTTGATGGGCTTTTCTACATCAAAAACATGGAGCCCTCAAGCTACAATCCCTAATCCTCCTCCCTGAACTCCAAAATATCTCCTGGCTGGCATTCCAGTATTTGACAGATAGCCTCCAGCGTAGAAAATCGCACTGCTTTGGCCTTGCCTGTCTTCAGTATCGACAGGTTGGCTTCGGTAATACCCAGCCTGTCGGCCAGGTCTTTGGAACGGATCTTCCGCTTCGCCATCATTACATCGAGGTTGACTATAATCGGCATCAGATAGTGAGTTCGCTTTCTTCCTGTAATTTTTGACCTTGCTCGAAAGCAATTCCCAGCACAATGATCAGCAGCCCCACAATAGAAATGGAAATACCATAGTCGGCATTTGAGGTTAGCGTCATCCCTTCAAAAGTGAGTTTACTACTTATCCATGTCATAAATACCATCCGTAACACCCACTCAAAAACAGGTGCCAGCATAACCAAAGCTCCTGTCAGCTTTACCCTGCCAATGTTGCCTACACTAAAAGAATTATTATCCTCCACCGACTTAACGATTCTCTTGAGCAATTCGAGCACCCACAAAATATTAGCAGTAGCCAGCACAAAAATAACAGCGACCAAAGCCTTGAAACTACCGTCTACTTTCAAACTAAGATCGGCCGTGCTGATGGAAGTGAGCACTGGCTCTCCCTTTACCGGCGGCCGGGACTGAAAGAGTGCATCGTAAAGTGTGTTCTTTACTTGCTCCGAAGTAATGTGAAGGTGCGGGTCGCTAACCGGAACGAAAACGCCGTTTTTAGTTGTCACCAAAAAGAACGCAATGACAACCAGCCCTACAAAAAGCCCAACCTTAGCAACTAAAATAAATTCTCTGATGAGTTTGAGTTTTTTCATTTCACAATCCTATTTGAATGAGCGTTTAATTTAGATAGTAAGTTCATTCTCCTCCCTGATTTTTCTACCCTGCTCAAAAGCTACACCCAACACCATGATAATGAGGCCCATTAGAAACACGGTAAAGTCAAAAGATGAGTCCGAAACAACCTTTACCCCATCAAACAGGTAATTGTATTCAAGCCACCACACCATGGCCTTCGCCACCAGCCAATTGACAAATGGGGCAATAACAATCAGCAAACCGAGCAATTTCACTCTTTGTATATTGTCCCTATTGAAAGAATTGCTTCTTCTCACGTCGTTGATAATGCTTTTGAAAACAAAGAGCACATAGGTCAGGTATCCAACAGACAGGTACACAATCGAAAGTAGTAGTACTTTTAAGCCTCCGTCAATGGGTTGGCTTAATTTCATAGTGTCTACCCTGATTTTGAACGATTCGGGAATGCTGTTCGCCAGGGTTTCGCCAAGGCTTTTCTGCAATTCATCCGACTGCACCCTGAGATGGGGTTCGCCTATCTCGTAATACCTGCCTTCCTTCATAGTCACCAGAGAAACAGTACCTACAGCCACGCCCAGCCACAGCGACAATATAAGGAAGGTGATGACCCCCTGAGCGATATTGAGTTTTTTCATATCATCAATTTTACAACTACCAGCTATTTAAGAATTGAACAGAACAGTCTCGAAAGTGCGCTTCCTAAATTGTCAGTTCGTTTTCCTCCTGTATTTTCTGGCCCTGCTCGAAGGCTACGCCGAGCACCACAATCAGAAGCCCAAGTATGAACACCGGCCAGCCCAGATTGGCGTCTGTTTCCAGGATCATTCCTTCGAAATGAAATCGATTATCGATCCAAAGCGAGAAAAAGACATTGAGTATCCACTCGCCCAAGGGAGCAAGCACAACCAGCGTACCGATAAGCTTCACTCTCTTGCTACTGCTCAGGTTGAACGGTGTGCCCTTCATCACATCATGAATGATTGTTGCTATGAGCCAGAGTATCCAGAACATATAGCCCGACACCATAAACATCATTGCGATCACAATCAGTCTTAGGTTGAGATGCACCGGCAGCATCATTTCCAGCGTTTCGACAGAGAGCAGCATGGGCTTATCCGGAACAGGCAGCTGCGACCTCAGCACTTCCTGCAATTGATCCGATTTGATTACCCAATGCGGCTGCTCAATCTCGATAAACACCCCTTCCTTCATCGACGCAAAGAAGATGGTAACGAACACCATCCCTAAAATCAGCAAGCCCATGCTGGCTTTAACAATGATGCGAATGATGCGAAGCTTATTCATGTTATGCGGAAATTAATTATTGATAAACAATAATAATATATCTTTTATTAATGTCAAATAATATTGAAGAAATTCATACTTCGCCAAATGCGGTGTAAGGGATTCAAATGAAAACTGCATTCCAGGGAAACAAAAAAAGGCCTGCCCCAAAGAGCAGACCTGAAACCATAAATCGAGTGAAAACCAGTTCCTACTTAAACAGCACCGGCGCAAACTGCGACAGGTAAATGCGCCAGTTGGTCCAGGTGTGGCCGCCAGTGCTCTCTACATATTTGTATTTGAAGCCATGCTCATCGAGCGTATTCCTGAGGTTCACTACGCTGTCGTAAAGAAAATCGTCTTTGCCACAGGCAATCCAGTACACTTTTGGGTCGGCTTTCTTCAATGCATCAATGTCCTTACCACGGCCCTCTCCATTGGCAGGCAGGCCGAATGGACTGTCCTTCACAAATCCCATGCTCATTACACAGATGTAGTCGAACAATTCAGGATTGTCGAACGTAGTATTGAGCGTTTGCCAGCCTCCCATACTCAGGCCAGACAGCGCCCTGTTTTCTTTGCCTTTCTTTGTCCGATAGTGGCTTTCGATATAAGGGATGACATCCTTTACCAGACTCCCTTCAAATTTTTTGTTGGCCATACCCATGCCACCTTCGTTGGTTTGCGAAGGAAGTTTGGCCGGTGCTTCAATGCCGGCCGCCGTTTGGTCGGGGTTGCCATTGGTCATCACCACAATCATCGGTTTGGCCTGGCCTGAGTTGATCAGGTTATCCATAATGGTGGGCGTCAGCCCCAGCTCAGTCCACGCATCTTCATCGCCACCGCCGCCGTGCAGCAGGTAAAAGACAGGATAGGTCTCTTTGCTGTTGTTTTCGTATCCCGGCGGGGTATACACATACATGCGGCGGGTGAGGCCAAGTGTTGGGGACTCATACCAAACCCTGCTCACCATGCCCTTGGGGCCGTGCTTGGGTTCGTACAGGTCGGATCCGTTGCCTTTGATCATGAAAAAGCTGATGTTGCGCACACCGTCCCGCTTCACCAAAGCATTAGAGGCATCGAGGGTGTAAACGCCATCGACAGTAAAGTTGTAACCATACAACTCAGGCTCCAGCGGGCCAATGGTGACTGCCCAAAGGCCGGTGTCGCCTTTTACCAATGGCTCGGTTTTGCCAAAGCCCATCCAGTCGCCAGAAAGCGTAATTTCGTTGGCTTTGGGTGCGTACACCCTGAAGGTGACTTTATTGTCGGCGTGGATTTCCGGTGACACCACCGGGTTGCGGCGAAACTGTGCCGACATTGTAGGAGCAAGGCCAAGGGAAAAGCCCAGCACAAGCAGAAAGCTCCAGGCTTTCCTGTTGCGTAATTGTTTCTTCATTGGTATGTAGTTTAAGTATCGGGACTGTAGTCTATGCATAAATGTAGTGGTTTCATTGTGTCGATACAACACAATTCACTATCAGGGATGAAAAATTGACCTCAGATGGTTCAAGTGTCCACTTGGATCAAATTAATTGAAGCATCTCGCTTCTTCTACTACGCCTATTTTAAAAACTCTATATCCAGAAGATCTCTTCTTTCTACCGACATGGTCAGCTACACTGCGAAACCAAATTTGCCTTAGCGGATTGGTGCTCAAAAGTTTCAACGTTGGGGAACACGGTGGTGGTGAGACGCAGATAAGAAACCGCAATATTGCTCGACCGGGTGCGACCCTGGCAGGGTGAAGGTATTTATTCTATGAAATATTTTGCAAAAAATGTGGCTAGGCTATTTCTCTGCTATGGGCCACCTCATTAGCCTTCACTGGTCTGACCTTGTTGGCTTTGAGGCTTTCAACACTTCGGGTTTTACCCATCAGGGTGAAAAACTCTACTTCATACCCCTTCCGGTTGTCATGAATCATCACAACAGTGCCAATATCACCCTTCTTAAGACCTCGTTCTGGCAAATCTACTTTCAAAACTACTCTATCAAAATTCTCTATCATCGCTAAAAAGGATATGCAGTGACTAATTTAAGAAAATCGGCTTCTTTTTCCTTGAACCAAACACTTTTAATCAACACACTTTCCCTGTGCGGGGTTTCGATGTACCCTGTTAAAATGTATTTCATGCCAAAAGGTGTTATTTCCTGCGAATTTGATGACTGAAACTGCTCGAAATGGGTTAACAAGGCCTCTTCAAGAACCTTCCAATGACTTGCGTGAAAACCATTCTTGATGAAAAAATAGGCTTTAGATCCCCCATCAGGATGATCGGTATTAAGCAAATATTTAGTGATCTTATCTTTCTCGACAATTACTTTCAAGAGGAGTATTTCTTTTTCTCATATTTGAAGAGATTAATTTATCGAAAATTCAAATAAACAGTAAATTTAAGAACCTCAACAACCTTTTTTTTTTCAGAACCAAAGAAAAAGGTAACGCCATTGATAAAGGCAGTGGTGAGGTGGTTGTGGTAGGTGACAAGATTCGAGCGAGACGCTCGAACCAGCGAAGTGAGGTACTAAACATTGAACAACCGATACATGAATCAAAAGAGTCGAAGTGAGTTTGCTATCTACTATGGTTTAGGCTGCATCCTGATAGCCTTTGGAGGCATCGGCGTTAGCGGTTATTGGGGTTATCAAATTGCCACGACCAGGCCGACTTTTCCTGGGGCATCCTGGCCATGCTGCTTGCGATGATCGCCACCACCGGATCGCTGGGCTGGGTGCTGATTCGGGGAGGAGATGGGGGTTGATTTGTGCTGTGATAAAATGCGAGCCTCAAAATATATCCTACAGGGATAGATTTGAAGCTCTGACCGAGACGATCCAACCAGCAAAATGCCCCGGGGATGATGGGGTGAAGCTGAAAGCTTCATGAAAGGATTGCCACAAGTTAGGCTGTCGCTAAACTTGCGGCAGATTAGGGATAAAAATGCAGTAATAAATCGTTAATTTGTAGACATGGAAATTGAAGCAAGAAAATACCATTTAATAGAGCGAGTCATGCAATTAAGTGAGCATGAGTTGAGTAATATTGAAATGTTTCTCGAAAGGGAGGCGAAGTTATCGGCTTCATTGGATCGGGCATTACAGCAGGTAAAAGAAGGCAAAGTCACTCCGCATAGTGAAGTGAAAAAGAAATACGAGAAATGGCTTTAGAGATCGTTTGGTCAGATGAAGCCAATGAGGGCCTGGATGAAATCATCGAATACCTGGAGGAGAATTGGACTGAGAAAGAGATTCATCATTTTTTTACCCGACTGGAAGCGTGTTTAAGCATATCAAAGAAGCTCCGTATCAACAGAAGGACTCAATTAGGAAACCAGGAACCAGGGAGTATCAGCATTCAGAACACACTACTATTTTCTACACGTTTGATGATAAGGTGATCAATATTTTACGAGTCTGGGCAAATATGAAGAATCCAGGTAGATTATAACCCTCTCATCTCGCAAGCGGCCGCCGGGCCGCACAGGCTTGTGAGGCTTCTAATTTCTGCGTCTCGCCGCCGCCGCTACACAAATCGTTTCGGAAGCGAGGGATACCATCCCTCTTCGGCAGGAGGAGGCGCCACCTGAAACTTTGCAGCATTTTGCCAGCCCGGGATGGTATCCCTGCCGTGGTGAGCATAAGCTGCGGGAATACCTGCCAAACGGTAGAAAATATCTTGCCACCAGCCGTCAATAATTTCCCAATTATCTCCCATATTCGCTCCAAAATTAATTCATTGTTCCTCACTTCTTACCTAAACCTTGTCATGAGAACTTTTCTCACTAAAATCGCCGCTACAGCCATCATTTCCATGGCATTACTTTCAACAGTCAATGCCCAGATGATCATGCAGATCGACCCCTCGTTAAGCACCAAAGCCACCCCTCAGCAAGTCAAGTACAAAGGAATGAAAGCTGTGCCCTATTACTACTTTGATGAATACAAAATTGTGTCGTCCAAGGCTGGCTGGCTTACTACCAATAGCAGAAGCAATGTGCAGGGCACTATTTCTTCCTCCAGCCAGCAGCTGGCTTTCACGATGATCAATAGTGCAGGAGACACCGCCGTCGTCAACATGTCGAAAGACGGACTGGTACAAAGCTCCCAAAACTCCTGGTTCCCCAACATTACCATGTCGCAAGGCTCTCAGAACGTCACGGCACTCATTACTTCCAGCGCCGACACACTTACCTGGGGACTGGCGGCCTCTGTTGCCAACGGCGTTTTCACCGGGGCTATCAAAACAGATACTGAGGAATACAAACTGGTGCCTGTAAAGAGAATGGACAACGGCAGGGTAGCTCCTTTCACTCTTTGGGTAGGTTTTGCTATCTACAAGGGTGACGTTGAAATTGGTGCCGTGCAGGCTACTCCTAAGCGAAATGTCTGGATATCGTCTGATTTGCCAGCTGATCAAAAGCTGAAAATGGCAGCTGCCTGCCTGTCCATGATTATTGAAGAGCAAAATGAATGGCTGGTGCAATAGGAATAACGACGTGAACTTTCCGGGGTGAAATTCCTGCCCTTCTCAGAGTCCTCTGCGAGAGACTCTGAGTGAAAGCTAAGTGAGGCATAAATCACTATCGTCGGTGGTTGTAGCACCCCGGGCACCTATATATGCGCTTGCAACCGCCAAAATATTCCGAAGAGGAACATCTATTTCGTATATTTGAGCAGCCGACCGGCCAAATCAATATTTCTATGAAGGTAATTCTGGATATAAAAGACGACAAGGCTGCATTCGTTTTGGAAGTGCTAAAGAACTTTTCATTCGTTAAAGCCAAGCCACTCACCCCTTATAAGGCAGAAGTACTTGAGGGGCTTAAGGAGGCAGTAGAGGAAGTGAATCTGGTCAAAGCCGGTAAGAAGAAGGCGCAACCCCTCAGTGAGTTCCTCAGTGAGTTATAAAATTGAGACCATAGCGCCTTTTCGTAAAGAGGCGAAAAAGCTCATTAGAAAATATCCATCTCTTAAAGGAGAATTAGCCGAACTCGGTCGTCAGCTTTCAGAAAACCCTCAAATTGGCACTTCCATTGGGAATGATTGCTACAAAATACGGCTAGCTATTAAATCAAAAGGTAAGGGTAAATCCGGCGGAGCAAGACTAATAACTCATGTAGTTCACGTATCTAGTCACGTAGTGTACCTACTTTCCATCTATGATAAATCAGATCAAGAAACGATCACTGATAAGGATTTGCAAACACTACTCAATCTGATTCAGTAAAACTTAGAGCAACTGTTGCAAATTCGAATAAGCACTAACTAGCAACATAAATATTCCATTTCCACTGAAGTTGCGTAACTTTGACGCATTAAACACTGAATCTATCATGAAAAGTAACTTACAATTAAGCTTTACACTGCTGCTGGCCATAGTCCTTGGCTTCTCTGCCTGCAGCACCAAAACCAACTCAACCGAAGAATCTGCAGACTCAACTGCTGCCGTGGAGACAATGCCGACTGAGTTTGGCGGACTTGCTCTTTACACCGTGCGTGACTCCATGGCTACCGATCCTAAGGCCACCCTTCAGATAGTAGCGGACGCTGGCTACGCCTACGTAGAAGCAGCCAACTATGAAGAGGGCAAGTTCTATGGCATGACTCCCGCTGATTTCAAAGCTTACCTTGCCACCCTTGGTCTCACCGCCAAAAGTGCTCACATGGGCATGGTGACCATGGAAAACGCCGATCAGCTGATCGCTGACTGCAAAGCTGCCGGTATCGAGTACTTTGTGATCCCTGTACCTCCAATGGGCATGTTTACCTTTAACAGAGAAACCATGACCATGGGCATGAAAGGCACTCCTGCTGAAATAGCAACGATCCTGAATACGCTTGGTGAAAAGTGTAAGGCAGCCGGCCTACAGCTGTTGTACCACAACCATAATTTTGAATTTATGCCAGGTGAAGACGGCACCGTGCTGATTGACTACCTGCTGGAAAATTGCAGCGCTGATGTTGTGAACTTCCAAATGGATCTTTTCTGGGTAGCCAAAGCAGGCGCTGACCCGCTGGCTTACTTCGAAAAATACCCAGGCCGTTTCAAAGCATGGCACGTGAAAGATATGAATGCTGAAGGCAATTTTGCTCCTGTAGGCACCGGCAGCATCGACTTTAAGAAAATATTGGCTGCCAAGGCTCAGTCTGGTATGGAGTTCTACTTAGTGGAGCAGGATGCCACTTTTGGATTACCACCTTTTGAGGCTATCAACATCAGTCACAAAGGTTTGGCTGAAATCGGATTCAAATAAGTTATGACCAACTCGAGTCCTCTTCGAGAGACTCTGAGTGAAAGTGAAAAGCCAGCCGAAAAGGTTGGCTTTTCTATTTTTCTTCCCTCAACGAAATGCCATCAAATCATTAAGAACGGAAAAATGAAACCGTCTTAGCAAGAGCTCCACACAATGAATGTTTACCAACAAATTGAAGCCGAAATACTTGCCGCTTCTTCTATCGTTATCACCTCCCACAAATCTGCCGATGGAGATTCGGTAGGTTGCTCGCTGGGGCTATTGTATTTTATAGAAAAGCTGGGCAAAAAGGCTGTCATTTGTCACCCAGATGCATCACCCGACTTTTTATATTGGTTGGATACCTCCTGCATTGTACTCATGAGCGACAAGCCAGAGAAAGTAACAGAAGCCTTTCAAAAAGCTGACCTACTCTTTTGCCTGGACTACAATAGCACCGATCGGGTAGGCCCTGACATGCAAAACCTGCTGGAGTCCGCTACTTGCCAAAAGATCATGATTGATCACCACTTGCATCCGCAAGATTTTCCCAGCATTGTTGTTTCGGAGACCTCCGCTTCCTCTACCTCACAGCTGATAGTTGAGCTCATAGAGCAATCGAGCCATGGTGAATTGCTCGACGAAAAAATAGGCACTCCACTTTACCTCGGCATCCTGACAGACACAGGAAGTTTTCGATTTTCGTCGGTGCAGCCCCGCACCCACGAAATACTGGCGAAGCTTTTAGCTGCAGGCGTACAACATCACCTGGTACACGAGATGCTCAACGATAACAATACGGCAAGCCGGTTGCGCTTGCAAGGTTACGCCATGGCCGAAAAACTGGAAATCATGGAAGACTATCAGGTCTCTGTCATTGCTCTGACAAAAGAAGAGCTTGCGAAATACAATTATAAAAAGGGAGATACTGACAGCCTTGCCAACCTTGCCTTATCTATCAAAGGCATGAAAGCCGCTATTGTGTTTACTGAGCGTGACGGCATCATGAAAATATCGTTCCGTTCCAAAGGGAAAGAAAACCCAGTGAACGTGTTGGCCTCAGACCATTTCAATGGAGGTGGGCACGCCAACGCCGCCGGCGGGATGAGTGAATTGTCGGTCAACGAAACCCTCGCCAAAATCAAAGATTTGATTCCAACGTACTTCTCAATTCAATAGCCAAAACACACTTCCTTCAAGATCCTCTGCAATGCTATTAAGTTAAGAGGTTCCTTGTACCAATTCTATTTTTACCCCTGACCCTGAAGGGCGAGTGAATTGTCATTAGCTGAGCCCTTTAGGGATTAAGGGGCGCCCGGCCAGGGTAAAATGCTCTTAACCTAATAGCATTGGAGTCTTCTGCGAGAGACTCTGAGTGCATCCATCTCAACGCACCGAACCTACATCGCCAGGGTTATTGCAGCGATTTCACACTCAAGTTTTTGTCCAACCAATACTGATCGTCGTGAAAACCGAACTGACTGGGTTGATAAACTCCCACTGTATCTACATTGGCTTTTTCAGGAACTGGGAGACCAAGGCTCCAAAAAACGCTGTTGACCATCATCCGGCGGGTGCCCTCCGTCAAAAGGTCTGTGGCCGCTCCCATCGTAGTGGTAAATACTTTTCCCTGCTGCCCCCCTGAAATCTGGTAGCTTTTTATCCATGCTACAGGCATCATTGGATCGTTTTTGGTGATTGCTTTTTCGTTCCCTTCTTTGTCTTTTTCCATCTCAACGCCAGCTACCTCATTGTCTGTAAAGCGCATGCCGTACAGAACATCATCCTCTGTGTACTCACCTGCCCTATTGATCACCTGCCCCATCACGATGGGTTGTGAGTCACCAGGCAAAGGCAACCGTACGCCATATACATCCGTTGGCCCCCATATCTCTCCTTCCCCGATGCCATTAAGAATGGGATGCCCCTCAGCACCTGCTGCTACCACCCCACGGGTACTTTGATTTTTATGGTTGCCATGGTGCGAAATCCATTTCTCTCCCAGCACAAGGCGGCCAAATCCACCCTGCCATTCATCTTCGGCGTTGTAGTTATTTCCATAGCGCTTCCAGTTCGAGGTCGAGTCCGCTGCCGCAAAATTGAATGCATGAGTAGCCGTTCTCATCCCAATCACTGGCTTCCCGCTTTTCAAATAACTGTCGATGTACTGCATTTGCTGATCCGGCAAAGCCCGAAACCGGGTGAAAATGACCATCAGATCAGCAGTTTCAAGGGCCTCAATTCCCGGTATGTTACGCACATAATTGGGATTGACTATGCCAGGAATGGCTGGGTCCTGTGCAAACAGGACGGTACAGTTGAACCCATGACGTGAAGAAAGAATTTTCGCCAATTGAGGCAAAGCTTCCTCCGAGCGGTACTCCTCGTCGCCGGAAACCAGGACTATATTTGGCATGTCTGCCCGGCCTTCAAAGGTCAACCACTCTTTCGTTTGTTCTGCCTGACCAGGCTCTGTGGTGGTTTTACATTTAGCACACACGAAAAGGATGACAAGCGCAAAGGCATAACGAGCAAATTTCATCTTCAGATAGTTTAGGGAATGCGACAAAGAAAATTGGAACGTTTAAAGTAGCACTTTTCCCCGAACACTCCACTGCCGTTCACAGGAGTTTTGAGATAAAAACCGACAGGATCAAATCGCAGGCGGGAGACTACTGCCCGGCAGGATACAATCAAATCCCTTTTGTAACCACCTTTATTTTTGCAGCAGCGGCTCTGGCTCTTTCCACCGCATTCTCTCCTTTCGCCAATACCACCGCCATGCGACGGTAAGGTCTGGTAGTGGGCTTACCGAAAATCCGCACGTCAACATCGGGCTCAGCCATCGCTGCTTCCACCCCGGTGTAGGTGGGTGATACACCATCTTTTGCGGCTAGCACCACGGCACTGGCGCCTTCGGTTACTGTAATATTAGGAATCGGCAAGCCAAGAATGGCCCTGGCATGTAAATCGAACTCGCTGAGGTTTTGGCTGACCAGCGTCACCATGCCGGTGTCGTGAGGCCGTGGGCTCAGCTCGCTGAAAATCACTTCGTCTTTGGTGACAAAAAATTCCACACCAAAGATGCCTACGCCACCCAGGTCATCCGTCACTGCTTTGGCCATGGCCTCGGCATCCTTTCTGAACTTATCTATCATGGGCTGAGGCTGCCAGCTGTACTGGTAGTCGCCCCGCTCCTGCACATGGCCAATGGGGTCGCAGAAGAGCGTCGGGCCATTCTTCTGTTTTACGGTAAGCAGCGTGATCTCATAGTCAAACTTGATAAACTCCTCCACAATCACCCGCTGGCGGTCGCCCCGCATGCCAGCACAGGCATATTCCCAGCTGTTTTGGATATCATCAGCTGTTTGGGCTACACTCTGCCCCTTTCCGCTGCTGCTCATCACCGGCTTGATCACCACGGGAAAGCCGATGGCTTTGGCCTCCCCCATGAGCTGCTCCGCAGATTCAGCATAAGCGAATCGAGCCGTACGAACGCCGAGGTCTACTGCCAGGTCACGGATGCGGTCACGGTTCATCGTCATGTTCACAGCCCTGGCACTGGGCACTACGTTTCTGCCTTCCTTTTCCATTTCCACCAGCACCTCGGTACGGATGGCCTCGATTTCCGGCACGATAAGGTCTGGCTGGTGTCGCTCGACAGCTTCTCTCAGCTTCGCTGCATCAAGCATGCTAAAAACCTCGCTTTCATCGGCCACCTGCATGGCTGGCGCACCCGTATAGCTATCGCAGGCTACCACATGGCAGCCCAACCTTTTAGCACTGATCACAAATTCTTTTCCGAGTTCCCCAGAGCCGAGAAGGAGTATTTTTTTCATGAGGGGTGTAGCGTTTATTAGTCAGTATTTCTATCTAAACTTCGTGGAATTCGAACTTCTGAATCTTATCAAACTCCGACTGTTTCTCGGCATGCTCCTTCCTTAAATCATACTCTCGCTGCAAATTCATCCAGAATTCTTCTGTGGTGCCAAAAAATCTACTTAGACGAATGGCAGTGTCTGCGGTAATTGACCTCTTACCACCCATAATCTGGCTAATTCTCGTTTGCTGAACTCCTATTTCTTTCGCCAGGCGGTAAGCCGTGAGCCCCATCGGTTCAAGAAATTCCAGTTGCAAGATTTCACCTGGGTGAATATTGTTAATTGCTTTCATATCTAGTGGTAATCTATTATCTCAACATCATAGGCTTTATTTTCGATCCATTTGAAAATGATTCGCCATTGATCATTAACTCTTATAGCCCAATACTCCTTCATATCTCCTTTTAGTCGGTGAAGTCTGTTTCCTGGAGGCAATATCAGGTCATTAATACTACCCGCTGCATGAATAATAAACAACTTTCTCATTGCTAATCTTTGAATGTCAGGATGCCACTTTCTGGTTCCTGTACCTTCCCAAACACGTTGAGTGTCTTTATCTGCAAAGTTAACAATCATAGTATCAAATAAAGATACTATCTTCATTCGATACTATCAATAAATTCCTTCTCCCGAACTTTTCACCCCCACTTCTTCCTTATCAATCATCAGTTTTTACTTTGTATAAAACCATACATCCCAATGAACCAACAAGAACTTTTTATCAAAATGGCCCTGGACGCCTGGAACGTCTACGTGGATCGCACCAACAAACTTTTCGACAGTCTGAGCGATGAACAAATCGCTTCAGAAGTAGCGCCCAACAGAAATACAGGCACCTACCTGCTCGGCCACCTGGCGGCAGTTCATGACAACATGCTTCCTTTACTTGGTGCTGGGGATAAGCTGTTCCCTGAACTCTACGAGCCCTACGTAAGAACGCCAGACAAGTCAGGTCAGAACACACCTATTCCAGAATTAAGAGAAGCCTGGAATAAAGTAAACTCAGCGCTTTCCGCAGCATTTGAAAAGTTTTCAGCCGACGATTGGTTTACCAGACATACTGCTGTGACTGAAGAAGACTTTACCAAAGAGCCGCACAGAAACAAGCTAAACCTGGTGATGAACCGGACAGCTCACTTAGCCAACCATTTGGGGCAGCTCGCTTTTCTGAAGGAAAAGAAATAATCAATACTATTGCAGGGTATACGCTGGCACCTGGCGTATTCCTGCTTTCAAGTTGACTTGGTATTTTGTATTATTATTTGCCTAAAAAATAATCATCTACCATGTCTTACTCATCAATTGACCGCCGAAAGTTTCTACAATCTATTGGAGCCTTATCTGCCACCGCATTGGCAAGCAGTTGGATTTTACCTGCCTGTACCTCGGGCTCCACTGTCAATAAGCGGGAAGCTGTTTTCAATTTAATTGCCACGGGGAAAAACAACGGGTATATCCCATGCGGTTTTTTCGTGCATTTTGGGGAGGGTTTCAAATCTGGCGATGCTGCAGTGAAGAAGCACATGGAATACTTCCATGCTATTGACATGGATTTTGTGAAAATTCAATATGAGTCTGAATTCCCTCATTTGACCAGTATACAGAAGCCTGAAGACTGGGCCAATATACCGTTTTATGGCAAAGACTTTTACGAGGATCAATTGTACGTAGTGAAGGAACTGGTAAAGGAAGGTAAAAAACATGCCCCGGTAATCGCTACTCTTTACTCTCCTTTCATGAGCGCCGGGCATTCTGCTACTGGTGAACTACTCACCGAGCACCTCAAGCAAGACCCGGAAAGTGTGAAGAAGGGAATGGATATCATTACTGAAAGCACGCTTCTCTTTGCCCGTGAGTGTATTAAATTAGGAGTTGATGGATTTCTTGCTTCTACGCAAGGCGGAGAAGGGTTTCGTTTTCAAGACCCTACTATTTTCAATGACTATATCAAGCCCTATGACTTGATAGTAATGAATGAAATCAATGCCGCATGCTCTTGCAATGTCCTGCATATTTGCGACTATGTAGGGGACTATAATGACCTTAGCCCCTTTCTGGACTATCCAGGTCAGCTGGTGAACTGTAGCTTGAAAGTGAATAATGAAATATTAACTCCAGAGGACATTCACCGACAGTTTAACCGTCCCATTTTTGGTGGATTGGAAAAAAGAGGGGCTATTTCATCGGCAAGTTCAGAGAATCTTACTTCTGAAGTAAATGCAGTGATGCAAAATATCCCGGAAGGATTCGTTCTGGGTGCAGAATGCGCACTTTTGGGAGAAATAGACTGGAAGCAGGTCAGGCTGGCTGTTGACATTGCTCACCAGTACAAGGTATAGCTTTAGCACTTTTCACTATGAAGGCAGATCACCAAATAATTTACTGATCTCCAGCTGAAAATTCTTGCAACTTCTCTCTTGTTGTTTTGCTAATTATTTTAGTTATTATTAGCTTTGATAGCTAAAATAATTAGCTTTTAAATCCCGAATGGGACACCATGCAACAGAGTAAGGCTGACATTCTTTCCTCTTTACAATCGGATATTCTCCGGCTGCAAGGATTCAAGTCGCCAGGCAACACCACCGCCCGGCTGAATCTTGGCCTGATGGATGCTGCTTTTCCTAATGGCGTATTCCCATTGGGTGCCATCCACGAATTTCTTCCTGCAGGTGAAGAAGACATTGCAGCCACCAGCGGCTTTGTCGCTTCTCTCCTAAGCAATGTTACAGGTGCTAATGGAATAGCTTTATGGATCAGCACCTCCCGAACACTCTTCCCTCCTGCACTAAAAAGTTTCGGCATCTCTCCTGAAAGGTTCATCTTTATTGACCTGAAAAAAGAAAAAGATGTATGGTGGGCAGTGGAAGAAGGTTTGAAATGCACTTCTGTTGCTGCCGTTGTGGGTGAAATGCCCACCCTGGACTTCACCTCCTCCCGCAGATTGCAGCTCGCAGTAGAGGAAAGCTGCGTCACTGGTTTTGTGATCCGGCCTTTCAGTCAAAAATTAACAACAACAGCTTGTGTATCCCGATGGAAAATAGCCTCTCTGCCCGGCGAGGTTGTTGACGACCTTCCCGGTGTGGGATACCCACAATGGAGAGTGGAGTTGCAACGTGTGCGAAATGGCAAGCCGGGTGCCTGGGATGTGAAATGGATGGAAGGCCAACTGAAAACCGTAGCTGAGAAAGCACTACATCATTTTGAACCGGAAGAACGCAAAGCAGGGTGAACCATGGGCAAAAAATTTGTTTCTATATGGTTCCGTTACCTTACCACGGACTGGTTCTCTCTCCGTCGGCCAGAGCTGAGAAAGATCCCGTTCGTTTTGCGCACCCCTTCCCACGGCAGAATGGTGATTTCAGCTTCGAATGCTATCGCCAGGGCCAAAGGCATCAGTGATGGCATGGTGCTCGCCGATGCCAGAGCGGCAGCACCTTCTGTAGTAGCACTGGATGATCAGCCGGAGCTTATACTCAAACTACTCAGGCGCCTGGGCGAATGGAGCATTCGCTATGCCCCCAATGTGGCTATCGATCCACCGGATGGACTTTTACTTGATGCCTCAGGATGCTCCCATCTTTGGGGAGGAGATGCAAATTATGTAACTGACATTGAGCAGAAGCTCGAAACCCATGGCTACCGGGTGAGGGCGGCCATGGCTGGCACCATCGGAGCAGCATGGGCTATCGCCAGGTACAGTCGTGGGTCGGGCATCATAGAAAGCGGAAAACACCATGAAGCACTTATGGGCTTACCTCCGGAGGCTCTCCGGCTGGAGCCCGAAGCCCTTGAACGACTACACAAACTGGGTTTACATCAACTGCATCAATTCATAAGCATGCCACGTGCCACTCTCCGAAGGCGGTTTGGGGCACAAATGCTGCTGCGTATCGACCAGGCAACTGGTGCCTTAGAGGAAAGGATGGAGCCCATACAGCCTGTGGAGCCCTACCAGGAACGACTTCCTTGTCTGGAGCCTATCGTTACTGCTAAAGGCATAGAGATCGCACTGGAGCGACTACTGGAAACCCTCTGCCACCGACTAAGACAGGAACAGAAAGGGCTAAGAACGGCAGTATTCAAAGGCTACCGGGTGGATGGAAAGGTGGTTCAACTAGATATCGGCACCAGCAGGCCAACCCATCATGTCAATCATCTTTTTAAGCTCTTTGAGGTCAAGATATCGACGTTTGAGCCTGCATTGGGTATTGAGTTATTCATTCTGGAAGCTCCTAAAGTAGAAGAGCTTATGCCTGAGCAAGAACAGTTGTGGGAAGAAGCTGGCGGACTGGACGATATGCGGCTGTCGGAGCTGGTGGATAAGCTGGCCGGTAAATTCGGGGCAAAGTCTGTCCAGCGCTACCTCCCCGACGAGCATTATTGGCCCGAAAGGTCATTTAGGCCTGCCCTTTCGCTGCAAGAAAAAGCAACCACCCTATGGAGAGTGGATAAGCTTCGGCCTCTCCAGCTATTGAGCAGACCGGAAAGAATTGAGGTAAGTGCGCCAATCCCTGATTATCCTCCTATGCTTTTCCGCTACAAAGGCAAGGTGCATGAAGTGGCCAGAGCGGATGGCCCTGAGCGAATCGAGCAGGAATGGTGGCTGCAGCAGGGCCAGCACCGGGACTATTACAGGATAGAAGACAAAGAAGGGCACAGATTCTGGATCTTCCGGTCAGGGCACTACGACGACGAAAGCTTCCAGTGGTATGTGCATGGGTTCTTTGCTTGAAAACATATTTTCAAGCTTCCTTTACCCCAACCCTGAAGGGAGGGAAGCTCAATGAGATTTAGTCATTCTTTAAACCCTTAACAAAAGGCTCTTTGACGCAAAATTGAAGCAGCTGCGAAATTCTTCGGCTCCCTTCAGGGGCGTCCGGCTCAGGGTCGGGGTAAAACGAAGAATTTCAGAGCTGATTCCAGGATAAGGAACTGATAAAAACAATGCCCTACACCGAACTACAAGTCACTTCTAACTTCAGCTTTCTCAGGGGAGCCTCTCATCCAGAGGAGTTAGTGAAGCAGGCTGTCCAATATGGCTACTCTGCCATCACCATTACGGACCGAAATACCCTGGCAGGCATCGTTCGGGCCCACACCGCCACCAGAGGTCTTGCTATTCGCATCATACCTGCCTGCCGCCTCGACCTGCAGGATGGCCCCAGCTTGCTGGCTTTCCCTACAGACATTCATGCCTATGCAGGTTTATCCGCTTTACTTACCAAAGGCAACCTGAGAACCGAAAAAGGGCAATGTGAGCTTTATAAAAAGGACTTATATGAACATGCAGCAGGCCTGGAGCTGGTAGCCATCCCTCCTCTGCAATTGAATGAAGCATTTGATTTTGACCCGGTTTTCAAATCACAACTAGAGGAATACAGGGAAGCTTTAGGTGCCCGCCTTCACCTTGCGGCCAGCAGGCCCTACGATGGCAACGACCTCAAGTTGCTTCACCGACTCAATCAACTCTCAAAGAAGCTTAATATCCCAATGGTTGCCACTAACGATGTGCATTATCATCACCCTGCAAGAAGGGAGCTTCAGGACGTGGTGACCTGTGCACGGGAAAAATGCACAATACAAGAAGCTGGCTTTCGGCTTCATCCTAATGCGGAGCGCTATCTCAAGCCAGCCGATGAAATGCTCAGATTATTCAGGGCCTATCCAGAGGCTATCAAACAAACCCAGGTCATTGCAGAAAAATGCACTTTTTCACTTGATGAACTTAAATACAGATATCCGAAAGAGATCACCAGCGAGGGCCGCACACCACAGGAGGAGCTTACCTACCTTACCTGGAAAGGAGCCCATCAAATGTTTCCCGAGGGAATACCCGCAAAGGTCGAAGGCAATATCAACTATGAACTGAAATTCATTGACCAGATGAATTATGCAGAGTATTTCCTCACCGTTTACGATATCGTGCGCTATGCCAGAGAGCAGCAAATCCTTTGTCAGGGTCGTGGTTCTGCTGCCAACTCTACCGTCTGTTACTGTCTGGGCATTACCTCAGTAGATCCGTCTAAATTCAACCTGCTGTTTGAACGCTTCATTTCTGCCGCAAGAAATGAACCACCCGACATTGACGTGGACTTCGAGCATGAGCGCCGGGAAGAGGTGATGCAGTATATCTATAACAAATACGGTCGGGACAGGGCGGCTGTAGTAGCCACGGTCACCCAGTTGCATCACAAAGGTGCCATCCGGGATGTTGGCAAAGTAATGGGGCTATCGGTCGATACCATTACCCGTTTGTCCAGCCTCATTTGGGACTTCAAAGACGAAGGTTTCGACAAAAACCGTATCATTAGCCAGGGTATCAATCCCGATGACCCGACTATTAAAAAAGTGCTCGAGCTTACCCAGCAATATATCAGCTTCCCACGACAACTAGGTCAGCATACTGGTGGGTTTGTGATCACGGAAGGTAAGCTATCCGACCTGTGCCCGGTGCTGAATGCCCGGATGGAAGACCGCACCAATATTGAGTGGAACAAAGACGATATTGAGGCACTGGGCTTTCTGAAGATAGATATACTCGCTCTGGGTATGCTCACTTGTATCCGTAAAGCATTCGATTTAGCCAAAAAGCATTACAATAAAGATTTCACCCTGGCCAATATCCCTCAGGATGATCCTAAAGTCTATGAAATGATCTGCCATGCCGATACCATCGGCGTGTTTCAGATAGAAAGCCGGGCGCAGATGTCGATGCTGCCAAGGTTAAGGCCTAAAGAGTTCTACGATCTGGTGATAGAAGTAGCCATTGTACGCCCCGGGCCAATTCAGGGGGATATGGTGCACCCTTATTTGCGACGACGGAATGGAGAGGAAAAAGTGGAGTATCCTTCCGAAGAGCTGAAAGAAATCCTTGGCCGGACACTGGGTGTACCCCTTTTCCAGGAGCAGGCAATGAGCATTGCCATTGTAGCTGCTGGATTTAGCCCGGCTGAAGCGGATGAGCTAAGGAGAAGTATGGCTACGTTCAAAGCAAAAGGCAAAGTGTCGTATTTCCACGACAAGCTGATCAATGGTATGACCGCCAAAGGATACACAAAAGGATATGCAGAGCGGGTATTCAAACAGTTGGAGGGCTTTGGAAGCTATGGATTTCCGGAAAGTCATGCGGTCAGCTTTGCCCTGTTGGTTTATGTTTCCTCCTGGCTCAAGTGCTATTACCCTGATGTGTTTGCCTGTGCCATTCTCAATAGTTTACCGATGGGCTTCTACCAGCCGGCGCAACTTATCACCGATGCCAGAAACCATGGTGTTAAAGTGCGGCAACTCGATATTAATCATTCGGAATGGGATTATACGCTGGAAGAAAAGGAGGGTGAATTTTGTGCTTTACGTCTTGGATTTCGACAGGTAAAAGGACTGAAAGAGGAAGACATCCAGCTCCTGGTGGCTGGCCGGGAACAAGCGTACACCAGCGTACATGAACTGCGGGAGTTGGGCCTGTCAGAAAGCGCCCTGGAACGACTGGCCGATGCCGACGCCTTCCGATCGATAGGACTTGACCGGCGTCAGGCTTTGTGGGAAGTTTCCACCAAAGACCACCTGCACAAAGCCTTGTTCAGTTCGCAACAACAAAATGAGCACGAGCAAAAGGTTGACCTGCCTGAAATGCAACTGTCCGAACATGTGATCCAGGATTACGCCTCCACTTCTCTGTCTATCAAAGCCCACCCGGTGAGTTTTTTGAGAGAGCAGCTAACACGACTGGGAATCACTCCGCACATAAACCTGACTGGAGCAAAAGACCGTGACTTGGTGAAAGTAGCCGGACTGGTGCTGGTACGACAGCGGCCCGGCACTGCCAGCGGCATTTGTTTTATTACCATCGAAGATGAAACAGGCACTGCCAACCTGGTGGTCTTCAAAAAGCTGTTCGACAAATACAGAAAAGAGATCATCCAATCGAAGCTGCTGATGGTGGAAGGCCAGCTACAAAAAGAAGGCGAAGTAATTCATGTGATTGCCAAACGGCTTTTCAATCTTTCAGGAATGCTACAGCAACTAACGGCCAAACAAAAGCAAGAATTATCGCTGAAGCCCATGTCCCGTTCTGATGAAACGACCGTGCCTTATGCAAAGGCCAAACCACCTAAGAAGTCTGAGGTGGTGCAAGGCAAGATTTTTCCGGAGGGAAGGAATTTTAGGTGATGGATATTAAGAAACGACTTTTATCGGGGACTCTTTCAGGAGACTCTGAGATAATCATCCGGCATAATTGAGCGCCACGTAAATGTCCTCTTTTTGTACCTGGTAATCACTGACAAGCTCGTCAACCGTGGCTCCCTCTGAGAGTTTTTTCAAGACTAATTCCACTGATATTCTTGTGCCCTTTATTGCGGGCTTTCCCAAAAGTATCTTGTAGTCTGATATGATGCGATCTTGATAAACCATGATTGAAAAATACTTCTTTCTGTTCAATATGGCAATACTTTCTGCATGCTGCAGCAACTTAGCGAACAAGAAAGAAACTGCTTGCCCATAAACTCATGAAGAGGCTGATGGAACGACCAAGCTGGTACAATAATTGAAGCAAGAAGAACCGATCTGATCAATTTTTGCTATTTTTACACAATGCGACACTTAATAGAAATAAACGATTCTTTGCCCGGTGCGAGGCAGCTTTTAGAACTCATAAAAACACTTAACATTGAGGGGATTTCTTTTATTGATCTGGAAGAACAGGAAGACAAAGTGTTGCTTTCGATGATGGAAGAAGACAAGCAAAGTGGACTTGCAGACAAAACCAAAGTTCTTAACAAACTTGGGTTAGAGTGAATCTGGAGTTCAGCAAATCATTTGAAAAGCAACTTAAAAGAATTCCTGACGATATATCAAAAAAAGGGGTTGCAGGTGCTATCAAAGAAATAATTGACGCAAAGACTGTCAACCAGATACCCAGCGCTAAAAAAATGAAGGGGCATAAAAGTGCTTATAGAATCAGAATCGGTGATTATAGGCTAGGGTTTTACATTGACAACGGAGTAGCGCTGATAACAACGCTCGCCCATCGAAAGGATATCTACAAAAAGTTCCCATAAAGTGATTTAAAAGCTACTTCCCTGAGGTTTCTTTAGAGACATTTAAGCTGATTTCACATAGCCCTCTGCTTGGAGAACTCGACTGAAAGAACAAGATTGGGTAGGCAAAAAGCTTTATTATCACAGCTCAACATCTTACGACTTGCCGCTTGTCTGGCTTACACCAGCACCACTCCTTCCTCCAGGTCCCTTTCATACACCCCCGCTATCCTGAGCAGCCAGGTCGCCTAAAAGCACAAAGGGCTCGAGCAAGTCTGTAACTCGGACATTGAATGATATAGCGCTGTCCAAAATTACGTAAAATGACTCCGTAGTATCCCTTCCGCCCCTTTTTCGTATATTAAAGAAAGGATGCCTGTTTCCCCACTCATTCCTTTCCAGCCCAGCAAAAGTCCCTTTGCTGCGCACCACTCACCGCCCATGCTGCCTACCACTGACCATGTATGGTGGCACCGCAGCCTCCTGATAAGCCCATTACCCAGGTCTTTTAAGCCTTTGTCACGACTCTTTTAACGCCTTTACTATATATGTTATAAGCGCTTGTCACCTACTCGCATAAGGCTTCCCGGTCACCCGGCTTAACACCTACCCATGCAAGCGCTTACCCCATAGCGACATGCTTCCGTTCTCCTTTTTGCCACAGCACCTATTGATTGTTAACCCTTTCTACCCTCTCCCCAGCAAATTCTTATTTCCCCAGATAGCGATTTCATCAAAAATAGGCGTAAGTCCTTTTGACAGGTCTGTGAGTGTATATTCCACCCGTGGCGGAATCTCTTTGTATTGCTTTCGCACCACCAGCTTGCTCTTTTCCAATTCCTTTAGCTGCTCGGTAAGTACTTTGCGTGAAATGCCAGGTATGCGGACGGCTATTTCCCCAAAACGTTTGGTGCCGCTGGCAAGCTGGTAGAGGATCAGCACCTTCCATCTTCCTCCGATAATAGCCAGTGTAGCAGCCACCGGGCAGTCAAAAACTTCGCTTATTTCTGTATTAGTTACCATTTCGTTACCACTTTCTTACCAGTTACCAAAAGGTAACAAGTTACTTTTTAGAACTGTTATTAGTTACTTTGAGTAACAATAATAATTCATTAACTATTCAAATACAAAAAACATGATTCTAGTAACAGGAGCAACAGGGCATTTGGGAACAGCAACAATAGAACACCTGCTGAAAAATACTGACGCCAGCAACATCGTGGCGCTGGCAAGAGATGAAAACAAAGCCAGCGAGCTAGCCGAAAAGGGCGTTATAGTTCGAATGGGTCATTTCGATGATATCGCCTCCCTTGACAAGGCCATGGAAGGAGTCGAGAAAGTGCTGCTGATTTCCGGACTAGACCCCAATAGACTACAGCAGCATAAAAACGTAGTGGATGCAGCGAAGAAAGCCGGAGTGAAGCACATCGCCTACACGGGCGTTTCCATCAAAGATCCCAGCACGTCAGGAGTAAAGCCTCTCATGGAAAGTCATTTCGAAACAGGGGACTACATCAAAAAAAGTGGGCTGACTTACACCATGCTGCGTAATACCTTATATACGGATGGCATTGCGGTGTTTGCGGGTCCTCAGGTTTTTGAGAACGGCATCTATCTTCCGTCCGGTAATGGAAAGGTTCCTTACGCTCTACGCAGAGAGATGGGAGAAGCAGCCGCCAACGTCTTGCTCCAGCCTGGCCATGAAAACAAAACGTATGAGATAACCGGCAGTCAGCTATATTCTTACGCTGATGCCGCCGAAGCACTCAGCGTTTTGTCAGGCAAAACCGTGGTATACACCGACGCAGATGCCGATAAGTTTCCGGGACAACTGCGGGAATGGGGCCTCCCTGAAGAAGTGGTTTTTATCGTTACCGGATTCTCGGCTGATATCAAAAACCAACAGTTTGAGCGCACGACGAAAGACCTTGAAATTTTGCTGGGCCGGAAGCCTGCGACTTTAAGAGACGGGTTGAAAGAAGTCTATAACCTCTAATTGCTTAAAAATGCTGGCGTTGAAAGACGTCAGCATTTTTAACTAGCACCTGCACCCACAAAATTCGCCATCATCACGAGAGCTGCCAGCACAAGGCCGAGGCCGATGAGCTTTTCAATCACTTCCGGGTTGATGCCGATATTCAGTTTGTGGCTGGCAATTGATCCGCTGGTGAAGCCCAATAGCACCGGCCATGCCTGCGACAGCACAATATGCCCCTGCATATAATGGCTTGCCGACCCTGTGATACTCGTAATGATGATCATAAACATGGCCGTAGCGGTGGCTATCTTTACCGGCATTTTGAATATTTTGAGCATGATGGGCGTCTTTAGAAACCCTCCGCCTATGCCGAAAAGCCCCGCCAGGGTGCCCGCCATTAGCCCGAAAAAAGTAATCATCCATATACTTGCTCTGTAAGCAATATGGTGCGCCTTGTTTTCTATCAGAAACGACGGCCTCCATTGATTCATTCGATAAAACAAACCGCTTTTACTGTCTTGATCGCTGCCTTCTTTCTTAAGCCAAAAAGAGACTCCCAACAACAGCACCAGCACGGAGAAAAGTATTTCCAGCCTGTGGGCGGAGATGTAGGCCAGCAAAAAGCTCCCCAGCACAACGCCGAGCATGGTAGGCAGCTCCAGCAATATCCCCATCTTAAAATCGACATGCCCGCCTTTTCTATGGAAGTAGGTGGCGGCCAGTGAGGAAAAGATGAGGGAAAACATCACACTGCCGACAGCTATGGCCAGTGGGTAATAAAAAATGGTGACCAGAATAGGCACCATAAAAATCCCACCTCCAAATCCGATAAGGTTACCAAAGGCACTGACAATAAAGCTGATAAGGATAATAAGGACAATGGTCAGAATACTGGGCTCTATAGCCATGTTTATTGATTGATAGTGCTCACGATTTAATTTATCATTTCCATGCCAATCCACCACTGTCTAGCAAGCAAATCTTTCATTTATGGCGGAATGTGCTAGTCATGTGAGGCTTTTTGAAAGTCCTGACTAATCCACGGTTTGCGCAAAGGCTTTATAACCGATCCTGCTACCTACACCAACACCACACCTTCCTCCAGTGCCTTTTCGTACACCTCGTCGTTGAAAGTGTAAAACGTGGGTGAGCGGTGGGCGCCGATCTTTAGCTTCTCATCGGTCTTTTTGATCAGGCCTATAGAAATAAGTTTGTTAGGGAAGTTGGACGCATTGAGGGTTTTGCCAGACATCACCTCATAAAAAAGCCTGATCTCTTTCAGGGTGAATTTCTGAGGCAAAAGGTTTTTTCCAATAGGGAAATGATACAAATGGATCCGCATGTTGAAGAGCGCCTCCCGCACAATCTCATTGTGGTCGAAAGCCATGCGGGGCAACTCGTCGATAGAAAACCACTGGCTTTCACTTGAAAATATATCTGCTTTGGGCTGGGCATGCACGATGTCGGTAATGGCATAAAATCCAATAGTGACAGCCTGCCCGGCCAGCCAGCTGTCTTCAGTTACCCTGACGCCCGTCATTTCATAAAGCATCTCAGGGTCGAAACCGTCCAGCCTATTTCTATCAGGGTCTCCGAACGCCTTGAACTGCTTCAGAAAAAGGTTTTCGATGCCTGTTCTTTCTGCTGTTACCCTTGCAGCCGCTTCATCCAGGTTTTCCGTATGCTTCACATAGCCGCCGGGCAGACTCCATTGTGACAACAGCTTGTTTTTAAGCAGCAGCACCTGGAGCTTGCCTTCGTGGTAACCAAAAATTGTGCAATCCACCGAGACGTTAGCCCGGTATTCCTGATACCCCTTCTCCAAAAAATGTCTTATTTCCTGCAAGCCGTTCATAGTTTCTAACAGAGCAAAATTTATTTATTAAAATTTAATAAATGTTAATAATAAAGCAGTTACCTTTATTTATTAGATTTTAACAAATGTAACAAAAAAGCCAACCGGTCCTTCACTCCTGTTGGTTTAAATTATTTAGTTTTCATTATGAAAAAACGCTACATCATCCTGCTGACATTGGCAGTGCTTGTCGCTGCCGCTTACTTTTACTTTACCCGGGACACACGTGATATCAAGGTGCTGGTTTTCTCTAAGACGGCGGAGTTTCGCCACGAATCCATACCTGCGGGAAAAACAGCCATACTTGAGCTGGCAAAACAGCATGGCTTTTCCGTTGACACTACAGAGAACAGTGATGACTTCAACGAAGCCAACCTTCAGAATTACAACGTAATCGTGTTTCTGCACACCACTGGCGATGTGCTCAACGACGCCCAGCAGCTGGAAATGAACCGCTGGATTCAGGCAGGTGGCGGGTTTGTAGGCGTCCATGCTGCCGCCGACACAGAATATGACTGGCCCTGGTACGGCGAACTGGTGGGTGCTTATTTCAACGGCCACCCCTCCGATCCGAATGTAAGAGATGCCACGGTGCGGGTGGTGGACAAAACCCACTTTTCTACACAACACCTGCCCGAAAGCTGGCCTCGCACCGACGAGTGGTACAACTATAAAGAGATCAAAGCTGACATCAACGTATTGCTCAATCTCGATGAGCTGTCTTATGAAGGCGGCACCAACGGAGAAAACCACCCCATTACCTGGTACCGTGATTTTGACGGAGGCAGGTCGTGGTACACAGGCCTGGGACACACGAATGAAGCATGGAAAGATCAGGACTTCCTGACAATGCTTTGGGGCGGCATCCAATATGCTGCGGGGCCCGGAACACCCGTTGACTATAACAATTCGAGGGTGGCTCCGGAAGAGAACCGGTTCCAGAAAAATGTACTTGCTTTCAATCTGAATGAGCCAATGGAACTCGATATTTTCCCTAATGAAGACATCCTATTTATAGAAAGGAAAGGGGCGATTAAGCTCTTCAAGAAAGGGGCGGACAGCGTGAAGCTTGTCACCACCTTCCCCGTACACAGTGAGCTGGAAGACGGCCTGTTGGGATTTGCCATTGATCCTGACTACGCCAGCAACCACTGGATCTACCTGTTCTACTCTCCGGTGGGTGACGAACCGAAGCAGCACCTTTCCCGCTTCACTTTTGAAGGTGACTCTTTGCTCTATGCGTCCGAAAAGGTGCTACTGACCGTGCCCACGCAGCGGCAGGAATGTTGCCACTCGGCCGGCTCTGTAGAATTTGGCCCTGACAGGTTGCTTTATGTGTCGCTTGGAGACAACACCAGCCCTCGTGCCACCGGCTATGGCCCAATTGACGAAGGCGAAGGCCGGTCACCATGGGATGCGCAGAAGTCGTCGGCCAACACCAACGACCTGCGTGGAAAAATACTACGCATCAAGCCTGAAGATGATGGAACTTACTCAATTCCCGAAGGCAATCTTTTCACCGATCCAACAAAGGGCAGGCCTGAAATTTATGTAATGGGACTGCGAAACCCATTCAGAATATCAATTGACCCTAAAAATGGCTACCTCTACTGGGGTGACGTGGGGCCCGATGCCGCTAAAGACAGCGCTGGATTTGGCTCCCGGGGTTATGACGAACTCAATCAGGCCAAAAAGGCAGGTAATTTTGGGTGGCCTTATTTTATAGGCAACAACTTCCCCTATAATCACTACGACTACACCAACAACAAGACCGGCCCGCTGTTTGACCCAAAAAAGCCCGTCAATACCTCTCCCAACAATACCGGAGCGAAGGATTTACCGCCTGCTAATCCTCCATTATACTACTATCCCTATGCTGAATCCACCGAGTACCCTTTGGTGGGTGAAGGCGGCAGAAATGCCATGGCAGGCCCCGTCTTTTACAAAGACCGCTACCCCGAATCAGACCAGCGGCTCCCTGAGTACTACGACAAAAAGCTTTTCACCTACGACTGGATGCGTGGCTGGGTAATGGCGGTAACGCTGGATGACAATGGAGACTTTGTGAGAATGGAGCGTTTTCTGCCCAATATGTTGTTCAACAACATGGTCGACCTGGTGATTAGTCCCACGGGTGATTTTTATGCCCTTGAATACGGCACCAACTGGTTCACGCAAAATATGGATGCCAGATTGATCCACATCACTTACTCATCAGGCAACAGGGTGCCACTTGCGGTCATTGAAGCGAATAAAATGATAGGGAAAACACCTTTTGCCGTCCAATTCAGTGGAGAGGCCTCCAAAGATTTCGATGGAGACGCACTTTCCTACGCCTGGGTCTTTGGTGATGGTGGTTCATCAACAGAGAAAAACCCTGTGTACGAGTATAAAACGCCCGGTGAATACAATGTAAGCTTGACGGTAACGGATCCCTCTGGCGAAGTATCTACCGCTGAAGCTACCGTTTTGGCTGGCAACGACCTGCCGGAAGTAAACCTTGTCTTTAAAGGAAATCAGTCATTTTACTGGAGCAATTCAACCTTTGACTATGAAGTGACCGTGCAGGATTCCGAAGACGGCTCCATCAACCAGGGCATCAACCCCTCGGCTGTTACTTTCACCGCCGATTACCTGGCCAGGGGCTACGATGTAACCGAAATTATGCAAGGGCATCAGGCCAATATGGAAGCATCGGCATTCCTCGTAGGTAAAGCGCTCATGGAAACTTCCGACTGCAAGGCATGCCATTCTCTTACCGAAAAATCAGTGGGCCCTACCTTCACAGCCATTGCAGACAAGTACGCAGGCAACGAAGGTGCGGTGAACGCCCTGGCCGAAAAAGTCATCAAAGGTGGCGCCGGCGTATGGGGTGACCTGATGATGTCGCCTCACCCACAACTAAGCACCGCCGACACTGAGAAAATGATTGCCTACATCCTGTCGCTGAGCGGAAAACCTGCGAAAGGAGGCCTCCCTTACAAAGGCTCCTATGCCCTCAATAAGCATAAGCCGGCGGAAAAGGAAGGCACTTATATTTTCACTGCCTCCTATACCGACAGGGGCGCCAATGGCATGAAGCCGCTAACTGCTACCAAAGTGCTTTCGCTCTCCTACCCGATCATAAATGGTGACAAGTTCAGCAGCAAAAAGAATGTGATGACGTTCAATGTAACGGCAGGCATGATGCCCGGGATTGAAAACGACATGACCATGACTTTACCCAGCGACGATGGTGTGCTCCAATACAACAACATCGACCTGACCGGAGTGGGTAAGCTGAAGCTGAACCTGGTGGTTGCCCCCACCTATTTCTCCGGCGGCTCAATGAACGTGATGATTGATGGCGTTGATGGCCAAAAGATAGGAGCAGGAACGTTTGAAACAGGCCTGACTGATCTTGGCTTCAAGGAAATGGTTGTAGATATTGACCCGGTTGACGGCCCACACACGCTCGTTTTCACCTTCAAATGCGCCGATGCCACGAAGATATTTGCCGGTCTGGCCTCCATTGAGTTTATCAAAAAATAAAAGAAAAACCCTGATTTCTTTCCCATGAAAAAGTTTTTAAAAATAGCTCTTTGGTCTTTGCTAGGCATCGTGGTGGTGCTGGTAGGGCTATTGGCCGGGTTCATGTACAAGATCAAGAATGGTTTCCCTGTGTCGTATGAAACTGAAGCCCCAAACCTCACCATTCCTGTAGACCAAACCAGTGTGCTGCTTTTTTCAAAGGCTTCCGGCTTCCGGCACGGAGAATCGATAGAGGCTGGCAAAAAGGTGTTTGCTCAATTGGCCATTAAGAACAACTGGTTTCTTTACGACACAGAGGATGGCGGTGTATTTAATCGTGAGCAGCTAGCCCAGTTTGATGTGGTTATTTTCAACAATTCCACAGGCCGTGTGCTGAACGATGAACAGCAGCAAAATTTGGAAAACTACGTCAACAATGGTGGCAGTCTGATTGGCATCCATGGTGCTGGCGACAATTCGCATCACTGGGATTGGTATACTGACAACCTGATGGGAGCTACCTTCTCTCACCACCCGCTCAACCCTCAGTTGCAGGAAACCACCATGATGCTGGAAGCGGGTGCCGACAGTCTGCTTGCTGCCGGTCTGGCGCACGAGTTTACCCACACCGATGAATGGTATGTGTTTTTCGACAACCCACGAAAGAAGGGTTTCAGTATTCTTTATACCATTGATGGAGACAAAATCCTTCCCAGCGGCAACATGCTTTGGATGACCGACAAAGACTTTGGCATGGGAAAAGACCACCCGGTGGCATGGCACAAACAAATTGGCAATGGCCGAACCTTCTATACCTCCATGGGTCACGATGCCACTGCCTGGCAGCAGGAGGTGTTTGTGAAGATGCTGGCAAATGCTGTTGAGAGATGATGTTGTGAACCCATTGCGACGCAAGCTGCCACAAATGAAAAAAGCCGCTTTCTAGCGGCTTTTTGTAGTCCGTAGGGGAATCGAACCCCTGTTACCAGGATGAAAACCTGGCGTCCTAACCCCTAGACGAACGGACCATTTTGGGGACAATTGAGGAAGAGTTAAGCTTGATTCGCTACCCCTTTCCTGAATTGTGGTGCAAAGATATATGGCCTCATTTTAATTGCAAAGCATTGCGGAAAAATTTTCTAAAAATCCTTCAAAAACAACTGAACCTTAACCGCCAACTTCTTTGTTTTTAGTGGGTACGGGTGTTAGATTTGCACTCTCTGTAATAACCATAAACTTTTTTGAAAATGACAAAAGTAAAAGTAGGTATCAATGGTTTCGGTCGTATAGGTCGCCTGGTGTTCAGGGCGGCTATCAACAACCCCTCGATCGAAATCGTAGGAATCAATGACCTGATCGAACCAGATTATATGGCATATATGCTCAAGTACGACTCCACCCATGGTCTGTTCAAGGGTGAGGTGTCCGTAAAGGGCGGCAACCTGGTTGTAAATGGTCAGACGATCCGGGTAACTGCAGAAAAGGATCCTGCCAATTTGAAATGGAATGAAGTTAGCGCTGAGTATGTAGTTGAATCTACAGGCCTCTTCCTTACCAAAGAAACTGCTGAGAAGCACATTGCTGCAGGTGCCAAGAAGGTAGTAATGTCTGCTCCTTCGAAAGATGATACCCCCATGTTTGTTATGGGTGTAAATCACACTGAATACAAGAGCAATATCAATATCGTTTCAAACGCTTCATGTACCACCAACTGTCTGGCTCCGCTTGCTAAGGTGCTTCATGACAAGTTCGGTATCGTGGAAGGTTTGATGACCACAGTACATGCCACCACTGCTACACAGAAAACTGTCGACGGCCCTTCTATGAAAGACTGGAGAGGCGGACGTGGCGCTGGTCAAAACATCATCCCATCATCTACCGGCGCTGCTAAAGCTGTAGGAAAAGTTATTCCTTCACTAAACGGTAAACTGACTGGTATGTCGTTCCGTGTTCCTACTCCTGACGTATCTGTGGTTGACCTTACCTGCAGACTTGAGAAAGCTGCTAGCTATGAAGACATCAAAAAAGCTATGAAAGATGCTGCCGATGGACCTATGAAAGGCATTATGGGCTACACTGAAGATGCGGTAGTAAGCACCGACTTCGTTGGAGACGCTCGCTCGTCTATCTTCGATGCTGACGCTGGCATCAGCCTGAACGCTAACTTCGTGAAAGTAGTATCATGGTACGACAACGAGTGGGGCTATAGCAACCGTGTGGTTGACTTGGTGCTTCATATGGCTTCAGTTAAGTAATCAGTGAATAGTAAATGGTAATCAGTCACTTTTTACTGATTACCATTTACTGATTACTTCTTACCGCCTCACCTCCACCCCTGCCCTTTCCAATTCCTTCAGGGCCTTTTCAAAATCACCTGGTCGCAAGTTGACGGCCCGTGTGCCCGCCACAGTCAACACGACCTCAAAGCCAAATTCCTTCGCATCCAAAGCGGTGAACTTCACGCAGTAATCGGCGGCAAGACCAACCACTGTGACTTTTTCTACCCCTTCCGCCTTCAGGTATTCGCCCAGACCAGTTGACTTCCTTTTTCCATTATCAAACAAGCCACTGTAGCTATCGATCGTAGCATCGGTGCCTTTTTGAAAGACTTTCTTGAATTTGGACGTATTCAGGCTTCTGGCAAACTCAGCACCTTTCGACTCCTGTACACAATGTACCGGCCACATGATCTGAGGAAGTCCATTCAGGTCAATTAACTCGCCCACCTTCTTTCCTTCGTGATTGGCTGCAAAGCTCCCATGGTCAGCCGGATGCCAGTCCTGAGTAGCTACAACAAGGTCGAAGCGCTCCATTAGCTCGTTTACAATTGGGACGATTTCATCACCATGATTAACTGCCAATGCGCCGCCAGGAAGAAAGTCGTTTTGTATGTCTACAACGATCAGGGCTTCTTTATTCATTGCTAGTCACTTTTCGAAGTTTTAGAATCAGTTCTGTTTTGGCCTTATGAAGGCTTTCCTCCAACCCTACGGGGTAAACATGTGGATTCACAAAGCGTTTTACACTTCTATCAAGCATGCCAAGTTGCTCAGTGTGCCGCTTCTTGATATCCTTGATGTCAGGAAGGTCATATATACAACGGCCACTTTTAAAAACCGGCACCAGCAAGTCTTCACTGTTTAACTTCTCAGCATTCAGTGTTTTTCTCTTTGTAGCATCCATCGGATCAATGATGAGGCTCTTCTTTTTCAGCTCTGTATTTACGTCAAAAATCATATCGCCCACGTACTGCCTGCCGTCATCGAACCTCTTGACCTGCTGGATGCCTGGGTTGTTCATTTTCACCGTCTGCTCCGAAAGCTTCAGCTTATACTGCCACATGCCATGGTTCTCAATAGCTGACAGTTTGTATACCGCCCCCAGCGCCGGCTGGTCATAGGCTGTCACCAGCTTAGTGCCAATGCCCCAAACATCAATTTTTGCCTCCTGCAGCTTTAAGCTCTGGATCAGGTTTTCATCCAGATCGTTGCTAGCCACCACCTTCACCGTTTCCAGACCTGCTTCGTCAAGCATCTCTCTGGCCATTTGCGAGAAATAGGCCAGGTCACCACTATCTATCCGAATACCCATTAGTTGCTGCCCTTTGGCCTGCATCTTCTTCCCAACAGCGATCGCCTGCCGGATGCCTTCTTCAGTGTCGTAGGTGTCGACCAAAAGCACCGTGTTGTTAGGCATTGCTTCGGCATAAGTTTCAAAAGCCTCCTTCTCACTATCGAACGACATCACCCAGCTATGGGCATGGGTACCGCTTACCGGAATTCCGAAGAGCTTACCCGCCATCACGTTGCTGGTGGAAGTGCAGCCGCCGATAAAAGCGGAGCGACTAGCGGCCAGCGCTCCGTCAATCCCTTGCGCCCTCCTCAAACCAAACTCCATAACCGGATCACCGCCGGCAGCCTGGTAGATGCGGGAAGCTTTGGTAGCCACCAGCGTTTGGAAATTGATAAGGTTCAAAAGAGGCGTTTCGATGAGTTGGCATTGAAGAATGGAACCTGTCACCCGCACCATAGGTTCGTGGGGAAAAACGATGGTTCCTTCGGGCACCGCTTCGATATCACAGGTAAACTTCAGGTTGGCCAGATACTCGAGAAATGCAGGCTCAAACAGCGGTTGCCCGTCGTTGCCTGTTGTCTCAGCCAGGTAGCTGAGGTCCTGCTTTGAAAAATGAAAGTTGTTGAGATAGTCTACTACGTATTCCAGGCCGCAGGCGACTGTGTAGCCCCCACCAAAAGGGTTGTTTCTAAAGAATAGGTTAAAAACAGCCTTCTGGTCTGCCTTGCCCGACTTCCAGTAGCCAAAAGCCATCGTTAACTGGTAAAGGTCGGTAAGCAGCGCCATGGAAGCACTGTATAAGTCTTTCGTAATCTTCATAAATAATAAAGGATTGATTTAGTGTCAATCCTTATCCGAAAGTAACATTAAAAGAGGTCAAATCAATTCCATTTGCGCCTCAGTAATCTCCAGGTTGTGGAACACCTTCTGCACATCGTCGTCATCCTCCAGGGCGTCGATGAGCTTCATTACTTTTACAAATTCCTCATCCCCTAAGCTAAGCCTGTTGGCCGGCTCTCTCTGAAGCTCAGCGTTCTCTACCTGCACGTTCATCTCATCAAGCTTCTTCTGCATTTTACCGAAATCTTCGAATGCACAAGTCACCGTCACATACTCCTCTTCCACCTCCAGGTCTTCCGCTCCTCCATCGATCACTTCCAGGGTAAACTCATCCTCGTCAAAGTCCACCGGCTTTTGGATCTGAAAATTCCCTTTTCTTTCGAATAAAAATTCCAATGAGCCATTAGTGCCCAGGCTCCCTCCATGCTTGGTGAAGGCATGTCTTACATTTTGGACTGTGCGGTTCTGATTATCGGTGGTGCACTCCACATAAATAGCGATACCATGCGGGCCGTAACCTTCGTACGTGAGTTCAAAATAGCTGTCAGCATCTGCATCTGAGGCTTTCTTGATCGCCCTGTCAATATTATCCTTGGGCATATTGGCGCCTTTGGCATTCTGGATAGCTATTTTCAGCCTGGTATTTGCTTCTGGATTGGGCCCACCCTCTTTGATGGCAACAGTAATCTCCCGATTCAGTTTGGTGAAAACTTTCCCCCTCTTGGCGTCAAGCGCTCCTTTCTTCCGCTTGATCGTTGACCATTTGCTATGTCCTGACATTTTGTGTAATCGATAATTAGTATTCAGTGAATGGTAATCAGTGATCGGTTTCGCTTTGCGTACCGCCACTACAAAACATTTTTGATTTTGCTATCATGGAGTAGATCATCTTTCCTATGTAATTGCATTGTTCAATCAGAGCATTCCTCTCTACCACAGATATATACTGGCAGTTCAGAGCAACTTCTATCCAGTGTTGGGTTTCAAGTTGTTCGGCATCAGCATCTGTAAGTTTACTAATGAAATGCTTTTCATACCGTCTCTTTCCCCAGGCTTCTGCTATCTGTGCCCCGACCGAACGAGACGACCTTCTAACTTGATCAGTAAGGGAATACATCTCTTCCTTCGGGAACCGCTTGGTTATTTCAAAAATTGAATTGGTCAGGTTGCTTGCCATTTTGTAGACGTCCAAATCTCTAAAACTCCTGACGTATCTGTTGCCCTTTTCCATTTCGGTAAATTTAAAAAATTATCACCTATGCTAAAGCTACATGTCGGCAATTGGCTAATTCTAGCAATGATTTACCCTATTGTGTCTTCAATGCCAGCATTTTTCTATAAGTAACCCAAGCTTCTCGCAGATTACTGCGTAATATTTACCACCTACGGATCACTGATTACTCCTTACTGACTACCGATTACTGCTTACTATTTACCAGTTACTGATTACTCCTCACCATTGATTTCCTCCTCCTTAAAACCTCCCCTTTCTTCTTCCACCAAATATTGCTGACCACCCCCATCACAACACAAGCCATACCTATGTAGGTCAACAGATTAAAGGTTTCGCCAAAAAGGAAGCCAAACCCAAGCCCATAAACAATGCCGAGATAGCTGAGACTTGAGATGATTGAAAGTTCCTCCTGCTGGTAAGCTTTCGTCATAAAATACTGCGCAAACTGGGTAAATATGCCCACCATGATCAGCCAAAACCACTCCCAGCCAATCGGCTGCTCCCAGATAAAAACAGAATACACACCAGCTATAGGGATGGTTACCAATGGAAAATATAAGATAATTACCAGCGGGTGCTCACTGGTTTTAAGTTTACGGATAACATTATACGCCACACCCGAACTCATAGATGAAAGCAATCCAATGAGAAGATGGATAGGCTCCACCCTGATATCAAAACCTGTTACGATCACTACTCCCAGCATCGACAGAGCAAAAAACACCCACTGCATTGGAAATACTTTTTCCTTTACAAAATAGATTCCCAGAATAGTAGTGAACACCGGGGCCAGATAGAGCAGCGTGTAAGTAGTGGCCAGAGGGATCTGCTGAATAAGAATAAAATAGAGAATTAAAGACAGAGAGCCGCAAACGCCACGCAAAATCAGCATCGGCTTGTTAGTGCCCCAGGGCGAAATACCAGCGGCCTTAATACCAATAAATGAAATGATGAATGAAATAACTGATCGGAAAAGTATGATTTCAACGGAAGGAATTTGCGGAATCATTTTCACGCACACCTTCATCATGGCGAAGAGCACAGTTGCGAGCAGCATATACCTTACCCCTGCCGGCACGCTCCTCCATCTCCTCATTTTTCCGCATCAGTAAGCACCATGCCGTCCTGAATTTCCAATGTACGATCGGCCATAGCAGCAAATTCTTCGTTGTGGGTAACGATGACAAATGTATGCCCCAGCTCTTCTCTTATCTTGAAAAACAGGTTGTGAAGCTCATTGGCATTTTTTGAATCAAGGTTACCGCTTGGCTCATCACCAAAAACGATGGAGGGGCTGTTGATCAGTGCTCTGGCAATGGCCGTCCTCTGTTGCTCACCTCCCGAAAGGGCTGAAGGCTTATGGTCGAGCCTGGCTCCCAGCCCCAAAAGCTGCAACAATTCCTTTGCCCGCTTGGCTACATCATCATCATTTCTGCCGCCTATGTAACCAGGAATGCACACATTCTCCAGCGCAGTAAATTCTGGCAACAGGTTGTGAAACTGGAAGACAAAGCCTATTTCTTTGTTACGAAAAGACGCCAGCTGTGTCGATGCCAATTTGAAAACATCTTTACCGGAGAGTTCAATCGTGCCCTCGTCGGGGGTATCCAAACTACCTAGTATATGCAAGAGAGTGCTCTTACCGGCACCGCTTGCTCCCACTATGGAAACTACTTCTCCTTTGGCTATTTCGAGGTCTATGCCTTTCAATACTTCAAGGTTGCCGTATTTTTTCTTTATTCCTGTCGCTTTTAGCATCTAAAAAATTGTTGCCCTGCAAATATAGAAAGATTGCCTTTCCTTCAAGGCTTTATAACTACCGATCTCTTCACCATTAAACTTTAGCTTGTAATTGCACCCCCTATGGCTTAGATTCGCACAAAAAAATTAGAGGATGAACATTCACGAATATCAAGCCAAAGGAATTCTGAAAAGCTACGGAGTTACCATCCAGGAAGGTATCGTTGCTGATACGCCAGAACGGGCTTTGGAAGCTGCAAGAACCCTCAATGCAGACACAGGCACAAGCTGGTATGTTGTAAAAGCACAAATCCATGCCGGCGGACGTGGTAAGGGCAAAGTAAGGGAAACCGATTCCAATGGGGTGGTGCTTGCCAAGAGCCTGAATGAAGTGGCGCCAAAGGCTGAAAAAATATTGGGAGGTACGCTGGTAACACACCAAACTGGCCCTGAAGGTAAAAAGGTGAATAAAGTGCTCATTGCTCAGGATGTTTACTATCCTGGCGAATCGGAGCCGAAGGAATATTATATGAGTATTTTGCTCGACAGGGCAAAAGCCAGCAATGTTATCATGGCCTCTACTGAGGGTGGCATGGACATCGAAGAAGTGGCTGCGCATACTCCTGAGAAAATCATCAAAGAGTGGATCGATCCATCCGTTGGTTTGCAGCCATTTCAGGCACGTAAGGTGGCTTTCAAATTGGGGCTGGAGGGTAACGCACTGAAAGAAATGGTGAAGTTCATCCATTCTCTTTACAATGCATTCATTGGAAGCGACTCAACGATGTTTGAGATCAACCCTGTGTTAAAAACTTCTGATAACAAAATTCTGGCTGTTGATGCCAAGGTTAACCTTGACGACAACGCCTTGTTCCGTCATAAAGACCTTGCCGAGCTCCGTGATATTTCCGAGGAAGATCCTTTGGAAGTAGAGGCTGGCGTTGCAGGCCTTAACTATGTGAAGCTCGACGGCAACGTGGGTTGTATGGTGAACGGCGCCGGACTGGCCATGGCTACCATGGACATCATCAAACTTTCTGGCGGCGAACCTGCCAACTTCCTTGATGTAGGTGGTGGGGCAAATGCCAAAACGGTTGAAGCTGGCTTCAGGATCATCCTGAAAGACCCTAACGTGAAGGCTATTCTTATCAATATTTTCGGTGGTATCGTGCGTTGCGACAGGGTAGCCACTGGCGTGGTAGAAGCCTACAAAAACATCGGAGAGATTAAAGTGCCAATCATCGTTCGCTTGCAAGGCACAAACGCTGAAGAAGGAGCGAAAATAATTGCAGAGTCGGGGCTGAAAGTATTCCCTGCTATTGTGCTAAAAGATGCTGCACTCAAGGTGAAAGAAGTACTGGCTTAAGCAAACAAGCCTTCCAAATACTAAAACCCATCTTTATCGAGATGGGTTTTTTGTTTTTACTGGAATAAGACTACTTGAATTTTTTAATGTATTCTAGCGCTTCCTCCATAGAGCTAAACATTTTTGTCGGCACATCTGGCTTACTCACCTTCAGATAAAAATTAGCCATAAATTCGTACGCAGGTGAATCAACCACCAGGGCCACGGCGTCCACCAAAGAAGATCCCTCTTTCGCCAGAAAGTCTCGGGCAACCTTATCCACATCTTTTAGCCCCCGTATATCACACAAAACGGGGTATGACTTGCCCTTCTGAATAGTTTTCCTATCTTCAACCACCTTCTTGGCTGCATCGACATCTAACTCTGTGTTGGGTTTGTAGATAAAATGCAAGATCCCATCTTTCAGAAAAAAGCTAGCAAACTCATTTTCTATCTTGTCCATTGATCAATCGCAAACTACTAATAGTCAAATTCTTGAGGAAAAATACATAATTTCTGCACCTCTCTTCTTATTAAAATGCAAATATTACATTTAGCTGGTGTAATTTAGCTGGCAATCTAACTAACCCAAATGGCAAAAGTAAAACATAATAACTTAATTGACACACTTAATACCATAGCAGAGGACGCAAAATCACGTGGAGTCATACAACTGCACACTGAAGACGAGCGTTTCACTGGCCGAACTATTAGAATAAATGGGAAAGATCTTTTTCATTTCGGCACCACGGGATACCTTGGGCTTGAGCAAGATCAAAGGTTAAAAGATGCCGCTATTGATGCCATTCAAAAGTTTGGCACACAGTTCCCCCTATCCAAAAGTTATGTTTCCCATTCGCTGTACCAGGAACTAGAAGAGAAGTTAAATCTCATGTTTAAAGTTCCCGTGCTGGTTATGAAAAATAGTACGCTTGGCCATATGGGGGTAATCCCATCGATTGTGCGTGATGAAGATGCGGTTATTTTAGATCACTATGTACATTGGAGTGTACAGAATGCCTCCCTCCTGCTAAAAAACAGAGGAGTGACAGTAGATATGATCAGGCATAACAATATGAATATGCTTGAGGAAAAAATTAAAGCGCTAAGCCCTGGCCGGGAAAAAATATGGTATTGTGCCGATGGTGTGTACTCTATGTTTGGCGACACCGCACCCATTGAGCAACTCAAAGCGTTGTGCGCTAAATACCCCCAGCTATATCTATACTTCGACGATGTGCATGGCATGAGCTGGGTAGGCGAGAACGGAACCGGTTATGTGCTGAACCAATACAAAGAACTGCCCGAGAATGTATTCCTTTTCAGTACACTCAGCAAGTCATTTGGCGCAAGCGGTGGCATACTGGTTTCTTCCAATCAGTCCTACTTCAATAAGGTCAAAAACTTTGGAGGGCCACTTACGTTTTCTGCGCAGCTCGAACCAGCGTCTGTAGCGGCAGCCATTGCCTCTGCTAAGATTCACCTGAGCCCTGAGATTGTTGAGATGCAAGCGGAATTGCGTGACAAAATAGACTATTGCAATGATTTACTGGCACAAACAGATTTACCGCTGGTAGATAGAAATGACTGCCCGGTTTTCTATATTGGAGCAGGTGCACCCGCAGTGGGCTACAATTTTGTTAACAAAATGTATGATGCCGGCTTCTATGGTAACATGGGTATTTTTCCGGCTGTACCAGTGAAGAAAACCGGGATCAGATTTACAATCTCCAGACATAACCAGCGTGAGGACATCGAGCAGTTGGTGGCGGCGTTGAATGAAAACTTTCCCAAGGCCCTGGAGGAGGAGCGCTATTCGATGAATAGTGTAAGAAAGATTTTTGACCTTCCTCTTATTGAAAAAGAAAATAAAGTCGCTGCCAGCAAAACAGAAACACTGACACTAGAAACCTTCCGCTCTGCCGGTGAGATTGACGCTAAAATCTGGGACACGTACTTTGGAGGAGAGGGTGTTTTCAATCATGCGGGGCTTCAGTTTCTTGAGAAAACCTTTACTGATAATGAAGAGAAGGAGAATAACTGGCAGTTCTTTTATCTTCTCGTTCGTGATGAAAATAAAAAAGTGATAGCTGCTACCTTTTTTACTTTCGCTCTTTGGAAAGAAGACATGCTGGCGCCAGCTTCAATTTCAAAGGAGTTTGAAGAAAAAAGGAAATCAGAGCCCGGCTTCATGGTGTCAACAGCACTAATTATGGGGTCGCTGTTTACTGAAGGCCAACATCTCTTTCTTGATAAAAATGATGACCGATGGCAAAATGCGATGGACTTGATTATCGAAAAAGTAGAAGAACTGGATGAACTTCTCAAGCCTTCTTCCATTGTGCTAAGGGACTTCGACGAAAGCGATACCGAAATTGAAGAGTATGTGTTGAAGAAAGGTTTTTTCAAAACTACACTCCCAGAATCATGTACTGTGGAAGACCTGTCGTGGGCAAACACAGAAGAATATATTTCAACTCTTTCCAGCAAATCCAGAAAGCATTTCAGGCAAGACGTGGCTCCCTTTGAAGACTACTTCGACATTGAAGTAAAACAAACCCTTGCCGAAGATGAGATTTGCCAGTTCATGGCATTGTACCAAAACGTCTGGAGCAAGAATTTAGATGTCAATACATTCCCTTTCAACAAGAGCGTTTTTGAAAAGATGTCGGCAGATACTAACTGGGAGTTTATTATACTGAGGCTTAAAAAAGAAAAACAAGGACAAAATGAAACCGACAACCCCATTGCGGTCATGTTCTGTTTCAACAACAATAATATAACCTACGTACCAGCATTCATTGGCATGGACTATGACTATGTGCAGAAGTATCAGACCTATCGGCAAATGCTGTATCAAACAATTGTGAGAGCGCAGTCGTTGGGCTTTAAGAAAATAAACTTCGGTTACTCCTCTTCCTTTGAGAAAAAGAAACTAGGGGCCACCATTTATCCCAGAGTTGCTTTTATTCAAGCCAAAGACAACTACTCTATCGAAATGATGGGGATCATTCAAAAAAAATAAGGTACTAAAGCTCTAAAAACCCCTTCGAGGCGACAAAAATCTCCTCCTTTGTAAATGGTTTTTTAACATGGGCATTCATACCCGACTGCAGCGACTTTAGCACAGCTTCCTCATAAGCATCTGCCGAAAGGGCTATAAGAGGCATATTATACTGCATTTTCCTGATTTTTGCGGCCAGCTCATAGCCGTCCATTTCCGGCATATGAATGTCTATGAAAACCAAATCAAAGTCATGGATATTGATGAGTTCCAACGCACTCTGTCCGCTGTCGGCCACTAGCGCTTTGGCTCCCAGATTTTCCAGCACCCGTTTCGCAAGCTTCAGATTAAGATCGTTATCGTCAACCACAAGTATGTGGTATTGCCGGCTGAACTTCAGCTTCAAGGTTTGCGCTTCCTCTCTTGGCTTCACAACCTGCGAGTCTGCCGCCTTGAGCTCCATGGTAAATGTGAATGCGGTGCCTTTTTCGAACCCAAAACTCACCGGTGGGCTTTCTACTTTTATGTCTCCATCCATGGAGTTGAGCAAATACCTGCAGATTGTGAGCCCTAAACCGGATCCTCCATAGTTACGGGAAGTGGAGTCATCGGCCTGCGTGAAGCTGTCAAAAATAACGTTTAGCTTATTGGAGGGGATGCCGATCCCCGAATCGATAATATCTCCCTGAATAACAGCATAACCTGCCTTGGCTGGCAAGCTGGTGAAATTCACATTTATATTGCCGGTAACTGTAAACTTCACCGCATTGCTTACAAGGTTTCGGACTATCTGGTTTATCTTTTGAGGGTCGCCAATAAGCACTTTAGGTATAGCAGGATCAATAGAGATAGACAAATCGATCCCTTTTTCCCTGGCCAGGTAGCGATAAGGATTCAAGTTTGATTTCATTATTTCCTCAAACTGAAATTCTATTTGTTCAAGCGTAAGCTTGCCTGCCTCAATCTTATTAATATCCAGAATGTTATTAATCAGTTTTGAGAGGTCTTCACCGGAAGCCTTGATAAGCCGTAGAAAATTTTGCTGCTCCTCTGTAGGAGAAGTTTCAAACATCAGGTCGATAAACCCTAAAATGGCACTAAGGGGCGTCCTTATTTCATGACTCATATTCGCCAAAAACCGTGTTTTGGCCTCATTGGATGCCTCTGCCCTTTCCCTTGCTTCCTTAAAAACAGAGACGTCTTTAGCAATTAGCAGGATATTGGACGGCTGATTCTGGCTGTTGAGGAGATAGGAAAACGTGGCTGAGTGCGGCTTGGACAGTTCGCCATTAAAGCAGAAGTGCAACTCATTGATCCGGCAAATGTTTTTCTCGCCAAGTTCCGCCCTCACCCTTTCAAGGAGTATCTGTTCATTCTCGCTTAGCAGTTCGGCAAGTGGCCGTTTGAGTAGAGCACTTTCTTCACAATTGAATTTTTCCAGTGTGATTTCATTCACTTCCTCAATTCGAAAATCGATGTCAAGGATGAAAAGGACATCTACTACTCCCTTATAAATGCTTTCAAGGTAATTTTTGGATACCATAGAGGACTTGAGCTCTTCACCCAACATGTTGATCCCACCGACAAGGCCATCCAATTCATCATTGAATCCATAGCGAGGAAGCCGATATTCGAAATTACCATTGGCTATCTCATATACCAATTGTATAATGTCGTCTATTCTGCCCTTGAGGTGATCTGGAATCTCGTGTTTCGGAAGCATCTGGCGTACGCTTTACATTTTCGACTATTTCAGCAAAAGAGATGGTCCATATTATTTACCTGACACTGGTCTACGGTTAAACTCCCTCTAATTTACAATTATAGTTCGAAGACGTTAATTTCCAGCATAATTTAATGCAAAGGAAGAGAAAACCTTATAGAATCATAAAGTGGTCAACTACCGATCAGAAGTTTGTAGACGGTCAACATGGCCAAAACAACTCATCATTGTCATCAAAAACTGGCTATTGAGTGCTGTAGGTAACCAGGAAGAAATGAATCCGTTCCCACTAACGTGGGTAAAAACAGGTAATGTGGCGCACAACATTGAATTAAGCCTAATCTATTCTAGCACATTTTTCAACGCTCTAAAAATGGATAATTTGGTAAATGGCTTGCCAATGTGGTCGTCCATGCCGGCTTGCTTGCTCCTGTCTATATCTTCCTTGAACACGTTGGCCGACAGGCCAATAATGGGCAAGTCATACCCCAGTCTCCTGATAACCCGTGTGGCTTGAAGTCCATCCATCACGGGCATCTGAACATCCATTAAAATGGCATCGTAATCGTTCACTTTCAGCATTTGTACCGCTTCCTTGCCATGCACGGCGTATTCAACCGTTGCTCCAAACTTGCTCAATACCCTCCCTGCGAGAATACGATTCATCTCATTGTCCTCCACCACAAGTAACTTGTACTGCGTTGTAAACTCCAGCTTTTCAAACTTCTCTAATGTTTCATTTACCGGTGCTTCGGCTATGTCTACAGAGAAGTTAAAATTGAACTCAGAGCCGGGGTTTTCAGCCGTGCCTATGTGGGAAGGGCTGCCAATACTGATTTCCCCTCCCATCAAATGAATAAGCTCTTTTACTATCGACAAACCCAGTCCTGAACCGCCAAATCTCCTTGTAATGGACGAATCGGACTGGACAAATGCCTTGAAAATATCATTTTTAACGTCATCTGGAATACCTATACCTGTGTCGGAAACACAACCTCTGATCATCGCTCGTTTGCCATCGCCAATAGGGGAAATGCTTAGTTTGACACTTACTTTTCCTTTGCTGGTAAATTTCAGAGCGTTTCCTACCAGGTTTACCATTATTTGATTTACACGGGTAGGGTCGCAATAAACATGGGAAATCTTATCAAAGTTCTCAAACTTGAGGTCAAATGCGACTCCCTTTTCGTTGGCCATGTACTTATATGGTTGAAGGGCAGAGGCCATGGTTTCTTTGAAGTGAATGGGCACGTGATCAAACCCAAGCTTACCTTCTTCTATCTTGTTAAGATCCAAAATATCGCTTAAAAGCTTCATTAGCGTTTGCCCGGAACTTTCAATCAATTGAAGGTACTCCTTTTGCTCGTCGCTAATGCTCATCCCTATGAGGTATTCGGTAAACCCAAGAATCCCATTGAGAGGCGTCCTTATTTCATGGCTCATATTGGCCAAGAAGCTGCTTTTCATCCGATTGGACAACTCCGCGGCTTCCTTGCTTTTTTTAAGTTCAGCCTCAATCTGTTTCTGAACAGTCATGTCCTTGGCCACGAGCAGCAGCCCGGCAGGCTCACCTTTTGAGTCAATCAAAATGGAGCAGGAGGTGCTAACCGGCGTTTCTTTTCCAGATTTGCCCACCACCATGCCTTCAATGTTATGAAGACTGCTATCATCTCTCAGGTGCTCCAGAAAACCCAAAGGTTCAGCAGAATCGGACTTGAAAACGTCTGACAAATTCTTCCCAACCAGGTCGTTCTCCGAATAGTCGAGGAGCTTCGTGACGGCACCATTGACTCCCTGAATAAGGCCGTTTTCCTTTACTATGATGACCATGTCCACAATACCATCATAGATGCTTTTTAGGTAATTGCGGGACACAGTGGAACTCTCCAGTTCTTCACCAAGCATGTTGATCCCTGCAATAATTGCATCTACCTCATCAAAATCATCGGAGGGAGTTTCTCTGGCATCCAGGTTACCGGACGCCAGTTTGACAATTAAGGCATTGATTTTATCCAGTCGATCATCATCCGTAATTACACTCATTTCTGATACGGTCATAAGATATTATAAGAGAGTAAACTAATTCCTTTTAAATTAAGCCTGGCTCACAGCCAACTGCTCAATCTGTTCCATATTAAAGTTGTCCTTGATTTGAACAAACGCCACCTTTGGATGCACGCTAGCGCCAAATTTCTTCTTCTCAATCGTGGCCGAGATACCTAGTCGCAGCGTCTGATAGCCAAGCGTGTTTGCCTGCTGAAGCGTTCTGTAAATAGTTTGCCTGTAGATATTGTACTTTTCAAGATATTCATAGTCCATTCCTATCAAAAGGAAGGTATATACTCCAGCGTCGTTCCGGTAATTAAAGGCAACAGCAACAGGTTTCTGGTTACTATCGAATTCAGGCTTCAGTTTCAGCACCACAAACTCCCACCCGGCTTCACCTGGCATCATTTGAAAAAATTTATCAGGATAGTCAAACACATTAATGGCAAAGTTCCTGTTCCTGACATTTCTAAACAGGTCCTGAAAATGTCTCATATCCTCTTTTGAGGGTGCATTTACCACCTCAACATCAAACATATGCTCATACTTCAGTACATCGTAACGTATGTGGCGACGTGAGCGGGTTGACAGCCCCGAAAGGAATTCGTCTGTGTTTTTCCATCCAAGCTTGTCAATTACGCAAGAGTCGGGAACATCAACTTTTACAAAGCCCTGGTCGTGAAACACCTCCTTCAGTTGAGGGTCGTTGTCATCAAAGTCTCTCAGATAGGTAGCGCTTATTTTCTCAGACTCCTGAATTTCACCGACCTTTCCAATCATGATCCTGACAGCTTCTTCCCACTGGCTATGCCCCTTATTCAGGTAAAAGTGGTTGCCTTCGGTCATCAACGAACCCATCACAAGGGTTTGTGAAGTCAGCAGATAGGGGTTATATTTTCTATCCTCTTCAAGTTGAATGGAAACGCCAGCCTGGGCAAATATATCATCCTTGCAGAGTGCACTTGAGAAGAACGTAGCCAAAACTGGTGTTCCTTCACCGTCCCGCACCATCAGATAGTGGAATTTCCAATTTTCCTCAGGAAGGTCGTTGCCAGAAAATGCCTCCTCAATGAATTTCATACCCTTCCAGTCGACAGACATGTTCTTGCTGATAAGCCTGTTCCACTCTTCTTCTGGAAATGCTTCTATGGTTGAGCTCACCTGCGCTGTAAGCTCCGAAGTGACTTTTGCTTCTAAAGTTGCCTTCTCACTCAACAATGGCATTTTAAATGATTTGCGTACTTCGTTCTCCGTTTTGCCCTCATCTTCCAATGCCTTCGGGTAGTGGTAGTCCATCGCCTCCACAAAGCCTTCAATGTCTGCTTCGCTATTGTGGCAAGAGATTGTAAACCGAACCCCTGTATTTTTCACAGGCACCGCCGGAAACACACCCAGGTTGACATAATACCCTTCTTTCATCAGCCGTTCTACAAAATTGTATCCTGTGGCAGGCATGCCTGTGCCTATAAAGAAAATAGGGCACTCATTTTCGACCACCAGCGGAAGGTCAGTTTGCCGAATAAGCTCATTGCAAAACTCAATCTTACCAGCTAACCGCTGCTGCATGGCATATATCTCATCCGAAAGGTGAATTTTCGCTGAAGCAATAGCAGCACCAAGCATGGGTGGTTCTATTTGCACTGAGAAAGTAAGAGGACCACCGAATATTTTTACTTTGCGTCGCATTTCCTCTTCGGGAAAGACAATGAGCCCGCCGGTGGCGCCAAAGCACTTGCCCATGGTTGCGCACAGCACCATTTTTCTATGCATCTTAACCTGGCTCATGATAAAGCCTGTGCCATGCTCACCTGCCCAACTCATTCCATGGGCATCGTCAACGTACAAGTAGAGTTGATCATATTTATCTGCCAGCTTTTGCATTTCCTTTATCGGAGCCACATCGCCATACATAGAATACACGCCATCGGCCATGTACCAGATGCGGTTGTACTTAGAGCGCAATTCTTGTATTCTTTCCTCCAGCATTTCGAGGTTGCTATGGCGGATAATCTCTACCCGCACACCTTTTGGTTTCAGCATTTGCACGGCACTTTGTATGCTGGCATGCACTTGCTGATCCAGGATAACAACGTCGTCGTCTCTTATAATAGAAGGTATCACTGTGATGTGCCCAAGGGTACTATTCTTAGTGAGAATAACAGGATAACCATACATTGCTTCTATCAAATTCTCCAACTCAGCATATAGTGGTGACGACACATAAGTCTTCGACATAGGAAACTGGGTGCCATATTTAGTCACGGCATCAATCACACCAGCCTTTAGCCTCGAATCTTGTTCCAGCCCCAGATAACCGCATGTGCCAAAGTGTTTCAATTCCCTGTCATTGATCCTTAGGGTTGAGCCTGACAAGGAGTCTCCCTGAGAGTGAAGGTGGACAATGCCTTTGTTAGCGGCACTGGTAATAATATCATCAATTGTATCCAGTAAATGATTGTGACGTGTTTTAGCCATGAGAAAAATAGTTTACTTTTGAAGCTTGCTAGAGATTAGTTTTTGTTAATTACGACTCAAAATTACTCTGCCATCTATCCTGAATATGCCCTAATGAACTAAGAACCCTACATCCGTAACAGAGTAAATGATATGATAGAAAACCAGTACATAAAGATTTGGACAGAAGACGATATCATGTTTGGGTATTACAAAGTGGACGAGGTCGATCTGGAAGTGGCCAACCACATGATTACCGCTCGGGTAGAAGCCTGCGACGGAAAGACATATCCTTTCCTGGGGGATGTTTCAAGTGTAAAAACCATCACAAAAGACGCCCGTTCGGCTTTTGCTGAGGGGGATGGAATCAAAAATATGAACGCTTGTGCGCTGGTTGTCGGGTCGCCAGTCAATCGGCTGCTGGGTAATTTTTTTCTCAGCGTGAGCAAACCCACCATACCTACGAGGCTCTTTACCTCACAGGAAGATGCTTTAGGCTGGCTTTCAACATTTAAAAAAGAAAATGTGGATTAGTGGGCGCTTCCTTACATGCATACAATGGATTTAGAACGGTTCGCTTCTGACGCAATCAGTAAAAAGCCAGGGTTTCAGAAGTTTATTTCAAGAATTAAAAGGAAAAGAATCCCCCATTTGGACGATGTTTTTCACTCACTTCATGAAGAAGTGTTTGACGAAGTGGATTGCTTGACCTGCGCCAATTGCTGCAAGACCACCAGCCCCATTTTTATCGGAGCCGATATCGACAGGATCTCCAGATTTTTAAAAATTAAGCCATCTGCGTTTACCGAACAGTATTTAAAAATTGACAATGAGGGCGACTACGTGCTGAAAAGCTCCCCCTGTGCCTTTCTGGGTGCTGACAACTATTGCTCCATATATGAAGCCCGCCCCAGAGCTTGCAGAGAGTATCCCCACACAAACAGAAAGAAGATGCACCAAATCCTGGATCTCACTATGAGAAACACCCAGGTTTGTCCGGCCGTGTTGCAAATCGTAGAAAGGCTTGAGAAAGTAATATAAATTTTGGGCATCTGTCAGGGTTAAACCATGTTGGCTGGTTTATGAAAATATGGCTTAAAATGAAGGCGGTTGTCCTTAAAATGTAAAACATTTCCTATTTTCGGCCTTAGGCGTATGAAAAAAGCTATCCTCCTTGCCATTTTATTGATTCCTTTTATAAAGGTGTCGGCCCAGAATTTTTTATCCTGGCAATACAACGACCGTTATTTCAGTCTGACTGCCGGAACTGGTCACACGCTGTACCTGGGAGAGCTGAACAACGGAAAGGGGTTTCAACAGGGGCTTTCCAATCTCAACCTTGGAGTTGAGTGCCGCTTGCTTACCCGGTGGGCAGCCAGGGCTGAGTTTGTCTACTATAATATATCGGGTAGTGACACCTATGCCGAAGACAGCAGCTTCAACAAGCAACGCAACCTTTCTTTTCGTTCCAATAATTTTGAAGGGCAATTGGGGGCTATGTATTACTTCAAGCCCTATAATAAAATCTATCATCAGAGAAGAAAGTTTGAACCGTACGCACATGTTGCGGTTGGGGTGACAACAGTAAACCCCAAAGCCCAGCTCGACGGGAAATGGGAAGCACTCCGCCCTTTAGCGACTGAGGGCACTACCTACAAAGGAACTGCGATCGTTATTCCATTTGGTGTGGGAGTAAAAGCCAGGATTAACGAGTTCATTAACCTGGTTGGCGAAGTCGGTTACCGCTACACGTTTACCGACAGGCTCGACGATGTGTCCGAAAACTACGGAAGCGGTCTTTCAGGCAAAGCTCTCACCCTTTCTAACAGGAAGGATGAAATAGACATGGTAAATGAAACGGCCTACGAGGCCATGATACCCGGAGCAAAGCGAGGTGAAGCCGGGAATGATTCTTACCTGCTGTTGCAATGGAAACTTGAATTCTACCTTCCCACACACCTTTTCAAAGGTGGTGAAAGCTGGTTCTCCAAGCCTTCTGCTTTCCATTAAAACGACAAAGCAGCAAGCCACACTCCTGCTTCATATTTCCCCGGCCATAGCCCTGAGGTCGTTGATCAACCCGCAACGACCACCTAAAAAAACATCGATCACATTTTTTGACGAATCTCTGAAGACCTTTTCAAAAGTGGCTATATTTCGACGTAGAAACCCAGCCCCAGAATGAAAGTATTTAAATTTGTCTTTTTCACAATAATAACGATCGTTCTTGTAGTCGTTCTGAATTCCAAAAATGGCAATATCCCACCACTGGGAAAGTTCCTTAATCCGATGAGTGGCTTCTGGGCCAACAGCGAATACACTGCTATCAAAGCACCAGAGCAGCTAGCTTTGGATGGCCTGGAAGAACCTGTGAAAATATACTGGGACAAAGACCTGATTCCGCACATTTTCGCTGAAAGCGACCACGATCTCTACTTTGCAGAAGGATATACTATCGCCTTCCACCGGCTTTGGCAAATGGAGTTTCAGCTCTACAAAACAGCGGGCCGGCTATCGGAAATTCTTGGCCCCCTCACCCTGTCGCTTGATCAGCAGCAACGAAGAAAAGGACTGGCCTACAGTGCCAGTTGGATGCTTGAGGAGGTAAAAAAAGACAAGGCCATATACGAAATGCTTCAGGCTTATAGCGATGGCGTAAATGCTTACATCGCCACACTGGACTACAAAGACCTTCCAATAGAATATAAACTGCTCGACTATGAGCCAGAACCATTTAGCCCATATAAAATATGTCTGCTACTCAAAGAAATGTCTGATCAGCTTTCTTCTGGAGAAGCCGACCTTGAAAACACCAACATGGTGAGGCTTCTGGGTAAAGACACGTTCAATTTTTTGTTTCCTGACAGAGACCCAGGCATCGATCCAATTATTACCGCAGGCACTAAGTTTGACTTCGAACCCTTAAGAGTTGCTAACCCCAACGACTCTTTACCACTTACAAAAGTAAAGCAGGTCATCAGCAAGCCTGACCCAAAAAACGGCAGTAACAACTTTGCCGTAGCTGGTAGCAAAACTGCGAGCGGGCATGTGTTGCTGGCCAACGAACCGGATCTTGGCCTCAACTTACCTTCCATCTGGTATGCGGCACATTTGCATAGCCCATCAGTAAATGTAATGGGCGCAGTTTTTCCCGGATCGCCCGGTATCACCATTGGGTTTACAGATTCCATCGCTTTTGGATTCACCAACGCCAAGAGAGATGTGGCTGACTGGTTCTACATCCAATTCAGAAATGATGACCGTGACGAATACCTCTACGACGGTAAATGGCTGAAAACACAGAAAGTGATAGAAGAAATTACAGTTAGAGGCGAGGACACTAAGTATGACACAGTGATCTACACCCACTTTGGCCCTGTTACCTACGACCGAAACTTCAAAGGCAACGGCGAGCAGGTGAATTTTGCGTTTCGGTGGACGGCACACGACACGTCCAACGACTTCCGTCTATTCTATCATTTCAACCGGGGCAAAAACTACAACGACTACCTGGAGGGGCTCAAACACTACTCAGGGCCACCACAAAACATTGTCTACGGAGATGTGCACGGCAATATTGCCATGTGGGTGCAGGGTAAATTCCCTGTAAAATACCCCGAGCAGGGAAAATTCCTGATGGACGGGCGTTACAGTAAATACGACTGGGGGCCTTTCATTCCTCAGCAGCAAAATATCCACGAACTCAATCCAGCCCGGAATTTCGTAAGCTCAGCTAACCAGCACCCGGCAGATGCCACCTACCCCTATTACGTTTACGACTACAATTACGAGCATTATAGAAACAGGCGAATTAACGACCGGCTGAAAATTATGCAGAACATTAAGCCTGAAGACATGATGAAGCTGCAAAACGACAACTATAACTACCTGGCCTACGAGAACCTGACTTTTATGCTCGACAGCCTTGACACCGGAAAGATGGTTGCCCGTACCAGGGAGGTTTATCAACTGTTACGCAAGTGGGACTATTTTAACGACCCCGAAAAGGTGGCGCCGGTCTACTTTGAAGAGTGGTGGGATCAGTTTTATGCATTGCTCTGGGATGAGTTTGACACAATGAGCGTAGCGGCCTACAAGCCGCACAACTACCACACCAGTGTGCTCATGAAAAACAATCCTGATCTCGCTTTCGCCGATGTGCTTGGCACCTCCCGAAAAGAAACGATAAAGGATGTTTTGTCAATTACTTTTGTTTCCTCCCTTGATAGCGTTGAAAGCTGGAAAGGCAATCACAGCGTTGACCTCACCTGGGCCAACTTCAAGAACACCACTATTCAGCATCTCATGCGGCTGGAACCATTCAGTGTAACCGATGTGCAGATTGGCGGCAATCATGGCATAGTCAATGCTGCCAGCCGAAGGCACGGCCCGTCGTGGAGGATGGTGGTGGAGCTGGACAAGGCGGGCGTAAAAGCCTGGGGAGTTTATCCCGGCAGCCAAACCGGCAACCCGGGCAACCCAACTTATGCTGATATGGTCACGCCCTGGGCAACCGGTAAATACCTCAGCCTGCAATTCACATCCCAGCAGGCTGATCTCGCCGCTAATGCGACGCTTGTTCAAACGCTTAACCCTTCCAACAAATGAAACTCATCATAAAAGTAATGCTCATCGCCGGATTGGCTTACCTGTCAGGCCTGTACCTTCCCTGGTGGGGAATGGTAGTGGTGGCTGCAGGCGTGTCGCTGGCAATTCCTACCAGCAGTTTCGGTGCATTTGTAAGTGGCTTTATTGGTGTTGGCTTGCTGTGGATGGTCATTTCATGGAAAATAGACATCGAATCACACAGCATACTTACTGCCAAGGTGGCTGCGCTGTTCAAAGTGGGCGATCCCATTTACCTGGTGATTGGCTCCGGCTTCGTAGGTGCCATTGCTGGCGGGCTGGGGTCGCTGTCAGGCAACAGCTTCCGTCAGATATTCATCAAGAAAAAGAAAGCCAGCTTCTACAGCTAAAAAAATAGCCAGCTGCTGCGCAACTGGCTACAATAGACCATCTCTTTTGAAGGTTCTATTTTTTGTTTTGAACGTCGCTAACGATCATTCCATCTTCCAGCTTCACTATCCGAGTGCCATATTCGGCATACGCCTCGTTGTGAGTTACCTGAATAATGGTCATTCCTTCTTCGTTCAGTTTCTTGAAAAGCTCCATAATATCTTTGCCCTGCTCGGAATGCAGGTTGCCTGTAGGCTCATCGGCTAGAAGCAACTTCGGTTCCCCCACAATAGCCCTGGCAATACCTACCAACTGCTGCTGCCCACCTGAAAGCTGCTCAGGGAAGAGATCCTTTTTTGCCACCATCGAAAAACGGTCGAGCATTTCTGCCACCATGCTGGAGCGCTCCTTACCCTTTACTCCACGGTACAACAAGGGCGTTTCAATGTTTTCATACACAGTCAGCTCATCAATCAGATGATACGCCTGAAAAACAAACCCAATATGGTTTTTATGTAGCTCAGAGGTCTTTCGCTCACTGAATTTATGAACAGGCTCATCAAGGAAATAGTACTCGCCAGCGTTTGGCTTGTCGAGCATACCGATGATGTTCAAGACGGTAGATTTGCCGGAGCCTGACGGTCCCATGATGCTGACAAATTCTCCTTGCTTTACCTCCAGGTCAATCCCTTTAAGTATAAATACCCTCTGAAATTTAGAATCGACGTACTTGTCGATGTTTTGCAGTTTGATCATTATTAGTCCTTTTATTTTGAATGGTTGAGTATACGGAAATTCATATCAAAATGACGAACAATTTATGCAAAAGCTGCATCAGTCTCCAAACGGAATAACAGGCAGCACAATGTGCGAAGGCTGTTCCGGGGTCATATAAACAGTGTTTGCAGCCACTTTCTTAGTGGTAGCCATCCCTTCGGGCTCGCCTGTGTTGAAGTTGAGGTCGAAATGCGGGAAATTACTGCTCGATATATCCAGTCTTACGCTATGCCCCTTTTTGAAAAGGTTGCTACTGGGAAATGGTTCTATGGTAATGGGATATACCTCCCCCGGCGTCATAAGCGTCGGCCTTTCCCATGAATCTCTGTACCTGCATCGTAAAATTCCGTCGGTAATATTCATCGCAAAGCCGTTTGGATAGTCTTCGGACGGCGGATACACATCGACGAGCTTCATGGTGAAATCCGTATCCACACAGTTGGACGATACCCAAAGATTGGCGAGTATATGTCCCGTTACCTCGATGTCCCGCTCCAATGACTCTGTTTGAAAACTGAGCACGTCCGACCGGTCCGACAGCTTTCTGCCTTCACTTTCTGAACCAAAAAACCTCTCACTCTCCACCTGGTCAAAGGCACCACCCTCCATAATGGGGGCACCCGACGTAATGTTTCCACCTACGCTCGGCACGGGATGGTCGGGGTCATATGTAAAGGAAAGAGGCCTATTATCTGCGGCCAGGTCACTTTCCAATCCTCCCCTGCTATTTAAATAAAGTTTCAACTCCTGCGCTTCAGGTATTGGCCATTGCTTAGCAAACCTCCACTTCCCACCATGGTCAAGCCTTCCCTCAGCGTTCTTCCTTCCGCTGCCCCCTCCCATCACAAATACCGCCACCTCTGGCTCCTCTTTGGTGCCGTTATTGTTTCCTTTCATCCATTGATCAAACCAACGCAGCCTGGCGGTGAGGTAGTCGGGTGACAGGTTCGTATCCAGGGTAGCCTGTGGGCCAAAATCAACATCGCCAGCGTAGGTGAAAGACCTCCTTCCATGCATCCACGGCCCAATGATGAGTTTCAAAGGCCCCTTGCCCAGCTTCTTCATGCCCAGATAGTTATCAATAGCCGTTTCGGGATAGGGGTCGTACCAGCCGCTCATGTGAACCTGAGCTGCGTTCGGGAATTTATCATAATATCCCTGCGCATAAATGCCGGGCTGCTTCCAGTAGTCGTCGAAGTCGCCATGCCGCCACTGTTCAAACACATAGTCCTCGTATTCGGGCACGGCGGTAAGCGGAGAGTTGCCAGGCTGCCAGGGCATTTTTTTGAACCAGCCTTTCACGTCCATGTTTTTAAAAGTCTCTTGTACCACTGGGTCTTTCAATGCCTCTGGATCTTTCGGGCCATTGCGAATCGCCCAGGTCACTTGCTTGAGTTCGAACGCCCCACCCTGCCTGATGCCACCCTGGTAGCTATTGGAAAAGCCACCCGAGTCGAGCCACATAGCCACCACACCCGGCGCACCGGCACTTGCCAGAGATGCCTGATTATGGGCAGCATACGACAAACCCATTGTTCCGATCTTCCCGTTACACCAAGGCTGTTTCAAAATCCACTCGCAGGTATCAAAGCCATCATTCGGATCGGACAGGTATTTGACATACTCACCTTCCGAATTGTAGCGGCCACGGCAATCCTGATAGACCACGATGTAGCCTTCGCTGACAAAGAATGCTGCCACCTCGGCCCTGTCCTTATAGGTTGTAGTGTCTGCCGCTGTCACTTCAGAAACGACTGGCAGGTGCTTGCCGTAAGGAGTTCGCTCCAAAATAACCGGAAAAGCCTTGCCGATTCTTTTATTGCTTTTTGCTGGAAAGTAAACGTCGGTGGCAAGTCGTACCCCATCCCGCATGTCTACCATGATATCATTTTCGATAATTGTTTCGAAAGGCGTATAACTTTCTTGTTTGCAGCCCACCAGTACTCCACCGCCATACACCATGAGGCCCAGCAAGCCAGATGTTCGCACAAACTCCCTGCGGCTCAATTCTTTATCAGTAAGCACTCTGTGTATTGGCATTTGTTTTCTATTTTGGAGTAATCCTGGCCGCCACTGCCGTCAACCGATATAAAAATAGTGACACAAGGAAATTGATTTCCACCATTAGCGTAATAAAAGCAACCTTTTTCACATTAATTCGCTCATACAGTAACTCAAAATTCAAAGGACATGCTTAAGAACTACTTCAAAGTGGCGATAAGGAATCTTCTGCGTCACAAAGCCTATTCTCTCATCAATATTCTTGGCCTGTCTATCGGCCTCACCTGCTGCCTGCTGCTTTTCATCTATGTGCAAGACGAGTTGAGCTATGACAAGTTTCACACCAAGAGTGAGCGTATTTACAGAATCAAATACGAAATCAATGGATTCAATCTCGCACGAAGTCCTTTGCCTATTGCTCCGAATCTTGTCTCATTTTTTCCCGAAGTGGAAAAAGCGGCAAGAATGTACAACAGGGACGCCAGTGTCGAAATCGTAGATCAGGCTGGTAATAAAAAGCAATTCGAAGAAGGCAGGATTTTCTTCGCAGACAGCACTATTCAGGACATTTTCACTTTTGAGTACGTGGCTGGCGACCCCGCATCAATGCTCAGAAATCCCTTTTCTGTTGTGCTAACCGATGAAGTAGCTGAGAAGTATTTTGGAAATGAAAACGCCATCGGTAAAACCATTTATCTGGCAGGCAATCACCCTTTCAATGTAACGGGGATAATAAAAGACTTTCCCAGCGCTTCTCATGTTCATTTCAGTATGATCGCTCCGTTCGACAACCTATTTGACATAGAACAGGGCAACGGCCAGGAGCTGAAGCAACGACTCAACCAAAATTGGGTAGCCTCACACCTATACACCTACGCACTGCTGAAAGAAGGGGAGTCAGCGGAAACGGCCAATGCACGGTTCGAAGCTTTCTATGACAAGTTTGTTCCTGAAAACCTCAAATTGGGTCAGAAGTGGTCGTTCTTTCCCATGTCGGACACCCGCCTGTATGCCAATCTTGCTGCAGACCCCGAACCAGTGTCCAGCATCACTTTTGTATATATTTTCTCAGCCATTGCCATTTTGACGCTGCTCATTGCCTGCATCAACTTTATCAACCTGTCCACTGCCAAGTCGCTGCAACGGACAAAAGAGATTGGCATGCGTAAGGTATTGGGTGCCTGGAAAACCCAGCTAGTCATACAATTTCTGGGTGAATCGCTTGTGGTAAGTCTGGTAGCAGCTTTCATTGCTTGTGGGCTCTCATTTTACCTGCTGCCTGCCCTGAATACACTTACCGACAAAGAGCTGTTATTTGGTGACTTCATCACTGCATCCAATGCACTGATGTTCCTTGCTCTGGTGGTCACAACAGCCATCGCTGCCGGACTGTACCCCGCATTCTTTGTAACTAAAATCGATCCGGCCAACTCGCTTAAAGGTATTCTTTCAAATAAAGGAAAAGCGGGTCTTTCGTTTCGTAAGGTACTTGTAATTGTTCAGTTCACCGTTTCCATCATACTGATCTCAGGTGGTATCATAGTATACCAACAAGTCAACTTCATGCGCAATCGACCTATGGGTTTTGAAAAAGACTTCATTATTAACGTGCCGCTTTTTAGCAATAATTTCAATAATGCTTTTGGAGGCGTTGAAGGCAACATGAGGCAACGAATGAACACCTTCGAAGACGAAATGATGAGGAGCCCCAATGTGTTGGCGTCCACCCTTTCCGATAATCCACTAGGCTTGGGATCTGTTTATCGGCCTGTTGTTCCCGATGGACATACAAGAGAAGAAAATATCATAGCGCCTGTGCTCTCGGTAGACTATGACTTTATTGATACATATGGTCTGAACGTTGTTACCGGCAGGGCCTTTGATAAGTCGTTTGGAACTGACCACCTCAACGCAGTGCTCGTTAATGAGTCAGCCGTGAAAGACTACGGCTTTGGCTCTAATGAAGAGGCCATTGGCAAAAAATTCACAGTAGAAGGAAATGACTGCCAGGTGGTTGGAGTAATCAAAGACTTCCATTTCATGACTTTGCAGCAGCCCATAGGGCCATTAGTGTTTCGGGTATCGGTGGCCAACTTCACCATGTTCTCAATTAAAGTTCATCAGCAAAACCTGCCTGCCACCATTGCCGGCATAGAAGAGATTTGGACCAGGCACTTCCCCGAAAAGGCGTTTGAATATTCCTTTCTGGATGAAACGCTCGCATCTTCATACCGAAATGAAGAGCGACTAGGGAAAATCGTAGGCTACTTTGCAGGCATTGCCATTCTTATTTCCTGCCTGGGCTCGTATGGCCTGATCATGTTTCTGGCACAGCAGAAAATGAAGGAAATCAGCATACGAAAGGTGCTGGGTGCCACCATTGGCAACATCATCTTGCTACTGTCCAAAGGATTTGCTCTGCTTGTTTTGCTTTCGCTGTTGATTGCCGTGCCCGTGGTTTACTACTTTATGGATGGGTGGCTTAGCGACTTTAGCTTTCGCATCAATATCGGGCCGGGAAGCTTCCTGCTGGCAGGTGGCTTGACGCTTTTGATCGTCGGCCTGACCATTAGCTATCAGGCGATCAAAGCAGCTTATTCGAATCCGGTGAGCACGCTGAGGAACGAATAGCTGGGTAAAAAAAAAATAGCAAAAGGAAAAAAACAAAGAAGTTCCAAATTCGAAATTGAAGGGTAACTCCACCGATCGGTAATTTGGCAGTAGGCCTAAGTCTGGAGCTTTGTATTTGATGTTAATTTGCCTTTTTGTTTTTGAGCCTTGTTGTTTGCTCGTGTGTGTATTCGGTCTTCTTCGTGACGTTTCGCTCAAATAAAGCGAACCTGGCAAACCAACAATGTTGTTAACTTCGTAGTTATACCAAAAAAGAAAGCCATGAAGAACTTATTGATAAAAATGACTGGTCTTGCCTTGTTGGCGTTCGTTACCAGCTGCCAGGCACAGGGACAGAAAGAAGTTGCGGCCAATACGGGCACAGGAGAGTTTAAGCTAACAGAAGCGCAATGGAAAGAAAAGCTAACAGCCGACCAATACTATGTGCTGAGAGAAAAGGGAACTGAAAGGGCTTTCACTGGCAAATACTGGGACAACCACGATAAAGGACAATACAATTGTGCCGCATGTGGGTTGCCACTATTCAGTTCACAAACCAAATTTGAGTCTGGCACCGGATGGCCAAGTTTCTACCAGCCGCTTGAAAAAAAGAACATCCTCGTCGGAACCGATAAATCGCTCGGCATGGTGAGAGACGAAGTGCTATGTGCCCGCTGTGGCGGTCACCTTGGTCACGTATTTCCTGATGGACCCAAGCCAACCGGACTGAGGTACTGCCTGAATTCGGTGTCGCTGGAGTTTGTAGCAGAGAAAAAATAAACCAGACCCCGCAAAAAACAAACACGAAAGGCAAAGCCCAAACAAGGTTCAGATTCGAAGGAAAATAAACGTAGAAGTAGAATAAGATTTCGCTTGGCAAATGCCTGGTGGGAAGTACTGGTTCTCATTCCAATTGCGGAGCGACTTGATGAGTGCGGGAGCAATCTGTTTATTAGAATTTTACCCCTTATAGCCAGATTGCCACGGGCCATTAGCCATTGACCTGGGAAAGAACTACATAATGGCCTCGCAATCACCGTTCGGCAGCAACTGCCTTTCAAAATTTCAACCTTCCCCTTTTGAGTTTTATTTGATTTTTGTCTTTTGATTCTTGGTATTTCGCCGCTTGGCTGTAATTTCCTTTTCAAAAAAAAGAAACATGAAATAGCCATAATGACAAGCATACCCAACGGATATGAATAAAGTCGGCAGACAAGCAACTATCACTTCCGAAAGGTCTTTGGCTATTCCATCTAACCGCTGAAAAACAAATTTTATAAAGATGAAATACCTACTCTTACTTGGAATCATTTGCATATCGATGAACAGCTTCGCTCAGGAAAAAATATACCTCTGGCCTGACGGTGCCCCCATGGCCAAAAGCAAAGAAGATGCCGATCAGCCCTACATGATGGCTTACAATCCTGCTACCAAAAACGCACAGAAATCCGCAGTTGTTATCTGCCCCGGCGGCGGCTACGGGCATCTGGCCGACGACCACGAAGGCAAGCAGGTGGCCAAATGGTACAACGACCGTGGCGTAACTGCCTATGTGCTCTACTACCGCCTGGGTTTTCACAAAAGTGGCTACACCCACCCGGTGCCCCTGATGGATGCAGAAAGAGCACTAAGAACGGTAAGAGCCAATGCTGGTAAGTGGGGGCTCGACCCCAACAAGGTAGGTATCATGGGCTTCTCCGCCGGTGGGCACCTGGCGTCCAGTCTTGGCACACATTTCACTGATGGTGACAAAAGCAGCAAAGACCCTGTCGAAAAAGTCAGTTCCAGACCGAACTACATGGTGCTCGGCTATCCGGTAATCAATATGGACGATAGCTTCACTCACCGGGGCTCTATGTTCAACCTGCTGGGCGACTCGCCCAACAAGGCAGAGCAAACCTTGATGTCGAACGAAAAACAGGTAACCAACCTCACTCCGCCTACTTTCTTGGTGCACACCACAGAAGACTCGGCCGTGCCCGTAGAAAACAGCCTTTACTTCTACCTGGCCCTGAAGAAAGCAGGAGTGCCTGCCGAAATGCATATTTATGAAAAAGGCGCTCACGGGTTAGGGATGGTGAACACTAAAAACGAAGTATTCAATTCCTGGGCCGATAGGCTGGCCGACTGGCTGAAGGTACATCAGGTGATTGACTAGGCCATTTACTAAATTTGTCGTGCCACCAGCTACGGCTGTGGGCACGACAAATACCCCCAAATCTCTAAATCTAAAAAGGTGAAGCCTCCTCCCAAATAAAGCTCTCGATCTTAATTGCCCCCGACACGGCGGGCGGGAGAAAAATGGTGGAGGGGTGCGGGACAAATGGCCCGTGCGTTAATTTTTCGATGATTTTTGGTTACTTTTCATCCTAGGAAAAGTAACAGCCCGTCCGGCTTGAGGACAAAAGCACAAATCATACCTGATGACCGATAAGTTTGACGTTCTTTTATTGATCAAGGAACACTACCACCTCGCCTGCACCAACTCCAAAAGCCTCGAAGGCTACGACAGCACCAACTTCAAAGTCATAACGGACAATGGCACCTTCCTACTCAAAATTTATCAGGACGAGCCTGGCCTTGAAGAACTGCTGGATGCCGAGAATAAAATTCTATTGCTGCTCAACAACAAGCTGCCGGGCTACTTCTCCAACCCCATCGCCAATGTCCGGCAGGAGCTAGTCACCATCATCCAAACCAACGGAGGCGAAACCATCTTCCTGCGTCTGCTCACCTTTCTTGAAGGATCCTTCTTTGCCGAGTCAACCCCAAGCACTGCCCTCCATTACTCATTGGGCCAACTTCTTGGCAAAATGGACAAGGCGTTAACCGGGCAATACTACTCAGCCGTTGCTGCTAAAGACTTCGATTGGGATTTGAAACTGTACGCACGCAACCTTCAGCATACCTCCCACATCGAAGATCCAAAAAAACGCAAATGGGCTGAGTACTTTTACTTGCAGCAAAAGGAGATCGTGGATCCTCTCCTGCCTTCATTGCGAAAATCTATCCTCCACGGAGACGCCAACGATTGGAACCTGCTGGTGAATGGCGACAAAGTCACTGGCCTGATCGACTTTGGCGACATGTGCTACAGTCCTCTCATCAACGAGCTGGCCATAGCGCTTACCTACGTGATGTTTGAGAAAGAAGAACCGCTGGAATGGGCCATCCCGGTGCTGACCGGCTACCATGAGGTGCTGCCCTTGGATGAGAAAGAAATTGATCTGCTGTTTTACCTCATCGGCACCCGCCTGGCGGTGAGTGTGAGCAAATCGGCTTACACAAAAACCCTGAAGCCCTACAGCGACTACATTACTATTAGCGAAAAACCAGCCTGGGAGCTGCTGGAAAAATGGGTTCGAATGAATCCCAGACGGGTCAGTCACGAGTTTCGCACAGCTATTGGCTTGCCTCCGACTATTACCGACAACACCAATGAGCTGCTGAGCAAAAGGCTTAAAGTAGCTAGTAAGGCATTGTCCATCAGCTTCGACAAGCCCGTCCACATGGTGAGTGCCGCCTTTCAGTACATGCACGACGACCTGGGCAACACCTACCTCGATGCTTATAACAATATTCCGCACGTAGGGCACTGCCACCCCAGAGTGGTGCAGGCTGGTCAGCAACAAATGGCCCGGCTCAACACCAATACCCGCTACCTGAGCGAGGTGTACAACAACTATGCAGAGAAGCTGCTGAGCAAGTTTCCGGCTAAGCTATCCAAAGTCTTTTTTGTTAATTCCGGCAGTGCAGCCAGCGACCTGGCCCTGCGGCTGGCCCAAACGCACTCCCGCAAAAAGGGCATTGTGGTAATGGAGCACGGCTACCATGGCAACACCCGGCAGGTGATCGACATCAGTCATTATAAATACAACCGCAAAGGCGGCCAGGGCAAAGCAGAGCACATTCTGGAAGCCACCCTTCCTGACACCTACAAAGGCCAGTACACCCAGAACGACGGTACGGCAGGCAAGCAATATGCTGCCGATTTGATCGCCAGAATAAAAGCAAGTAACCTCGACATCGGCACTTTCATTTCTGAACCTATCGTTGGCTGCGGTGGACAAGTGCCGCTGGCCAAAGGCTACCTGAAAGAAGTATACACCTATATGCGGGCCAATGGAGGTGTATGCATCAACGATGAGGTGCAAACTGGCTTTGGCCGACTCGGTACTTATTTCTGGGGTTTCGAAATGCAGGAAGTGGTTCCCGACATTGTGATCCTTGGCAAGCCCATTGCCAATGGCCACCCGATGGGGGCTGTTGTTACGACTGAGGAAATCGCTGCATCCTTCGAAACAGGAATGGAGTTCTTCAGTTCCTTCGGTGGCAACCCAGTGTCGTGCGCCATAGCCCATGCAGTGCTCGACGTGCTGGAAGAAGAACAACTGCCTGAACATGCACAAAAACTGGGCACCTATCTCCTCAACGGCTTTGAGAACCTGACCAAGAAATACGAATGGGCAGGCAATGCCCGGGGGCAGGGCCTGTTTCTGGGGCTGGAATTGGTGAAAGACAAAACTAAAAAAGAACCCTTCACCGAACTGGCGGCTTTTGTGAAAAACAAACTCAAGGAGCAGAACATCCTCATTGGTACCGACGGGCCTTTCGACAATACACTAAAGATCAAGCCACCCCTGTGCTTCACGCAGGCAAATGCAGATGAGCTGCTACAGGCGATTGATGAGGCGCTCGGTACCTGGACCATCGCCTAACCCGCTCTCGTGCAGGCACTCCCCTCTACCAGCCAGTTACTAATCAAGCCATTCATGAAGTAGTTGCTAACAGACTTTTTCACGCTTTCTGATTTGCGTTTTCGTTATACATTGATTATCTATGTATAAAGACTTCTTAAGTATATGGATTTTTCCAAATCATTGATTGCTGCTTCCTCCAAACCTCTCATCCTCGGTATCCTACAGCAGGGTTCCAACTACGGGTATGACATTATCCAACAAATCAAAACCCTCTCGGGCGGACAACTGGAATGGGCCGACGGCATGCTGTACCCTGTTCTCCACAGGCTGGAGAAAGAGGGGCTGGTCACCTCGCAGTGGAACCAGTCGGACAACGGACGTCACCGCAAGTACTACGCCATTACTGAGCTTGGCAAGGCAGCCATTCATCAGGAACAGGAACACTGGCTGGCTATGCACCATGTACTCCAGAAGCTTTGGTCACTCAACTCAAAAACTTCACATGGATAATCAACAACTCATCGAACGCCACATCATTCAATGGCGCCAACAACTCAGAAAGCAAAAGAACCTGGAAGATGGCGTGATCGCCGAATTGGAAGATCACCTGCGACAAAGTATTGAGCGACTGCAAACGCAGGGCTGCTCTGCAGAAGACGCCTGCAAAAAAGCCATTGAAGAGCTGGGCACTCCTGCCGACATCAACGAAGAAGAGCATTCAGTACAATTCAGGTACAACGGCTCCTACTGGCCACTGCTGGGCAGTTATTTCCTCATTGCGCTGCGCAACATCCGACACAGAAAGTTCATTGCTTCCATCAATGTGCTCGGTCTTACCCTGGGTGTGGCTGTAAGCCTGCTGCTGGGTGTTTATGCTTACGACATCATCACCTATGACCAGTTTCACGAAAATGCTGACGACATTTACTTTTTGTATCGTACCAGGCCCACGCCTGAAGGAGGGCAAATTGACGTGAGCGATACATGGCCACCCCTGGCCGAAGAAGTACAAAAAGCTATTCCCGGCGTCAAAAACATCTCACGAATTATTTTTGGTGGGCAAACGACAATCAGGTACAATGGACAGGATTTCAGCGAAAGAATGGCCTTCGGCGAGCAAGGCATGTTCAATATGTTTTCTTTTCCTTTGGTGCGTGGACAAAAGGCACAGGTTTTCGCCAACCCAAGATCGGTCGTAATAAGTCAAAACATGGCAGAACGACTCTTTGGTGATGCCGACCCGATCGGTAAAACTATAGAGCTGCAGCTTGCTACACCAGTAAGTTATGAGGTAACGGGCGTTTTTGGAGAATTCCCCTTCAACTCCAGCTTCAACTTCAACATGCTGGTAAACATGGAGTCGAGACGGCAGCAGTGGATTGCAGACGGAGATTACGGGTGGGTATCGTCGTTTGTTCTCAGCTTCCTTCAGCTGGAAAACGGAAAAGACCCAGCTACCCTGAAGACACAATTCCCTCAACTAGTGGAGAAATTTGTCACTCCCTCTGAGCGGGGTACCCTGGAGCTGATGCCTCTGGCCGACTATTACGACTTCAACACGGGACAGCAGCAGTACGGCTATTTTCTGGGATATATCTCTTTCGGGCTGCTGCTGATTGCCTTTTTCAACTTTGCGAATCTCAACGCTGCCCAGTCGCTTGGCAGGTTCAAAGAGGTAGCAGTGCGCAAAACGTTTGGCGCCGGGGGCAAAGACCTGGTTCTCCAGTTTACCGGAGAAACTACGTTTCTTTTTGCCGTCGGTAGTATCCTGGGCATAGCATTGGCTTTTATTCTGCTACCCTACTTCATTGACCTTTTTGGACAGCAAATGTCACTCGCATTTCTGTTTGAGCCCATGCCCTTGGTCAGCCTCCTGGCAGGCATTATCGGCCTGGGATTGGTAGCCGGCATTTATCCTACGCTCACCCTTTCCAAGTTGAAGGCCGGAGAAGTGATGCACGGCAGCACCTCTCTAAAGAGGAGCGGCTTTGACCCAAAAAATATTCTTGTCACCTGCCAATTCGCAATTGCCGTGATGCTTGTCAGCGCTGTACTGATCATGTATCAGCAAATCAACTTCATGAAGACGGCAGACATGAATTTCGATCCCGACAATGTACTGATCATCAATGCACGGTCAGGTGAAGGTGAAGAAAACGAACAGCGATGGGCCGCTTTCCGGAATTCGCTCGAAGCAGTGCCTGGCGTGAAATCGGTGAGTGCTTCCAACTCCGCACCAGGCAGGTACAGCGGGAGTTTTGTATTGGTGCAATCGGAAGATGCCAGAGACAGGGCTCCCCTCGACTGGCGGTTTGTGAGTGTCGACGACAAGTATTTCGCCACCATGGACATTGACTTTGTGCAAGGCAGAGATTTTGACATCGACATGCGCTCCGACCAACGCAAGTCGGTCATCAACCAGGCAGCTATGAAACAGCTGGGCTGGGCTTCGGTAGAAGGCCATAAGCTCATGTTCCCCGACTCTGACGAAGGATTTGAGGTGATTGGCGTAGTAAAAGATTTCAACTTCAGGTCATTGGCCAATGCAGTCGAGCCTGTCATCCACGTTTTCCGGGGCAGAAACAGTAACCGCTACAACATGCTGCTGGTACGCCTCAATGCGGCCGGCCTTAGCGAAACCATGGCTCAAATTGAGAGCGCCTGGAAAGGCTTTGACGCCAATCACCCGATTGACTACACTTTTGTCGATCAGCAGTTCCAAAACCTCTACGAGACAGAAGAACGCATAGGCTCGATGACACTCTATGCTACTTTTATGGCCATCCTGGTGGCCGTGCTGGGTATTCTTGGTCTGGCAAGCTTCACTGTGGCACAGCGAATGAAAGAAATGGCCATCAGAAAAGTATTAGGTGCTTCTGTACAACAATTACTCATGATCCTCCTAAAACAAACAACACTTCTATTCCTCGCAAGTTTGCTCATTGCGGTGCCCCTCAACTACTATGTAATGAACGACTGGCTTGAGGGATTCGCCTTCCGAATCAACCTTGGGCCATTCGCCTACTTGCTGGCGGCTGGCATCGTGATGGTTACTTCCTGGGTGGTGCTGGGCAGCTATGCACTAAAGTCGCTGAAGACAAATCCGGCCAGAACATTAAGGAGCGAGTAGACCGGACGGACTGAAAGATTCAGCGACGTGGGGTTTTCATACGAAAACGAAAGGCGGCCATTGTTAACTTCAGCAATGGCCCGCTATTTTTCTACCACCCTTATCACACTGTTGCCATTCACCATTACGTCATAGTCGACCCCGTTAAGTGATATTTCTACACTCACCAGCGCTCCGAGTGAGAGGTCATTAAATTCTGCCTCGGTTACTTCAAGGGTGGCTATTTGAGCGGCATGATTGGCGGCAATATCTATTGCTTCTGTGGTGGCAGCAATTTCCGCTTCGATAGTAAAAGTAAAGCCGTTTGTACTGTACAGAGTGACCTTCCCTGTCGTTACAGGCACATCGATACTCCCTAGAAACACCTTGTATTGGTATTTACCTGCAAATGTCACCACGTTCACAAAGCTGGCGGCCACCAGCTGGCCTTCTTCGGCTGGAATAACGGTCACTGCATCATAAATCCGGGGGTCGTTTTCCCGGTAAGCCTCCACAAACACATAGCCCAGGGTTTTGGCCAACGCCTTTCCAGTGGGATCCACGCTTAGCACATTGGTATTCGAAGATCTCCACTGTATGCTTTTGTCTGTGGCATTTTCCGGCAAAAAAGCTAAATCCAATGATTCCTCTGTGTTGACAAAGGCAACTACCACTGAGTCCCCACCAGCAATCTCGACTGATGACAATGGAATAGGCAGCACATTTACCGTTAGTGTAGCCTCCACTTCTTCGCTCTCACTACTGAGCTTGATGGTGGCTGTGCCTATCGATAAAGCTCTCAGCAAGCCAGTAGCCGATACAGTGGCCACTTCTTCATCCGACGACGTCCATTTCAGGTCATCAATTGTGATAGTATCTGGCAAAATTGTGTATCGAAGCAGCGTGGAATCTTCCATGAGGATGTTTATGTCTCTTTCACTCAAAAGAAGTGTCGGATGCACCTCCTCCACCGGATCAGGCTCGTCTGTTTCGCCACCACAACCAACAACAAAAACACAGGCGATAAAAAAATGCAAAAACGAAATGGTACTGGCTGATTTCATGTGTATATAATTTTGTTTCGATCAAGTAGTAAAGTATCCATAACAAGG